>JAJZHH010000093.1 GCA_021804595.1 Pseudomonadota bacterium
CTGCTCGAGCGCGTGCCGGCGGCGCCGCCGCTGCCGCAGCTCGCGCCGGCGGTCGCCGCACCGTGCGACGACGCGGCCGCCGGCGACGCGCCGGTGCAGCCGGCCGACGTCGCCTGCGCGGTCAACCGGCTGCTGCGCCGCGTCGGCCCGATGCCGATCGCCAGCGACGTCGGCGACTGCCTGTTCAGCGCGATGGACATGGACCCGACCGCGCTGATCGCTCCGGGCTATTACGCGACGATGGGCTACGGCGTGCCGGCCGGTCTCGGCGTGCAGGCGGCCACCGGGCGCCGTCCGCTGGTGCTGGTCGGCGACGGCGCGTTCCAGATGACCGGCTGGGAGCTGGGCAACGCGGCGCGCTACGGCTGGGATCCGATCGTGCTGGTCTACAACAACGCGAGCTGGGAAATGCTGCGCGCGTTCCAGCCCGAGTCGCGCTTCAACGACCTCGGCCGCTGGGACTTCGCCGCGGCCGCCGCCGCGCTCGGCGGCGACGGCCACGTCGTGCGCACCCGCGCCGAGCTCGACGCCGCCTTGCAGCGCGCCCATGCCACGCGCGGGCGCTTCCAGCTGCTCGACATCCGCTTCGAGCCGGGCGCGCGCTCGCCGACATTGAACCGCTTCGTGCAGGCGGTCAAGCGCTTGTCGGGCGGGCAGGGCGGCTGACGGCGCGCGCTGCGGCGCGCAGGCACAATCCCGGCATGCCTTTCCTGACCCTGCTGGCCGGCGGCGCCGTACTCGGCCTCGTCGGCATTTTCGTTCGGCTGGCCGCGGCCGCCGGTGTCGGCCCGTTCGCGGCGGCGTTCTGGCGCATGGCGCTGGCCACACCGCTGCTGCTGGCGTGGGCGTGGTCGGCGCGCCGGGCCGGCGCCAGGTCGCCGGCGGCCAGCGGCGCCGGCGCGCTGCTGCCAGGATGGTCGACGCCGGCGCTGATCGCACTGGCCGCCTGCGCCTTCGCCGGCGACCTGATCCTCTACCACCTCGGGCTGCACTGGAGCACCGTGGCCAATGCGACGCTGGAATCGAACATGGCGCCGGTGGTCGTCGTGCTCGCGCTGTGGGTGCTGACCGGGGTGGCACCGCGGCCGCTGTTCGTCGTTGCGCTGCTGGCCGCGCTGGCTGGCGCGCTGCTGGTCATCGGCGTGCACTGGGGTGAGCACCGTGTGTTGCTCGGCGACTTCTGCGCCAGCGTCTCGGCGCTGTTCTACGCCGCCTACCAGATCGGCGTGCAGCAGGCGCGCCAGCGCCTCGGGACCTTGCCGCTGATGGCCTGGATCAGCGCCGGCGCGACGCTGGCGCTGCTGCCGTTCGCCTGGTTCGAAGGCGATTTCTGGCCGCATGGATGGCACGCCTGGATCTGGCTGGCCGCGCTGGCACTGCTGGTGCAACTCGGCGGCCAGGTCGTCATCGCGCACGCGGTCAAGCACCTGCATCCGGCGCGCGCGTCGATCGGGCTGCTGGTGCAGCCGGCGACTTCGGCGGTGTACGCCTGGGCATTGCTCGGCGAGCGCCTCGGCGCGATGCAGCTGGCCGGCGGCGCGCTGCTGCTCGGCGGCATCTATCTGGCGCGACGCTGACCGACGGCGTGCGCCCGCAGGCGCGAAAAAACAAGGGCGCAGTGCAGCTCGCCGCCGCCACTGCGCCCGAACATCACTCGCCACAGGGTGCGGCAGGACCGGCGAGACGCACGGGGAAATCCCGTCTGCGCATTGCTGCAGCCCATCCACGGTGACCCGGGATGCCAACAGTCGGCCCGGCCTGCCGCACGCCTTCAATCTAGCTGGCGCGAGCGGCCGCGCGCAAGGTGGCGCGCGCGGCGTGCTTGATCCAGCGCGGGGTTGGCGCGCGTCAGCCCGGCGTGACCTCGACACGGCGCGGCCGCGCGTGCTCGGCCTTCGGGATGCGCAGCGTCAGCACGCCGTCCTTCAGCACCGCGTCGACGTGCGCGCTGTCAAGCTCGCGCGACAGCGTGAAGCTGCGCTCCCAGGCGCCGTGGCGCAGTTCCGCGTAGCGCGCGTTGCCGGCTTCGCCCAGCGCCAGTTCGAGGTCGCCGCGGATCTTCAGCGTGTCGCCGTCGACTTGCACCTGCAGCGCATCGCGCGGCACGCCGGGCATGTCGGCGCGCAGCGTGATGCCGTCGGCGTCCTCGACGATGTCGACCGCCGGCGCCAGCGCCCGGCGCGCCGTGGGGTTGGTTTCGTGGTTCATGTTCGGCCTCGCTCGGGGTTCAGTTGATGGTGATGCGGCGTGCTTGCTGCGCCGCGCGGCGCTGGATGCGCACGCGCAGCACGCCGTCGGCGTAGCGCGCGTCGACGCGGGCGCTGTCGACGTCGTCGGGCAGGCTGACGACGCGGCGGAACTTGCCGCCGAAGCGCTCCTCGGCATAGACCGTCTGGCCAGCCGCGGCCGGGTCGAGGCGGCGCTCGCCGGCGATGGTCAGCAGGTTGTTGTCGACCGTGACCTCGAGCGTCGCGGCGTCGACGCCGGGGGCGAACGCGAACACTTCGACGGCGTCGGCGCCGCCGGCCACGTTGATGGCCGGGAACGACGCGCCGCCGGCGGCGCGTATGCTCGCCGGAACGCCGAAGCCGCGCTCGAGCTCGCGCTGCAGGCGGTCGAAGTCGGCGAACAGGCTGGCCGGGGTTCTCAGCAGGGATGCCACCATGATCTTGCTCCTTGTCGGTTCGCGCGGGCCGCGGCAGGCGGCGCCGATCGCTGTTCGTGACCGTATCTGCGCGCAACTCGCGCCATTTCAAGGGCGCCGTGCGCGCGCTCAGCCCCCGCGTCGACGGGGACTTGATTTCCGCCGCGGCACACCGACATAGTGCGCAGGGCAGCGCGTCCGCCCCGGACCGCGACGGACCGACCATCATGCAATTCAAGGACTATTACGAAGTGCTGGGCGTCGCCCGCGACGCCAGCGACGACGACATCAAGCGCGCCTACCGCAAGCTGGCGCGCAAATACCATCCCGACGTCAGCCAGGAGGCCGACGCCGAAGCGCGCTTCAAGGAGCTCGGCGAGGCCTACGAAGTGCTGCAGGACGCCGAGAAGCGCGCCGCCTACGACAGGCTCGGCGCGCGCTACCACGGCGGCCAGGACTTCCAGCCGCCGCCGGACTGGGGCAACGGCTTCGAGTTCAGCGGCGCCGGTGCCGGCGACGGCGCGTTCAGCGACTTCTTCGAATCGCTGTTCGGCCGCCGCGCCGCGGCCGCGCAAGCTCCCGGCGACCACCACGCGCGCATCGCGATCGACCTCGAGGACGCGTTCAGCGGCGCCGAACGCCAGGTCACGCTGCAAAGTCCGCAGCGCGGCGCCGACGGCCGCGTGCGCATGGTCGAGCGCAGCCTGGCGCTGCGCATTCCGCGCGGCGTGCGCGAAGGCCAGCGGCTGCGGCTGGCCGGGCAGGGCGCGCCGGGCCTGGACGGCCGCCGCGGCGACCTCTACCTGGAAATCCAGTTCAACCCGCACCGCTGGTACCGCGTCGACGGTCGCGACCTGCAGCTGACGCTGCCGGTGGCGCCTTGGGAAGCCGCGCTGGGCGCGAAGGTGATCGCACCGACCCCGGGCGGGCGCGTCGAACTGGCGGTGCCGGCCGGCGCGCAAAGCGGGCGCCGGCTGCGGCTCAAAGGGCGCGGCCTGCCGGGCGAGCCGCCGGGCGATCTCTACGTCGAGCTCGACGTCGTGCTGCCGCCGGCCGACAGCGATGCCGCACGTGCGCTGTACCGCCGCATGGCCGAGGAATTGCGCTTCAATCCGCGCGCGCAGTACGGCGTCTGAGCGCGGTCCGCGCGGCGCCGCCGTCAGGCGGTCATCGCGCCGAGCAGTTCCTGCTCGACTTCGGCCTGGGTGCGCGCGTCGGCCAGCGCCGGGCCGTGCAGCACGAAGGTGTCCTCGACGCGTTCGCCCAGCGTCAGGATCTTGGCCAGCTGCACGCTGATGCCGCGCGCGGCGAGCACGCGCGCGATCGCGTACAGCAGTCCGGTGCGATCGCTGGCGCGCACCGCGAGGATCCAGTTGCGCCCGCGCTCGTCGGCGCGCAGATCGATGCGCGGCTGCACCGGGTAATGGCGCACGCGGCGCGACACGCGTCCGCGCACCGGCTCGGGCAGCGCGCCGCGCGCGTGCAGCGTTCGCGCCAGCTCGACCTCGATCATCGAGATCAGCGCGCGGTAGTGCATCGCCAGCGTCGGCTCGACGACGACGAAGCTGTCGAGCGCCCAGCCCGCTCGCGTCGTGTGCACCTTGGCGTCGAGGATGCTGAAGTTGCGGCTGTCGAAGAAGCCGCAGATGCGCGCGAACAGATCGGGCTGGTCGGGGCAGTAGACCAGCACCTGCAGCCCGTCGCCGTGCGGCGCCAGCCGCGCGCTGACCACCGGCTCGAGGCTGGCCGCGCGGCGCATCAGCTGGCGCGTGTGCCAGGCCACGTCGGCCGGGTCGTGGCGCAGGAAGTACGCGGTGTCGAGCGTGTCCCACAGCGCTTTCGCGCCGTGCTCGTCGATGCCGTAAAGGTGCAGCAGCCGCCGCGCCTCGGCCTGGCGCTGCTGCAGTTCGGCCTGCGGGTTCGGCAGTTCGCCGCCGAGCACGCGCAGCGTCGTGCGGTACAGGTCTTCGAGCAGCTTGGCCTTCCAGCCGTTCCACACCTTCGGGCTGGTGCCGCGGATGTCGGCCACCGTCAGCAGGTACAGCGCGGCCAGCCGCTGCGGGTCGCCGACCAGCGCAGCGAAGCGGGTGACCACGTCGGGGTCGCTCATGTCCTCCTTCTGCGCCACGTGCGACATCGTCAGATGCTGCGCGACGAGGAAGGCGATGAAGTCGCAGTCGTCGGCGGCCAGGCCGTGGCTGCGGCAGAAATGGCGCAGCTCGACCGCGCCCAGCGCCGAGTGGTCGCCGCCGCGGCCCTTGGCGATGTCGTGGAACAGCGCGGCGACGATCAGCCGCCACGGTTTTTCCAGTCCGGCGGCGACCTGGGCGCAGAACGGGTACTCGTGCGCGTGCTCGAGGATGAAATAGCGCCGCACATTGCGCACGACCATCAGGATGTGCTGGTCGACGGTGTAGACGTGGAACAGGTCGTGCTGCATGCGGCCGACGATGCGGCGGAACGGCAGCAGGTAGCGACCGAGCACGCTGGTGCGGTTCATCAGCCGCAGCGCGTGGGTGATGCCCTGCGGCGCCTGCACGATGCGCAGGAACGCGGCGCGACAGCGCGGGTCGCGGCGGAAGGCGGCGTCCATGCGTTCGCGCGCGTGGTACAGCGCGCGCAGCGTCGGCGCGGTCAGGCCGTGGATCGCCGGCGCCAGCGTGAACGCGACGAAGGTCTCCAGGATCGCCGGCGGGTCCTTCTCGTACAGCTCGAGATCGGCCGGCTCCAGCCGTCCGTCCTTGTCGACGAAACGGCCGTCGGCGACGCCGGGTATGCCGTTGAGCGGGCGTCCGTGCTGGCTGGCCAGCGCCGGCCACAGTCGCCCCTCGATGCTCAGCAGCACGATCTGGTTGAGCTGCTCGACCGCCTTGGCCGCCCAGTAGTAGCGCTGCATCAACGCTTCGCCGGCGCGCTTGCCGGGTTCGGCGGCCAGGCCCAGCGCGGCCGCCACCGCGGTCTGCAGGTCGAACACCAGACGGTCCTCGCGGCGCCCAGCGGCCAGGTGCAGATGGGCGCGGATGCGCTTCAGGCTGCGTTCGTTGGCCTGGATCTTGGCCGCCTCGTAGGCGCTGAGCACGCCGCTGGCGCGCAACTGCGCCCAGCTCGCGCCGAGCCCGGCGGCACGCGCCACCCACAGCAGCAGCTGCAGGTCGCGCAGCCCGCCGGGGCTTTCCTTGCAGTTGGGCTCGAGCGCGTACGGCGTGTTCTCGAATTTGGCGTGGCGCTGGCGCATTTCCAGCAACTTGGCCTGGAAGAACGCGCGTGGGTCGAGGTATTCCTTGAACGCGCGGCGCAAGCGGCGCGCCAGCGCGGCGTCGCCGCACAGCGGCCGCGCCTCGAGCAGCGTGGTCTGCACCGTGATGTCGCGCGCCGCCTCGTCGATGCAGGCGTCGACGCTGCGCACGCTGGGGCCGATCTCCAGCCCGGCGTCCCAGCACGCGGCGACGAAACGCTCGGCCGCGCGCTGCGCCACCGGCGCCTCGGCGTCGGCCAGCAGCACCAGCACGTCGACGTCGGAATACGGGAACAGCTCGCCGCGGCCGTAGCCGCCGACGGCCAGCAGCGCGCATTCGGCCGGCATCGCGCAGTCGCGCCACAGCGCGCGCAGCGTCAGGTCGGCGGCACGGCTGAGGCCGCGCAGCAAGGGACTGACGCGCTGCGGATGGGCGCGAAACGCGTCGATCAGCTCGCCGCGTGCCGCGCGCAGCGCCGCGCGTGCCGCGGCGATGTCGTCGACCGCGGCGGTGTTCACCTCGAAGCGACGAAGTCGGGCGGCGCCGGCGTGCCCGGCGACACCGTCAGCACTTCATAGCCGGTCTCGGTCACCAGCACCATGTGCTCCCACTGCGCCGACAGCGAACGGTCCTTGGTCACGATGGTCCAGCCGTCGGGCATTTCGCGGATTTCGCGGCGCCCGGCGTTGATCATCGGCTCGATCGTGAACACCATGCCCGGGCGCAGTTCCTCGAGCGTGCCGGCGCGGCCGTAATGCAGCACCTGCGGCTCCTCGTGGAACTTGCGGCCGATGCCGTGGCCGCAGAACTCGCGCACCACGCTGTAGCCGGCGGATTCGGCGAAGGTCTGGATCGCGTGGCCGATGTCGCCCAGGCGGGCTCCGGGGCGCACGCGAACGATGCCCTGCCACATCGCCTCGTAAGTCACTCGGCACAGCCGCTCGACGTGCGGCGGCACCTTGCCGATCATGAACATGCGACTGGTGTCGCCGTGCCAGCCGTCCTTGATCACGGTCACGTCGATGTTGACGACGTCGCCGTCCTTCAGCGCGCGGTCGTTGGGGATGCCGTGGCAGACGACCTGGTTGACCGAGGTGCAGATCGACGCCGGGTACGGCGTGTAGCCGGGTGGGCAGTAGTTCAGCGGCGCCGGAATGCCCTGCTGCACGTTGACGATGTAGTCGTGTGCTAGGCGGTCGATCTCGCGTGTCGTCACGCCGGCCTTGACGTGCGGCGTCAGGTAGTCGAGCAGCTCGGCGCCGAGGCGCGCGGCCACGCGCAGTGCGGGAAGGTCTTCGGCCGTCTTGATGGTGATGCTCATGCTTCGCATTATCTCACCGCGTGCGTGCGCACGTGCGGCGCCGCTGGCGCGGCGCCCTAGAATGCCGGCTGGCCCCATTCGCTCCCGCAGACGCGTCCCGATGCACATCTCCACTTTCGAAGGCGCCAGCGCGCTGTCGCCGTTCCGTCGCCAGGCGCTGCTGCAGCGCATCCAGGCGCTCGCGCCCGAGCTGAACATCGTTGCCGTACACGCCCGGCTGCTGCATTTCGTCGCGTCGCGCTCAGCGCCCGACGCGGCGCTGCACGCGCGGCTGGCGGCGCTGCTGCGCTACGGGCCCGACTACGACGGCGGCGGCGACGGCGCGTCGCTGCTGGTACTGCCGCGGCTGGGAACGATTTCGCCGTGGGCGAGCAAGGCCACCGACATCGCGCACAGCTGCGGTGCCGACGTGCTGCGGATCGAGCGCGGCGTCGAATACCGCTTCGCGCAGCGCGCCGCCGGCTTGCTGCGCGCCGCGCCGCGCCTGGACGACGCCGCGCTGGCGCGTCTGGCGCCGCTGCTGCACGACCGCATGACCGAGACCGTGGTGGCCGCGCGCGAGGACGCGCAGCGGCTGTTCGTCGAGCTCGAGCCGCGCGCGCTGCAGCGCGTCGACGTGATCGGCGAGGGGCGCGCCGCGCTGCAGCGCGCCAACGTCGAGCAGGGCCTGGCGCTGTCGGACGACGAGATCGACTACCTGGTCGACGCGTTCGGCCAGCTTGGGCGCAACCCGACCGACGTCGAGCTGCTGATGTTCGCGCAGGCCAACAGCGAGCACTGCCGGCACAAGATCTTCAACGCCAGCTTCGTCGTCGACGGCCAGCCGCAGCCGCTGTCGCTGTTCGGCATGATCCGCCACACCCACGCCAGCAGCCCGCAAGGCACCGTGGTCGCCTACTCGGACAACGCTGCGGTGATGCACGGCGGCACCGTGCAGCGCTGGCAGCCGGGCGGCGCCGACCACCGCTACGCTGCCGAGCCCGCGCTGGTGCACACGCTGATGAAGGTCGAGACGCACAACCACCCGACGGCGATCTCGCCGTTTCCGGGCGCGGCCACCGGTGCCGGCGGCGAAATCCGCGACGAGGGCGCCACCGGCCGCGGCGGTCGGCCCAAGGCCGGTCTGTGCGGCTTCCACGTCTCCAACCTGCGGCTGCCCGGGCACGACGCCGAGCCGTGGGAGGGCGACGACCGCGGCCGTCCGTCGCACCTGGCCAGCGCGCTGCAGATCATGCTCGACGGGCCGATCGGCGCGGCGGCGTTCAACAACGAGTTCGGCCGCCCGAACCTGGGCGGCGTGTTCCGCGTGTTCGAACAGCACGCGGCCGGGCGCGACTGGGGCTATCACAAGCCGATCATGCTCGCCGGCGGCATCGGCGAAGTCGCCGATGCGCATACGCACAAGGTCGAGTTCGGCGCCGGCAGCCTGCTGGTGCAGCTCGGCGGCCCGGGCATGCGCATCGGGCTGGGCGGCGGCGCGGCGTCGAGCCTGGCCACCGGCGCCAACGCCGAGCACCTCGACTTCGACTCGGTGCAGCGCGGCAACCCGGAAATGCAGCGTCGCGCGCAGGAGGTGATCGACGCCTGCCGCGCACTGGGCGCGGCCAACCCGATCCTGGCCATCCACGACGTCGGCGCCGGCGGGCTGTCCAATGCCTTCCCGGAACTGGTCGATGGCGCCGGCCTGGGCGCGCAATTCCAGTTGCGCGACGTGCCGGTCGAGGAAAGCGGCATGAGCCCGCGCGAGATCTGGTGCAACGAAAGCCAGGAACGCTACGTGCTGGCGATCGCGCCCGCGGCGCTCGACGCCTTCGCCGCCATCTGCGCGCGCGAGCGCTGCCCCTACGCGGTGGTGGGTCGTGCCGACGCCGCGCCGCAACTGCGCGTCGACGACGCGCTGCTGCCCGCGCAGCCGGTCGACATGCCGCTGGGCGTGCTGCTGGGCAAGCCGCCGCGCATGGTGCGCGACGTGCGCCGCGAGCGCGTCGCGCTGCCCGACGTCGACTTGACCGGGGTCGAGCTCGACTGGGCCGCGACCACCGTGCTGCGCCACCCCAGCGTGGCCAGCAAGCGCTTCCTGATCAGCATCGGCGACCGTACCGTCGGCGGGCTGTCGCACCGCGACCCGATGGTCGGTCCGTGGCAGGTGCCGGTGGCCGACTGCGCGATCACGCTGGCCGATTTCGCCGGCAGCCGCGGCGAGGCGATGGCGATGGGCGAGCGCACGCCGCTGGCGCTCAGCGACGCCGCGGCGTCGGCGCGCATGGCGGTGGCCGAGGCGCTGACCAATCTGCTCGCCGCGCCGCTGCACGAGCTGTCGCAGGTCAAGCTGTCGTGCAACTGGATGGCCGCCTGCGGCCAGCCGGGGCAGGATGCGGCGCTGTTCGACGCGGTGCACGCGGTCGCGCTCGAGCTGTGCCCGACGCTGGGCATCGGCGTGCCGGTGGGCAAGGATTCACTGTCGATGCACACGCGCTGGGGCGACGCCGACGCCGCGCGCAGCGTGACCTCGCCGGTGTCGCTGCTGGTGTCGGCGTTCGCGGTGCTCGACGACGTGCGTGGCGCGTGGACGCCGCAGCTGCGCCTCGACGCCGGCCCCAGCGTTCTGCTGCTGGTCGACCTCGGTCGCGGCCGCCAGCGCATGGGCGGCAGCATCCTGGCGCAGGCGCTGAAGCAGGCCGCGCAGCCGGTGCCCGACCTCGACGACGCCGCCGACCTGCAGCGGCTGGCCGCGGCGTTGCGCGCGCTGCGCGAACGCGGCGACGTGCTCGCCTATCACGATCGCAGCGACGGCGGACTGTGGGCCGCGGTGTGCGAAATGGCCTTCGCCGGACGCGCCGGCGTCGCGCTGAACCTGGACCTGCTGCTCGCGGTGGCCGAGGCGCTGCCCGACGAGGGCGACGCGAAGAACTGGACCGCGCAAGTCGCCGAGCGCCGGCGTGACCTGTTGCTGCGCGCGCTGTTCAACGAGGAGCTCGGCGTCGTGCTGCAGGTGGCCGCGCCGCGGCGCGACGCGGTGCTGCAGCTGCTGCGCGAGCACGGGCTGTCGGCGTGCAGCCACGTCGTTGGCCAGGTCGGCGACGGCGAATCGATCGAGGTCTGGCGCGACACGCAGAAAGTGTTCGCGGCAGCGCGCGCCGAGCTTGCCGCGCAGTGGGACCACGTCTCGCACACGATCAGCCGCCTGCGCGACAACCCCGAATGCGCCGACGCCGAGCACCAGCTGGTCGGCGCCGGCGACGCCGGCCTGCACGCCAGCCTGAGCTTCGACCTGCACGAGGACGTCGCGGCGCCGTTCATCGCGCGCGGCGCGCGGCCCCGGGTCGCGATCCTGCGCGAGCAGGGCGTCAATTCGCAGCGTGAAATGGCGTGGGCGATGGATCGCGCCGGTTTCGACGCGCATGATGTGCACATGACCGATCTGATCGAAGGCCGCGCACGCCTCGACGATTTCCGCGGCTTCGTCGCCTGCGGCGGGTTCAGTTACGGCGACGTGCTCGGCGCCGGCGAAGGCTGGGCGCGCAGCATCCAGTTCAACCCGGCGCTGGCCGACG
>JAJZHH010000094.1 GCA_021804595.1 Pseudomonadota bacterium
TCGCCGCTGGCGTTCAGCGGATGCAGCACTTCGGCGCAGAACTTGCCGGCTTCCTCGCAGACCTGGTCGATCAGATCGGCGTCGATGTCGGCGTGCGCGGGGAGTTCGCGCAAGGTCGCGACGGCATCGAGCACTTCGTGCATCACGAAGCGCATGTCGCGCAGCGGCGGGGTGTAACTCGGCATGTCCTGCTCCTGTCGTGGACCGTCTTGAAGGGGGGATCAGGCGGCGGCCTGATCGGCCAGTTCGATCAATGCGAGACCGGCCGGTGTCGCATAGCTGCGCAGCACGCGCGCGTAGCTGCGTTGCGCGATCTCCAGCGAACCGGCGATCTGCAGCAAACGGGCGTCGTGGTGCAACGCCAGGATCAGCCCGTGCAGCTCGAACACCAGCTGGCGCGTCGGCGTGTCGGCGCGCAGATGGCCGGCTTCGATCGCCTGCTGCACCGCGCGCTGCAGCGCGTCGTGCCAGTCCTGCACCATCTGCACCAGCGCATCGCGAACCGGACCCGGCCGATCGTCGAACTCGACCGCGCCGGAAATGTAGATGCAACCGGTCTCGACTTCGCGGCTGACCTGCTGCAGCCAGCGCTCGAACATCGCGTGCAGCCGCGGCAGCCCGCGCGGCTGCTGCAGCGCCGGATAGAACACGTCGTGCTCGAACATCGCGTGGTAGTGGCGGATGACCGAGATCTGCAATTCCTCGCGCGAGCCGAAGTGGGCGAAAACGCCCGACTTGCTCATGTCCATGCGGTCGGCGAGCACGCCGATCGACAGCCCCTCGAGGCCGATGCGACCGGCCATCTGCAGCGCGCAGTCGAGGATCGCCTGGCGCGTCATGCGGCCTTTGCCCGAAGTCTCGGGCGCGTCGCGGACAATGGAATCGGTAGCGGTTTTGCGGACCATGGGTCGTGTACTGATCGAACGAACGATCGTACTATTTCTGATTCCGCGCCATTTGTCAACCTCGCCGCTCGGCGCCGCTCCGGTTCGGGGGTGGCGGCGACGGGAGCGCCGGCCAGCTGGCTAGGCCAGCAACGCGAGCAGCGCGCCGTCGGCGTCGGCGGCACCGCGCCGGTGCGCGACCCGCCACAGGCAGCCGTCGGCGTAGGTCATCAACCACTGCGCTCGCTGCGCCGGGTCGAAGGCCAGCGGCTGCTGCTGCAAGGCCAGTTTCAGGCTGGCGCGCAAGGACGCCTCGACGCGCTCGAGGAAGCGATCGACGCGTTGCTGCAATCGCGCATGCTCGACGGCCAGCGCACCGCCGGCGAGCAGGCGGCACAGCCCCGGGTTGCGTTCGGCGAAGGCCAGCAGCGCCTGCACGGTGCGCTGGGCCTGCAACAGGCCCGAATCGTGCTGCGCGGCGATCTGGTTGATCAAGCCGAACACGCTGCTTTCGATGAAATCGATCAGCGCGTCGAACATCTGCGCCTTGCTCGCGAAATGGCGATAGAGCGCCGCTTCGGACACCTGCAGGCGCTGCGCCAGCGCCGCCGTCGTGATGCGTTCGGCGCCGCCTTCCTCGAGCATGCCGGCCAGGCATTGCAGGATCTGCGCGCGCCGCTCGCCCGGGCGCGGCCGCTTGCGCACGGCAGCGGCGGAGGTCAGCGCGGCGGTCTCGGCAGGTTCCATAGCGTGCCGATTCTCGCATGGACGTAAGCCGGGCGGCCGTGGCGCAGGCGCGCCCGACGCGCGCTGTAGCGCGTGTACCAGACCGTGCGCAGGCCGACGCGGCGCGCCGCGCGCAAGTGCTGCAGCGTGTCCTCGACCAGCACGCACTGCGCCGGCCGCAGCCGCGCGCGACGCAGCACGGCGCGCAGACCGCGCGCGTCGGGCTTCGGTCTCAGCCGCCCGAACTGGCGCATGTCCTCGATGCTGACGACGCCGTCGAAGCCGCGCAGCAGCGCGCAGTGGCGCAGCACGCGCAGCGCGTAATCGCGCGGCGCATTGGTCAGCACCAGCTTGCGCCCGGGCAGCGCGCGCAGCGCGGCACGCTCGCTGCGGTCGGCGCGCAGCATCGCCTCGAGCTGCGGGAAGCGGTGCGTCTCTTCGAGGAAATGCGCGGCGCGCACGCCGTGTTCGTGCATCAGGCCGAGCAGCGTGGCGCCGTAGCGGCGCCAGAAATCGACGCGCAGGCGCTCGGCTGCGGCCTCGTCGATTTGCAGATGACGCACGATGTACCGCGTCATCTCGAGGTTCATTTGCGGGAACACCCGCCACGAAGCGTCGTGCAAGGTGTCGTCCATGTCGAACAACCACACGAGGCTCATCGGGCCATCCTCCGGGGCGTGCCGCTCGGCGCCGACGGCCCCGGCGCCGTCAATGCGAGCGGATCATCGTGCCGTAGGCCTGCTCGGTCAGCACTTCGAGCAGCAGCGCATGCGGAATGCGGCCATCGATGATGTGCACGCTGTTGACCCCCGATCGCGCGGCGTCGAGCGCCGACGCGATCTTCGGCAGCATGCCGCCGGAGATGCTGCCGTCGGCGAACATCTCGTCGATCTCGCGCGCCGTGAGGTTGGTCAGCAGCTCTCCGGCCTTGTTCAGCACGCCCGGCGTGTTGGTCAGCAGCAGCAGCTTCTCGGCCTTCAGCACTTCGGCCAGCTTGCCGGCGACCACGTCGGCGTTGATGTTGAAGTTCTCGTTTTCGGCGCCGAAGCCCAGCGGCGAGATCACCGGGATGAACTGATCGTCCTGCAGCGCCTTGACCACGCTGGGGTCGATCGCCTCGATCTCGCCGACCAGGCCGACGTCGTGCTCGAGCTGCGGGTTCTCGCGGTCGCGCATGCGCAGTTTGCGCGCGCGGATCATGCCACCGTCGCGACCGGTCAGACCGACAGCCTTGCCGCCGGCGACGTTGATCAGGCCGACGATGTCCTGCTGCACCTGGCCGGCGAGCACCCATTCGACGACTTCCATCGTTTCGGCGTCGGTCACTCGCATGCCCTGGATGAACGTGCCCTTCTTGCCGACCTTGGCCAGCGCTTCGTCGATTTGCGGTCCGCCGCCGTGCACGACCACCGGATTCATGCCGACCAGCTTGAGCAGCACGACGTCCTCGGCGAAGTCCTGCTGCAGCGCAGGGTCGGTCATCGCGTTGCCGCCGTATTTGATGACCAGCGTCTTGCCGTGGAACTTGCGGATGTACGGCAGCGCGTGCGACAGGATTTCGGCCTTGTCGCGCGAGGAAATATGCGCCAGTTCAGGCATCGGGTCTTGCATGGCAATGATCGGGCTCAAGGGGAATCCACCGGCGACGCGCCGCATCGCCCCGATTCTAGGGACAGCCGAGGGCAAGCGCCGACCTTGCGCGCGCGCCGTGTTGCATTGCGGCAACCGGACGTTGCCACGCGCTTCGTGCGCAGGATCAAGGAAACCAATTGCGCGCCGCGGATCCAATGCATCAGGCGCGGCACCGGCGCCGACCAGCCCGCACCGCCGCACTTCCCGCAACGCTAGCCAAGAGTCAACCATGAAGCGCATCGAAACGATCCTCGCCGCCGTCACCGTCCTGTTCGCGCTGGGCGCGTGCCAGAAGGCCCCGGAGACAACCCCGGCCGCCCCCGACAGCGGCGCCGCCAGCGCCGCGGCGCCGCAGGAGCCGGCTTCGGCCGCGCCGGCGCCCAGCGAACCCGCCGCGCCGGCTTCGGCCGCCAGCCGCTGACGCGGCCCACCGCGAGCGAAGCGCGATGGAACCGCATTTCGCCGATCGCGCCCGTGCCGGGCAGGCGCTCGCCGAGGCGTTGCGTGCCGCCGGGCCCTGGCCGCACGCGCTGGTGCTGGCGCTGCCTCGCGGCGGCGTCCCGGTGGCGCGTGAAGTCGCCGACGCACTCGATGCCGAGCTCGACGTGCTGCTGGTGCGCAAGCTCGGCGTGCCGGGCCAGCCCGAACTGGCGATGGGTGCGCTGGCCGATGCCGACACCGTCGTGCTCAACCACGCGCTGATCCGCGATCTCGGCATCAGCCCGTCCCAGGTCGACGCCGCAATCGCGGCGGCACGCATCGAATTGCGCCGCCGCGCCGCGCTGTGGCGTGGCGGACGCGCGCCGCCAGCGGTCGCCGGGCGCAGCGTGATCGTCGTCGACGACGGCATCGCGACCGGCGCGACGATGAGCGCGGCGCTGCGCGCGCTGCGCGCGCAACGGCCGTCGCGCCTGGCCGCGGCCGCGCCGGTGGCGCCGGCCGCGACGCGCTTCGACGAACTTGCCGACGACTTCGTCTGCCTCGCGCGCCCGCTGCACTTCACCGCGGTCGGCGACTTCTACACCGATTTCCAGCAGCTCGACGACGCGACCGTGCGCGCGCTGCTCGAGCCCACCGACAGGAGGCCATCATGAAGGTCAGGGACGTCTATACCCAGGGCACCGTGCATATCCCGCAGCGCTGCAATCTGCAGGAAGCGGCGCGGCAGATGCGCGAGCAGCACGTCGGCGCGCTCGTCGTCACCGACGGCGACGGCACCCCGCTGGGCATCGTGACCGATCGCGACATGGTGCTGCGCGCCTTCGCCGACGGCGCCGCGCCGCGTGACCTGCACGTGGCCGACGTGATGAGCCACGGCACGCTGAGCATCGACCAGGACGCCGACATCGACGAGGCGATGCAGGCGATGTCCAGCCACGGTGTGCGTCGCCTCGCGGTCACCGGCGACGGCGGACGGCTGCTCGGCATCGTCGCGCTCGACGACCTGATCGAGGCCGAGAGCCGCGACTTCGCGCTGCTGTCGGGCATCCTGCGTCGCGAGCGGCAGCGCGAGCGCAGCGGCAGCGTCGAGTCGCCGCTGCACCCCTGAGGGGCCGCGCCGTCGGGCAGCGCAGAGCAGGCGAAACAGAAACATACAGTTGCATATTGATTGCAGCACATCATGGATTCCGCAACTTTTCGGCTCGATACTAGATACAGTTCCGTTATTTCCGCACGGCGCGAACCGAGAATCGCCATGTCCTTCGAACCCGCCCCCGATCCGAGCATCGCGCCTGACGCGAGAGCCGCGGGTGCCGTCGAGCGGCTGCGGCAGTTGCGCGAAGCGTCGGCGCAAGGCAGCGCTGACGCGCAATATGAGATCGGCTGCCTGTTCAACACCGGCGAACTCGGCGTGCGCGACGCCGCCGAAGCCGCGTCGTGGTGGGGCCTGGCCGCGCTCGGCGGACACGCTCGGGCGCAGTGCGAGTTCGGTCGCCTGCACTTGCGCGGCGACGGCGTGGCTCGTGACCTCGCTGTGGCGCGGATATGGCTGGACGCTGCGGCGGCGCAAGGCCATGCGGCGGCGAAGTACGAGCTCGGCATGCTTGCGCTCGAGCCCGAAGGCGAAGGCGCCGAAGCCGCCGTGCGCTGGTTCGTGCTGGCCAGCGCAGGCGGCAGCATCTGCGCGCAATACCAGCTCGGCATCGCTTACCGTGACGGCTGCGGATTGGCGCGCGACGAGGAAAGCGCGATGTACTGGCTGGACGCGGCCAGCGCGCGAGGCTGTGCGCTGGCCGCGTACGCGCTGGCCGAACTCGGCTGGCGTGGGCGCCGTGTGCCACCGCGGCGCCCGCAGCGCAGCCGACCATGCATTCCGGCCTGTACCCTGGGCGGAGGTCGCCAGCGAAGCTGATCGGAGAAGTCCGTGTTTTCCGAGCGCCTGTTCATCCATCCCGCCACCGCCAGACTTTCGACGCTGCCGCTGCCGTGCGCCGTGCAGCTTCCCGGCGGACGCCGCATCGGCGCGGCGACGCCCGCATTGGAACTGGTCGTGCGCGACGCCCGCACGCTGCTGCATCTGGCGCAAGGTGCGATCGGCCGGCTGGCCGAGGATTACGTCGAAGGTCGGCTCGAAATCGACGGCCGCATGCGCGACCTGATGACCGCGGCGCCGGCATTGCTGCCACACGACCCGACCCGTGCGGCGTCGAGCGGCCCGCTGCGACTGCTGCAGCGCGCGTCGCGGCTGCTGTGGGAGCACACCCATCACAGCCGCGCACGCGACGCCGCGCAGGTGCAGAGTCACTACGACGTCGGCGATGCGTTCTATGCGCTGTGGCTCGACCCGCGCCGCGTCTATTCGTGCGCCTACTTCGAGCGCGACGACATGAATCTGGCGCAGGCCCAGGAAGCCAAGCTCGACCTGATCTGTCGCAAGCTGATGCTTGCGCCGGGCGAGCGCCTGCTCGACATCGGCGCCGGCTGGGGCGGCCTGTTGCTGTGGGCCGCCGAGCACTACGGCGTCGACGCCACCGGCATCACGCTGTCGCGCAACCAGCACGCTTACGTCAATCGGCTGATCGAGCAGAAGGGGCTGCAAGAACGTGTGCGCATGCTGCTGCTCGACTACCGCGACGTCGACGAGAGCCAGCCGTGGGACAAGATCGCGTCGGTCGGCATGTGCGAGCACGTCGGCCGTCCGCACCTGCCGCCGTATTTCGCCAAGCTGCGGCGATTGCTGCGACCCGGCGGCCTGCTGCTGAACCACGGCATCACCGCCGGCGGCACCGACAACCCGCAGCTCGCCGCCGGCATGGGCGACTTCATCGAGAAGTACATTTTCCCCGGCGGCCAGCTCGTTCACGTCTCGCTGATGCTCGACGGCATGGCGCGCGGCGGGCTGGAGCCGCTCGACGTCGAATGTCTGCGCCCGCACTACGCGCGCACGCTGTGGCACTGGGCCGACGCGCTCGAGGCCAACATCGACGAAGCGCGTCACGTGCTCGGGGCTCAGGCCGAGCGCGTGATCCGCGCCTGGCGGCTGTATCTGGCCGGCTCGGCGATGGGCTTCGAACAGGGCTGGATCTCGCTGCACCAGGTGCTCGGTGCGCGCGCCGACGGCGACGACCCATCGGCCGCTGCGCTGCGTGGCGCGCGCAGCGCGTATCCGTTCCGACGACGCTATATGTACCCGCCGCCAAGCGGGAACTGAAACGGTCGCCACGGCAGGCGCATGCGGGCCGCTGCCGGCGGCTCGTCACTGCAGCCCGCGCATGGAGAACCGCATCATGGCCATCGTCAAATGGGATCCCTGGCAGGAAATCGAGGACATGTTCGACCGCTACACGCACGCGGTCGGCTGGCCACGCAAATTCAGGCAGGCCGGCGAGCTGGTCCCGTCGCCCGACTGGTCGCCGCGCGTCGACATCGCCGAAACACCGCAGGCGTTCACGCTGAAGGCCGAGATCCCGTCGGTTGAGAAGGACGACGTGAAGATCACGATCGAAGGCGGCATGGTCACGCTGTCCGGCGAGCGCCGCCAGGAGAAGGAAGAGAAGGACAAGACCTTCCACCGCATCGAGCGCTTCTACGGCAGCTTCAGCCGCAGCTTCTCGCTGCCCGACAACATCGACGCGGCCGCGGCGAAAGCGACGTTCAAGGACGGCGTGCTGACGCTGGACATTCCGAAAACCGAAGCGGCCAAGCCCAAGGGCATCGAAGTCAAGGTCGCCTGAGACTCGCGGCCAAGCGCCGTTTTCGCACACCCTCTGCCCCTCCGTTCGATGCGAGGTGAGCATGGACAAGACAATTTTCGAGCTCGCGCAGGTCTATCAACTGCTCGAGCCAGGCCCGGTACTGCTGCTGGCCACCGCGGGCAGGCGGCGCCCCAATGTGATGGCGCTGAGCTGGCAGACCATGGTCGAGTTCGAGCCGCCGCTGGTCGCCTGCGTGCTCGGTCGCTCAGACTACAGTTTCGAGGCGTTGCAACGCGACGGCGAGTGCACGCTGAACGTTCCCGGCGCCGAGCTGGTCGACACGGTCGTCGCCTGCGGCAACCACTCGGGGCGTGACCTCGACAAATTCGCCGCATTCGGGCTGACGCCGCGCCCCGCTGCGATGGTGGCCGCACCGCTGATCGACGAGTGCGACGCCAGCCTCGAATGCCGCGTCGTCGAGCGCGACCTGGTCGAGCGCCACGGCCTGTTCATCGTCGAGGTCGTGCGCGCGTGGCGCCGAGCCGGCCAGCCGCAACGCACGCTGCACCATTGCGGCCACGGCACGTTCCGCATCGCCAGCGAAACCCTGCAGCTGCCGTCGGCGATGCGCTGAGCTCGCGGTACCGCGACCCTATTGTTGCGAAGGGATTTGGCGTCGACGCGCCATTGCCTTACCATTCACGAGAACGGTAACCATTCTCATTCGCGATCATGCCTTTTGCCGATCCTGAACTGCTCCCGCTGGCCGCGCTGCGTCGCGGCGAGACGGCGCGCATCGCGTCGCTGACCCCAGCGGCCGCGCAACGCCTCGCGATGCTCGGGCTGCGCCGCGGCGTCGAACTCAGCGTGCTGCACGGCCCCGACGCACGCGGCGCGGTGCTGCGCGTCGGCAGCGCGCGCATCGCGCTCGGCCGCGAACTCGTCGACGGCGTCACCGTGACGGCGGCGGCGACATGAAGCCACGCACCGACGCGTTGCCGGTGGTCGCGCTGGCTGGCAATCCGAACTGCGGCAAGACGACGCTGTTCAACCTGCTGACCGGAGCGCGCCAGCAAACCGGGAACTGGCCGGGCGTCACCGTCGAGCGCCGTGTCGGCAGCGTCGAGCTGGGCGCGCGACGCGCGAGCCTGGTCGACCTGCCCGGCGTCTACAGCCTGCTCGGCGGCGGCGGCGAGGACCAACGCGTCGCGCGCGATTTCCTGCTCGGCGACGCGGTCGACCTCGTCGTGCTCGTCGTCGACGCGTCGAACCTGGAGCGCCACCTGCAGCTCGGCGCCGAACTGATCGAGACCGGCCTGCCGCTGGTCGTCGTGCTCAATATGGTCGACGAAGCACGCGCCGCCGGCCTCGAACCGCAAGCCGACGCGCTCGCGAAGCACCTGGGCGTGCCGGTCGTGGCGATGGTCGCACGCCGCGGACGCGGTCGCCGCGAGCTGCTCGACACGCTGGCCGACGCGCTGCGCCGACCACCGCGGCCGCACCGCGCCGCAGCTGGCCCCGCCGCCGCGGCAGCGGTCGACCTCGTCGCCGCGCGCGTTGCCGGCGGCTCGCGGCTGCAGGCGCTGCGCCTGCTCGAGCAGCACGCAACGCCGACCACGCGGGCCGAGTTTGCCGCGCTGCGCGAAGCAGCGCGCTTGTTGCGCGACGCCGGCGAGCCGCCGCAGGAGCTCTACCCGACGGCGCGCGCGGCGTGGGCGCACGACACCGCCGCGATCGCGCTGCGCCGCGGCGAGCGCGGTGCGCCGCGCCCGCGCCGCGTCGGCGACGCACTCGATGCACTGGTGCTGCACCGCTGGCTTGGCGTGCCCTTGTTCCTCATGATGCTGTATGCGGTGTTCGTCGCCAGCTTCGCCGGCGGCAACGTCCTGCTCGATCTGTTCGACCAGGGCTCGGAGGCCCTGCTGATCGACGGCGCCGGCCACCTGCTGTGGCGCGCCGGGCTGCCCGAGTGGGCGATCTCGGCACTGGCCGGAGGCGTCGGCGGCGGGTTGCACCTGGTCATCGCCTTCATTCCGCCGATTGCGCTGACCTTCGTGCTGCTCGCGCTGCTCGACGACAGCGGCTACCTGGCGCGCGCCGCCTACGCGATGGACCGGCTGATGCGCCGCTTCGGGCTTCCCGGGCACGCGCTGGTGCCGATGGTGATCGGCTTCGGTTGCAACGTTCCGGCGATCATGGGCACGCGCGTCATCGACGACGCGCGCGGCCGGCTGCTCACCGTGCTGGTGCAACCGTTCATGTCGTGCTCGGCGCGACTGACGATCTACCTGGCGTTCGCAGTCGTGTTCTTTCGCGATCACGGCGGTCAGCTGGTGTTCGCGCTGTATCTGCTCGGCATCGTCGCCGCGCTGCTCAGCGCGCTGCTGATCGGCCGCACCGCGCTGCCGGGCAAGCCGCTGCCGCTGCTCGTCGAGCTGCCGCCGTACCGCGTGCCCAGCGTGCGCAGCGTGCTGTTGCAGGCCTGGCAGCGGCTGCGCGTGTTCGTGCTGCGCGTCGGACGCGTGATCGTCGCCATCGGCGTCGTGTTGCTGCTGCTGCCGGCGGTCGGCGTCGATGCGCACGGCGTGCACGCGACAGACGTCGAACATTCGCTGCTGGCGCAAGGCAGTCGCGCGCTGACGCCGCTGTTCGCACCGATGGGCTTGCGGCGTGACAACTGGCCGGCCGTGGCCGGGCTGGTCGCCGGCGCGGCAGCCAAGGAAGTCGTCATCGGCACCCTCAACGGCATCCACCAGCGCCGCTCCGGCGCCGACCAGCTGCTGCGCTGGCGCGACCCCGAGCTGGGCCCGCGGCTGCGCGCGGCACTGCGCACGGTGCCGGACAATGCCGCAGCGCTCGGCGGCGCGCTGCTCGACCCGCTCGATCTGCGCGCGCTGGGCGCGCCGCGAGACGCGGCGGCGGCGTCGGGCGCCAGCGCGTCCACGCTGGCCGCGCTGGCAGCCGGGTTCACGCCGTTGTCGGCGTTCGCCTATCTGGTGTTCGTGCTGCTGTACGTTCCGTGCGCAAGCACGATGGGCGCGCTGCGCCGCGAAGTCGGCTGGCGCTGGATGGCGTTCTCGACCGGCTACGGCATCGGCCTGGCCTGGTGCGCCGCGACCGTCGTCTACCAGCTCGGCAGCTTCGGCGCGCACCCACTGGCGTCGACCGCGTGGATCGCGCTGTGCGCGGCCGCGTTCGCCGCGCTGGCGCGGGTGCTGCGCCGGCGCGGCACGACTCTCGCCGCGACGGCGGGCGAGCGCTCCGGCGACGCGTCAGCGGCCGCGCCGCGCCCATCGTGTGCGCGCTGCGGCGGCTGCGGCGGCTGCGGCGGC
>JAJZHH010000011.1 GCA_021804595.1 Pseudomonadota bacterium
TGGTGGCGCTTCAGGGACTCGAACCCCGGACCTGCGGATTATGATTCCGTCGCTCTAACCGACTGAGCTAAAGCGCCAAAGACCGACCATTGTACGCGCGTACATCGCCGCCGGCAAGAGTTTTTAACGATTCTCGAACTTCGGCGCCCGCTTGGCGAGGAATGCGTCCATGCCTTCCTTCTGGTCGTGCGTTGCGAACAGGCTGTGGAAGGCGCGGCGCTCGAACAGCAGCCCGTCGGCCAGCGGCGCGCTGTACGCGCGGTTGACGCATTCCTTGGCCATCATCACGCTCTGCCGCGGGAACGCGGCGATGGTGCGCGCGGTGTCCATCGCTTCGTCGAGCAGCCGGGCGGCCGGCACCACGCGCGACACCAGGCCGGAGCGTTCGGCTTCCTGCGCGTCCATCATGCGTGCACTCAGCACCATGTCCATCGCCTTGGACTTGCCGACCGCGCGCGGCAGCCGCTGCGTGCCGCCGGCGCCGGGAATGATGCCGATCTTGATTTCGGGCTGGCCGAAGCGGGCGTCGTCGGCGGCGATGATGAAGTCGCACATCATCGCCAGCTCGCAGCCGCCGCCGAGCGCGTAGCCGGCCACCGCGGCGATCACCGGCTTGCGCACGCGCAGGATCTGCTCCCAGTTGCGGCTGATGAAATCCTCGCGCAGCACCTGGTCGAAGGTCTTCGGCGCCATCGCCGCGATGTCGGCGCCGGCGGCGAAGGCGCGCTCGCTGCCGGTCAGCACGATGCAGCCGATGTCGTCGTCGGCGTCGAATCGAGCCAGCGCCGCGCCGAGTTCGTCCATCAGCGCGTCGTTCAGCGCGTTGAGCTGTTTGGGGCGGTGCAGGCGGATCAGCGCGACCGCGCCATCGGTTTCCAGCAACAGGTTTTCCGGGTTCATCGTGTCTCCTTCGTCGTTTCGGTGGATGGGGTGCCGTCGAGCCAGGCGCGGCGCCGGCGCAGCGCCGCGGCGCCGGCGCGCGGCGCCAGCTCAAGCTGCACCGGGCCGGGGGCCGGTGCGGCCAGCGGCGCGGCCAGCTCGAGCAGCCGCGCGTCGCGCATCAGGTGCACGCGCCAGACGTCGCCGGCGCGCGCGCGGGCGTGGCGCCGGCGCAGCGCGTCGACGCTGGCGCGCTCGCCGTCGATCGCGATCAGCAGGTCGCCGGGGGCGAGTCCGGCGCGTTGCGCCCACGACTCGCTGAGCACCTGGCGCACCAGCGGCCAGCCCTGCGCGTCGTCGAGTTTCAGGCCCAGGCTGGCCAGCGCGTCGGCTTCGCCGTGGCGCCAGCTTACGCCGAACGCGGCCAGCAGCCGGCGCAGCGGCAGCTCGGCGCAGCCGTCGACATGGCGCGCGAACAGCCGGCGCAGGTCCAGTCCGCTGACTTCGCGCAGCAGCGCCGGCAGCTCGTCCTCGGTCACGCCGGCGCTGCCGGCGGCGCCGTGGCGCCGCCACAGCGTGCGCATCACGTCGTCGAGCGTCGCCGCGCTGCGCCGGCGCAGCGTCAGGTCCAGCGTCAGCGCGAACAGCGCGCCCTGGGTGTAATAGCTGACGGTCGCGTTGGCGCTGTTCGCGTCGGGGCGGTAATACTTGATCCAGGCGTCGTAACTGGCCTCGCGCAGCGTCTGCACCTGGCGCCCCGGCGCGCCGAGCACCGCGTCGACGGTGCGAGCCAGCGTCTGCAGGTACTGGGCGTCGTCGATCAGTCCGGCGCGGCGCAGCAGCAAGTCGTCGTAGTACGAGGTGAAGCCCTCGAACAGCCACAGCAGGCCGGTCGGGTTCTCGCGCTCCAGGTCCGGCGGGTTCAGCGCCGCCGGGCGGATGCGCTTGACGTTCCAGGCGTGGAAGTACTCGTGGCTGCACAGGCCGAGCAGGCGGCGGTAGCCGGCGCTGCGCGCGCCGTCGCGCGGGTGCGGCAGGTCGGCGTCGGCGCAGATCAGCGCGGTGCTGTCGGCGTGCTCGAGGCCGCCGTAGCCGCCGGCGGCCGACGGCATGGTCAGGAAGGCGTAGCGCGCGAACGGGGCGCGCCGGCGGCGAGGCTCGAACAGTGCGATCGTCGCTTCGCAGACGCGCTTGATGTCGTCGCGCAGCAGCTTGCGGTCGAGCTGCAGCCGCGCGGCCTGATCGAATACGAGCTCGTGCGGCGTGCCGTGTGCGCGCAGCGGCACGCGCAGCAGGTCGCCGATCAGCACCGGGTGGTCGGCCAGCGCGTCGTAGGATCCGGCGCGGTAGCTGCCGAAGCCGCGCGCGTCGACGTCGGCGGCGGCCAGCGTCGTCGCCACCTGCCAGTGCGGCGCCGGCGCCGGCGGCTCGATGCGCAGCTGATGCGCGTCGTGCTCGCGCCCGTGCACCGCGAGCAGCAGGCACGGCGGGTTGAAGAACGCGCGCGACGCGTCCAGGTACGCGGTGCGCACCGAGGCGTCGTGCGCGTGCACGCTCCAGCGCAGCGTCAGCGGCCCGCGGCAGGCGGCGGCACGCCAGCGGTTCTTCGTCACCTTGGTCAGCGCCAGCGGCCGCCCGCCGCAGCGGGCCTCGATGGCGACGACGTGCTTGGCGAACTCGCGCACCAGGTAGCTGCCCGGGATCCACACCGGCAGCCAGAATTCCTGGCCCTGCGGGTCCGGGTCGTCGAGTTCGAGCTCGACGTCGAACAGATGGGCGTGCTGGCGTCGCAGCTGCACGGTGTAGCGGAGGACGGGTCGGTCGGACATCGGGTTCAGGCTGGAGCGGGCGCCTCGCCACATGCTAATCTGGGCCGATTCAGCGCGCGAGGAGAGCAGCCGTGGACCGTGACGTGTTCAGCGAGATCGCCGGCCATGCCGGTGCCGGCTCGCCGTCGCTCGTCTACCAGCCGCAAGTGCAGTACCCCGGCGGCGAGCTCGTCGGCCTCGAGGTGCTGTTTCGCTGGCGTGCCGACAACGCGCCGCGGCGCCATTCGCCGCTGACCTTCCTGCCGCGGCTGACGCCGTCGCAGACCAGCGAGCTGTTCTTCTGGGTCGTCGACGAATCGGTGTCGGAAGCGCGCGTGCTGTCGAACTGGACCGGCTGGCGCGGCCATCTGTCGGTCAACATCGAGGCCGACCAGCTCGGCGACCCGGAGCTGGTCCAGCGCATCGAGCAGGTCGCGTTGCGCAACCAGTGGGCGCCCGAGCGGCTGATCATGGAAGTCACCGAGCGGCGGCCGATCCCGGTGTTCCCCAGCGTGATGCGCAACATCCAGGCCTTGCAGCAGGCCGGCATCCAGATCGCGATGGACGATTTCGGCGAAGGCTACGCGTCGTTCGAATACCTGAAGCGGCTGAGCCCGTCGCAGATCAAGATCCCGGCCGGATTCACCGGCGACCTGCGCGGCGACCGGCGCAACGAGGAAATCGTCCGTGCGCTGCTCGGGCTGGCGCAGCGGCTCGACGTCAAGGTCGTCGCCGAAGGCGTCGAGTCGGTCGAGAGCGCCGACGCGCTGCACGCGCTGGGCGTGCGCGTGATGCAGGGCTATCTGTTCGGCGAGCCGCGCGAGCTCGAGGACTGGGCGCAGTTCCTGAACCAGGACGGCAGGCTGCTGGCCCAGCCCTGACGCAGTGAGCCAGCCCCCGCGCGGCGGGGCCGTTCAGCCGACGTGGCGGGTGAAGAAGTCGACGCTGCGCTGCTGCGCCAGCGCGGCCGCCGGCGCGTCGTACGCGGCGCGGGCGTCGCAGTTGAAGCCGTGGTCGGCGTCGTAGACGAAGAACTCGGCGTCGGGGTTGGCGCGCCGCACGGTGTCGCGGTCGGCTTCGCCGATGTGGGCGTCGCGCAGCGCGTAGTGGAACATCAGCGGCGCCTGCGCCGGCTCGCCGGCGACCTGGGCGTTGCGTCCGCCGTAGTAGCTGACCGCCGGCAGCGCCAGCCGGATCGCCGCCAGGTAGGCGATGGTGCCGCCCCAGCAATAGCCGACGACGCCGACGCGGCCGGCGTCGGCCAGCGCGGCCGCGGCGGCCTGCACGCCGGCCAGCGCGCGCTCGAAGCCCAGCGCCTGCACCAGCTCGAGCCCGTGGCGCATGCCGTCGGCGTCGTAGCCGAGTTCGACGTCGCGTTCGACGACGTCGAACACCGCCGGCGCGAGCGCGCGCCAGCCGGCCGCCGCGTAGCGGTCGACGACGCTGCGGATGTGCGCGTTGACGCCGAAGATCTCCTGCACGACGACGATGCCGCCGCGCGGCTTGCCGGCCGGCTCGGCGAGGTAGGCGCCGATGTCGTGGCCATCGGCGGTGCGCAGCGTGAGGGTCTTGCCCATGGGGTCTCCTTGACGATCGATGACGGGAAGCGTCCCGTCATTGTCGCGGCAACGCCCGATCAGTGCTGGGCGTGCCCGGCGTGCTGCGCGAACAGCCGCGCCAGGTAGCGGCCGGTGGCCGACGCCGGGCAGTCGGCCAGTTGCTGCGGCGTGCCCGCGGCGACGATGGTGCCGCCGCCCGAGCCGCCTTCCGGGCCGAGGTCGACGACCCAGTCGGCGCAGGCGATCACGTCGAGGTTGTGCTCGATGACGACGATGGTGTTGCCGGCGTTGCGCAGTCGCAGCAGCACCTGCAGCAGCAGGTCGATGTCGGCGAAGTGCAGCCCGGTGGTCGGTTCGTCGAGGATGTACAGCGTGCGGCCGGTGTCTCGGCGCGACAGTTCGAGCGCCAGCTTGACGCGCTGCGCCTCGCCACCCGACAGCGTCGTCGCGCTCTGGCCGAGGCGGATGTAGCCGAGACCGACTTCGTGCAGTGTCTGCAGCTTGCGCGCAATCGCCGGCACCGCGCCGAAGCGCTCGAGCGCCTGGTCGACGGTGAGTTCGAGCACCTGCGCGATGTTCAGCCCCTGCCAGGTCACGTCGAGCGTTTCGCGGTTGTAGCGAAGCCCGTGGCAGACGTCGCAGGGCACGTACAAGTCGGGCAGGAAGTGCATCTCGACCTTGACCAGTCCGTCGCCCTGGCAGGCCTCGCAGCGCCCGCCCTTGACGTTGAACGAGAAACGCCCGGCGTCGTAGCCGCGCTCGCGCGCCAGATTGGTCTGCGCGAACAGCTCACGCAGCGGCGTGAACAGCCCGGTGTAGGTCGCCGGGTTGCTGCGCGGCGTGCGCCCCAGCGGCGACTGGTCGACCGCGATGACCTTGTCGAGCTGGTCGAGGCCGTCGAGCGCGTCGTAGGGCGCCGCTTCGGCGTGCGCGCCGTTGAGCGCGGCCGCCGCGGCCGCGTACAGCGTGTCGTTGACCAGCGTCGACTTGCCCGAACCCGAAACCCCGCTGACGCAGGTCAGCAGGCCCAGCGGCAGGCGCGCGTCGACCGCGCGCAGATTGTTGCCGCGCGCGCCGCGCAGCTCGAGCCAGTGCTCGCCCGGCGCCCGCGGCGGCGCCGCGGCGCGGATGCGGCGCGCGCCGCTGAGGTAGGCGCCGGTCAGCGAGTTCGCGTCGGCGGCGATCTGCGCCGGCGTGCCCTGGGCGACGACTTCGCCGCCATGCACGCCGGCGCCCGGACCCATGTCGACGACGTGGTCGGCGGCGCGGATCATGTCCTCGTCGTGTTCGACCACCAGCACGCTGTTGCCGAGGTCGCGCAGCCGGCCGAGCATCGCGATCAGACGGTCGTTGTCGCGCTGGTGCAGGCCGATGCTCGGCTCGTCGAGCACGTACATCACGCCGGTCAGTCCGGAGCCGATCTGCGAGGCCAGGCGGATGCGTTGCGCCTCGCCTCCCGACAGCGTGTCGGCGGATCGCTCGAGCGACAGGTAGCTCAAACCGACGTCGTTGAGAAAGTGCAGCCGGGTGGCGATTTCGCGCACGATGCGCGCGGCAATCTCGGCGCGCGCGCCTTCGAGCTGCAGCGCGTCGAACCACGCCTGCGCCTGCTGCAGCGTCATGTGGCCCAGCGCCGGCAGCGTCAGCCCGGCGATCTGCACCAGTCGCGCTTCCAGCCGCAGCCGGCTGCCGCCGCAGCTCGCGCAGGGCTGCACCGTGCGCAGTCGCGCGAGCTCCTCGCGCACCGCCGCGGTGTCGGTTTCGTCCCAGCGCCGCTGCAGATTCGGCAGCACGCCTTCGAACGGATGGCGGCGCGTCAGCGCGCGGCCCTTGGCGTCGACGCCGGCGAAGGCGATCTTCTCGTCGCCGGTGCCGTGCAGCACGCGCTGGCGCTGAGTCTCGTCGAGCTGGTCGAACGCGGTGTCGAGGTCGAAGCCGTCGTGCGCGGCCAGCGCCTGCAGCTGCTCGAAATAGAAGCGGTTGCGCCGGTCCCAGCCGCGGATCGCGCCGCTGGCCAGGCTGAGCTCGGGGTGGGCGACGACCAGCGCCGGGTCGAAGCGTTCGATGTGGCCCAGCCCGTCGCATTGCGGGCAGGCGCCGGCCGGGTTGTTGAACGAGAACAGCCGCGGCTCGAGTTCGGGCAGCGCGGTGGCGCAGATCGGGCACGCGAAGCGGCTGTTGAAGCTCTGCTGCGCGCCGCTGTCGAGGTCGAGCGCGAGCGCGCGCCCGTCGCTCAGCCGCAGCGCCGCCTCCAGGCTTTCGGCCAGGCGCTGGCGCAGGTCGCCGCCGGTGCGCACGCGGTCGACGACGACGTCGACTTCGTGGCGCGCGCCGTCGTCGAGCTCCGGCAGGTTCTCGGCGTCGACGATGGTGCCGTCGACGCGGAAGCGCACATAGCCCTGCGCGCGCAGCCCGGCGAGCAGCTCGAGGTGGCCGCCCTTGCGCCCGTCGACCACCGGCGCCAGCAGCGCCAGGCGCTGGCCGGCCGGGCGCGCGAGCAGCGCGTCGACCATTTGCGAGACGGTTTGCGCCTGCAGCGGCTGCTGCGGGTGCTGCGGGCAGTGCGGCACGCCGGCGCGCGCCCACAGCAGGCGCACGTAGTCGTAGATCTCGGTCACCGTGCCGACCGTCGAGCGCGGGTTGTGGCTGGCCGATTTCTGCTCGATCGAGATCGCCGGCGCCAGGCCCTCGATGACGTCGACGTCGGGCTTGTCCATGCGCTGCAGGAACTGCCGCGCGTACGCCGACAGGCTCTCGACGTAGCGCCGCTGGCCTTCGGCGTACAGCGTGTCGAAGGCCAGCGACGACTTGCCCGAGCCCGACAGCCCGGTGAGCACGACCAGGCGGTTGCGCGGGATGTCGAGCGAGACGTTCTTCAGGTTGTGGGTGCGCGCGCCGCGCACGCGTATGCACGCGTTCGGCGACGTCTCGGCAGCGACGGGTTCGGGGAGTCGATCGTTCATGAGCACCTTCGGGCCAACCCGCAACTATATCGGCAGCGTGGCGTTCAGGGGCAGCCCCGTGCTTCGCGCGGGGACTGAAGTGCGCCGCGAGATCGCGAAGATTTGACGCCGAATTGATGCGAATGGAAACGAATGCGGCAAAATCCGGCCGTCCCTGCGTCGCGGGCGAGGTCGACGCCAACTCCGCCGCACGGCGCAAGGGCGTGGCCAGCGCGGTATCGCGCGGCCTTCGTACAGGGTCAAGGATCGCGCGCCGTGCCCGACACGCTATCCTTGCGCGATTCGCGCCACGAGCGCCTCTTCCTGGAACGAACCATGGCCTCCGTCAACAAAGTCATCCTGATCGGCAACCTCGGTCGCGACCCCGAAGTGCGCTACGCGCCGTCGGGCGCCGCGGTGTGCAACGTCTCGCTGGCGACGACCCGGCAGTGGAAGGACAAATCGGGCGAGAAGCGCGAGGAGACCGAATGGCACCGCGTCGTGTTCTACGACCGTCTGGCCGAAATCGCCGGTGAATACCTGAAGAAGGGCCGCTCGGTCTACGTCGAAGGCCGCCTGAAGTACGGCAAGTACACCGACAAGGACGGCAACGAGCGCTACACGACCGACGTCATCGCCACCGAGATGCAGCTGCTCGGCGGTCGTGAAGGCGGTGGCAGCAGTGAAGAAGGCGGCAGCGGCGGCGGCTACACGCGCAGCCGCGAGGCGGCACGCCCGGCCTCGGCGCCGGCGTCGCGCGCGGCCAAGCCCGAGCCCGCCGCCGGCAGCTTCGACGACATGGACGACGACATCCCGTTCTGATCGGCAGCAAGCGAGGTCGGACACAAGCCCGCGCCCCTGGAGGCGCGGTTTTTTTCGTCCCTACTTTTCGCCCCTGCACCACGCCGGCGGATCCTCCTGTTCGCGGCGCCAGCTCCGCGCGACACCCGGCGGGAACTTCCGGCGTCGATGGCAGTCCGATGCCAGGATGCCGACGCCGTACACCGGACGACTGGCTCGATCGGAGCCCAAGCGACTTTCCATGGCACTCGCGCGCTATGCGGCCACTTCGAAAACCAGCAATTCAAGAACTAAGCATGAACCGCGCCGGGTCGGTCACGCGTTTGCCCGCCGGCGCTTCACGCGCGCGTCCACGCGCGCGTCCACGCACTTGGGCCGCTTGGTGGAGAATCTATGCGCTACGCGTCGCGTGGTACCCGATGCTGCTGGCGCTTGCCGTGGCTGCTCCCGGCCAACTGCTTGAGCCGGTGCTGTCGTACCTCGGCGGACTGATCAGCTTGCGCGTGCTGGGCTGGCTTGGCGTCAATCCCTTGCATGACCTCGAACTCGGCGACGACGAGCCCGTGACGCGAACCGTCGTCGTGCTGCTCGCCAGCTTCGGGCTGATCGCGCTCGGCATCGTCGTGGCTGGACAGTGTCTGCGCAGCCCGACCGTGTTCAGTACCGGCGCGGTGGTGGTGCTGGCCGTCGTCGGCAGCGGGCTGCGCTTGCGCGAAGCGCATGGCCGCTACTTGCTGCGCCTGCAGGACAGCCGGTCGGGTGGGGGCACCGGCGAGGATGACGCGTCAGCTGGCTCCTCGCGATGAGGCGTTCCGGTCTTGCGCCGCCCGCTCCTCGGCAACCTGCCGGTTGTGCTCGAGTTGCGCAAGCGGATGGCGCAGCGCGACCATCGACACCATCAGCGCACTTTGCAAGGCGGCCGCTGAGCAGCCGCCCGAAGCGGCAAGGTGGAAAGCCAGGAACCCGGTGGCCAAGGCCAATAGCGCGGTGCCCGCTGCCGTCGTGGCCGGCGACAGCGTGGTGCGTGGCGTGAATCGGTTCGCGGACCCGCGGATCAGCAAGTTGTCGTAGAGCCGCCTACAAGCGGCCACTCTCTGCGGATGCTTATAGCACCTGCAGCAGCAACGCTCGAATAAGCTTCACCCACGCGATGCTCGGCCGGCCGCCCTTCACTACCGACGCGTACATCGCCGCGAGCTTGGCCCCATCTTGGCCAGCGCTGCCGTTTGTACATACAGGCACGGGTTGGGCGCACGTGCCAGCATGAACTCGTCGAGCCTCACCGCGCTGGACAAGACATCGTTGTAGCTGGCGGCGCCTCGCATCCGGCTTCCCTCAACCTCATGCTTCGTCGGCCCCCATCGCCCATCCTTGCCGAACCGTGCTCGATGCACGACTGCTGCACAGCATCCTTAGCCCATTGCGCTGACCAATCCCTCGCGCCGGCTTAGTTCGTGAACGTTCCGGGCGGCAGCAAAATAGCCCGAACTGGAGATGCATCTGCTCCACACAAGCGCAGTGGAAGCGCGATCAAATCGTAGCTCCCAGGCGTAACCTTATGCAGGTCGAGGCCTTCCAGGATTGACATCCCGTTGGTGGAAATGGCGCGATGGGCCGACAGATCCAGGGAGTTTGCAGGGTCGATCGATGGGGTATCGATACCTACAAGCACAACTCCGGCTTTCGCTAAGGCGCCCACCAGGCCTGCCGACAGCGCTGTGAACTGTTGCTGCCATAAGGTGTCATCGTTCACGCTATCGGTCCGGAAAAGGACGCGCTGCGTGCCCGGCGCGATGGTCGGCAGATCGCCCTCGGTGAGTAAGCCCAGGGGACACTTTGGTGCGGCCGCGATGACCTCGCACTTGCCCAAATAGCGCCAGAGGTCTACATCGTCGATACTCTTCCCCGCACAGTCATAGTGGATCGGGGCGTCCGCGTGAGCTCCGACATGGAGCGTACTGGTGATGGAGGAGACAAGCAGATAGGTGCCTTCCTGCCCGAACTGTTTGCGCCGTATGAGGCGCATAGGTTGGTCTCCAGGGAATACCGCACTGTCCTCGCTGACGCATGGCGAAATGTCGATCAAGTTCGCCCGTAGCTTGTCGATGTTCATGGAACTAAGACCTCAATCAGGAGCCAGGCTGCTGCGATCGCGACTACTGCTTTCGGGACCAGTGCTTGGCGCTGCCAGACCTGGTTGAGGAGTGAAAGAGCCACCACAGTCACCAAGCCGATTGGTAGGCACATCAAGGCGCGTGGCGAAAAAGTCTCCGCGTAAAGTACACAGATCAGCGGAATCGCGACGAGCAAAAAAGCAGCCGAGATGACGCACAAGTTGACCAACTGCGTGGTTGCGGTACGCAAGCCGAGGACACGCAAGACATCGCGAGTCGGTTCATGGGCGCGTGTCAAGTCATATTGCAAACCGGCCACCTGGAACACGAGCGGGACGAGAATCAAAGATAGAAAGGCCACAGTCGGCTCGTGGCGCAGCGACTCCCACCGGCACATGGCCCACGCGCCCGCGGGTGCTGCCGCCAAGAGACCAAGTGGCCAGCGTCGGCGCAGCTCCGCGCGCTCGCTCAGAAGACGAATGTTGATGAGCGCTACGTTGCGCCAGACTGGATTCCTTTCAGACAGACGAAAGAGATGGCGGGACGAACCCCATTGCACCCCTGATCGAGCAGGTACAGTGCGGGCCGACGGCAGGGCGCCGGCGAGCAGCGCCAATAGCAGGATCGCAGAGAGCCACTTCAGATCCGCGCCGAACTGGCGCGCTGCGAGCCCACCTATCTCGATTGAGAACATGAGCGCGAAACTGTATTTTTGCTTAGCCGCGGTCAACTGAAGCCAAGGAATCTGTAGTGCCAGCCCGACGATGACGGCGAGTGCCCAACCCCTCTGGGGCCACGCTGGAGCCAGGGCGATCGTGATGATTGCCGCCCCGAACGGGAGAAAAATCGGGAGATCGACAACTCCTAGTGTGGCCAGGTCGACCGCGATCTTCAACCGGGCGTTTGCAGTGTGCAGGCACATGTATTGCCACGCCGAGCCACCGAATACCGCTTCCTTCTGCAGGGTTGTCCAAAGGAGCGCCACGGCAACGGTGCATAGCCAGATGAGCGAGGACTGCACATGGCTGCCCCTGACGAGCAGTGCCAGCACAGGCGCCCCAAGCAGCCCGATCTGCTCAAACATCGGCATGAGGGTTGGTGAGAGCAATGCCAATGTCAACAGAACCACCTGCCAACGACGGCGCGCCAGACCGAAGGTCACTCGTCCGTAGTGCCGCAAACGGATGTTGGTCAATGGCGCCGATCGGGTCACGGATTGGTCGCGATTCATGCGCCAAGGAAATCAAAAATCGCCTGACTAGCGGTGGTCCACGTACGCGCGTCGTGGAAGATGTGGCCTTGCCCCTCAAGCGACACCAGTTTGCGGTGGTTCGGATCAGCTCGAACGTAGGCTTGCGCATCGTCGTAAGGCGAAATTTCATCCTGGGTTCCGTGAACCAAAAGCGTTCGCGCTGCGCTCGGTGAGTGTGTCGGCGGGTTGCGTGGCTTTGCGTCGGCCGTTCCAAAAATTGATGGGTTCAGCACCGGACTCCAAAGCACGGCGGCAACGTCGCCACCGACGTGCTGGAGCGCATCGACAACCCCCAGGGCGGCCGAACTCGCTGCTATAAGGCAGACCCGACCCCATCCCCTCTCCCGAGCGCGACGGATCAGATGCAGCAGACGCGACGTTTCACGCCAGGGGCTGCCAGGGTCGGCTTGCGCTCGATACGACTGGCCGTGACCAGCACCGCCCGGGAGTTGAACAGCGATGCTTTTCCATCCCCGGCCATCGAGCGCTAGCCCAACAGCAACTGCTGCGAATGATGGACGCGCTGATGGGCCCCGCGAGGCGATCGGAGCCCGCGTGGCGGGCTTCGTCTGGACGCTCATCGACCAGTCTCACTGGTGTGCTACGACCCTGCCACTATCCGTGGCGCGTGCGTGAGCGAACAGATCGGCGATGTGCGCCAATTCGGCATGGCCAAGGGGCGCCGTCGCTCGACTGGTCATGCTCGGCGTATTGCAGGCGGCTGAGGGCATGCCCGCCTGTCACGAGCTGTTCGGGGAGGGGCAGATCTCGGTGTCGCTAGTTAGCGCTTCACGCGCGCGTCCACGCACTTGGGCCGCCTGGTGGAGAATCTATGCGCTACGCGTCGCGTGGTACCCGATGCTGCTGGCGCTTGCCGTGGCTGCTCCCGGCCAACTGCTTGAGCCGGTGCTGTCGTACCTCGGCGGACTGATCAGCTTGCGCGTGCTGGGCTGGCTTGGCGTCAATCCCTTGCATGACCTCGAACTCGGCGACGACGAGCCCGTGACGCGAACCGTCGTCGTGCTGCTCGCCAGCTTCGGGCTGATCGCGCTCGGCATCGTCGTGGCTGGACAGTGTCTGCGCAGCCCGACCGTGTTCAGTACCGGCGCGGTGGTGGTGCTGGCCGTCGTCGGCAGCGGGCTGCGCTTGCGCGAAGCGCATGGCCGCTACTTGCTGCGCCTGCAGGACAGCCGGTCGGGTGGGGGCACCGGCGAGGATGACGCGTCAGCTGGCTCCTCGCGATGAGGCGTTCCGGTCTTGCGCCGCCCGCTCCTCGGCAACCTGCCGGTTGTGCTCGAGTTGCGCAAGCGGATGGCGCAGCGCGACCATCGACACCATCAGCGCACTTTGCAAGGCGGCCGCTGAGCCAGCGGCAAGGTGGAAAGCCAGGAACCCGGCGGCCAAGGCCGCCAATAGCGCGATGCCCGCTGCCGTCGTGGCCGGCGACAGCGTGGTGCGTGGCGTGAATCGGTTCACCCACCACAGAAACGCGGCCAGCGCGTCGAGCACGAAAGCCACCTCGGCGAACTGGATCGTCGCGGCGGCAAAGTGGCCGCCGATCAGCGCAGCGAGCGACAGCAGGCCGCCGTAGTAGCCGAGGCGCGGCCAGCAGCGTGGCGGGATCCGGGGCATCGGGCGCCTGCTGTCGTGCCGCGTCAGCGCCGACTGTTCGCGAACGCCGCGTTGCACAAGGCGTTGGTGGCCGGTGTTCGCATGGGATTTCCTTTCGTGGGTCCAGAATCGATGAAACGTTCGATGCGAGGCCGTGCACCTCCAGCCCGCCAGCGTGTTGATCCTGTTGTCCGACGAAAGTTTCATCGTGGACGACGCCGCGGTGGCAGCCCCGCAGTGGCGGAATTCCGCCACTGGGGATCGGGTCGTGTCACGCCTTTCGCCGCCGCGGCGCGGCCGTCGCGCGCCGGGCCAGGGTGCGGGTGTCGCGCGGCGCGGGTGGCACGGAGCTTGCTGACCGATGCCGGCAGTCGCGGCGCAGCGGCTGCGCGACGATGACCGCGCGGCCGATGCAGCCGGCGGCTTCCCCCACCCCACAAGGAGACACTGATGCGTGATCGCAAGCCCCTGTTCGTGAAACTCGCCGCCGTCGCGGCCGCCATGGCCTGTGCCGCGGCGCAGGCGGCGCCGGCCCCGGCGCAAATCAAGATCGGCACGCTGTACGCCAGCAGCGGCCCGTTTGCCGTAGCTTCGCAAAGCGAGTTCGCGGGCCTCAAGTTCTGGGCCGGGCTGGTCAACAAGGACGGCGGCGTGTTCGTCAAGGCCTACGGCAAGAAGATCCCGGTGAAGATCGTCGCCTACGACGACCAGAGCTCGACGACGACGGCCACGACGCTGTACAACCAGCTGATCACGCAGGACAAGGTCGACCTGCTGGTGTCGGACTTCGGTTCGGTGCTGACTTCGGTGGCGATTCCGCTGGCCGCCGAACACAAGATGCTGCTGATCGACCCGACCGGCTCGGGCGCCAACTTCTTCACCTCGAAGACCGACTACCTGGCCGACGTCAGCATCCCGTCGTCGCAGGTCTGGCCGGTGCCGCTGGCCAACTACCTGATCCAGCAGAAAATCAAGCGCGTCGCGATCGTTTACGGCGCCAACGACTTCGACGCCTCGCAAGCGCAGACGCTGAAGGACGTGCTCGCGAAGGCGGGAGTCAAGCCGGTCTACGACCACGGCGTGCCGACCACCGAGTCGAACTACACCATCCTGCTGCACACGGTCGCGGCCAGCCGCCCCGACGCGGTGCTCGAGTTCGGCTACGCGCCCAACGACATCGCGTTCCTGAAGGCGCTGTCGCAGAGCGGTTTGCACTTCAACATGGTGTTCAGCGTGTTCCCGGGCCAGCTGATGAACCTGCTGGTGAAGAACGTCGGCACCAAGGCGCTGGCCTACACCTACACCTATCCGACGCCGCCGCTGGTCAGCTACGACAAGGTCGACTACGGCATGAACACCGCGCAGTTCACGCAGGCGTTCGCCGCGGCCAGCAAGCAGCAGCCGAACTTCCTCGATTGCGCCGGTTACAACGCCGGGCTGATCATGCAGAAGATGCTCGGCATGGCGCCGAAGTTCGCGCAGGGTGACTTCCACCAGGCGCTGCTCGACATGTCGGGCAAGACGACGACGCTGCAAGGCCCGTTCCGCATCAACGCCAACGGCGCCCAGCTCGGCCAGCCGTTCCCGGTGGCGCAGATGGTGCCGCAGGGCAACGACCTGAAGCTGGTCATCGTCTACCCGCAGGACAAGGCCACCGGCAAAGCCGTCTACCCGGCGCCGAAGTCCTGAGCGGCAACGCCGCCGGGCCGGCTGCCTTGTGGCCGCCGGCCCATCCCCCGCGCAACGGCGGGCCGCGTCGCGGCCCCGCCGTTGGTGTGTGATTCCCCGCGCGAGGAAGCATCGTGGAACTCTTCGAATACGCCGTGATCGGCGGAATTCTGTACGGGATTTTCTTCAGCCTGGTCGGACTCGGGCTGAACCTGATTTTCGGCGTCATGCGCATCATCAACCTCGCGCACGGCCAGTTCATCGTGCTCGGCGCGTATTGCGCCTGGCTGTTGAGCAGCCACTACGGGCTCAACCCGCTGTGGGGCGCGGCGCTGGCGGTGGCTGGCGCGGTGGTGCTCGGCTGGCCGCTGTACCGCGCGGTGGTGCCGCGCCTGCAGCGCAGCGCCGACCCCGAGATGCTGTCGTTCATCCTGTTCTTCGGCGTCGGCCAGATCCTCGAGTCGCTGACCGTGCTGGGCTTCGGCGCCGACCAGCGCTCGCTGCCCGACGACGCGCTGGGCAGCGGCAACCTCGGCGTGTTCGGCCAGCAGTTCCCCGACAGCTGGTGGTGGGCGGCCGGCTTCAGCGTCGCGGCGATGGTCGCGCTGTGGTTCTACTTCACGCGCACCCGCCCCGGTTACGCGACGCGCGCGGTGATGGCCAACCGCGAGGAAGCGCTGGCCACCGGCATCGACGTGCACCGCGTCTCGGCGATCGCCTTCGTCGCCGGGCTAGCGCTGGCCGGCATCGCCGGCGTGTTCGTTCCCTATCTGCTCGGCTCGGTGTCGCCCGACCTCGGCGGCGGCCTGACGACGACCGCGTTCGCCATCGTCATCATCGGCGCGCTGGGCAACCCGCTGGGCACCATCGTCGGCGGGCTGGTGTTCGGTCTGGGCACGATGTTGATGCAGACCTATTACGCATCGTGGTCGAACGTGGTGCCGTACGCGCTGCTGCTGGCCATCGTGCTGGTGAGGCCGACCGGCCTGCTCGGAAAGGCGGTGCGCCATGCTTGATCCACGAACTTCCCTGTTGCGCCGCGCGCGTCCCGGCGCCATCGTCGTCGCGCTGCTCGCGATCGCTTTCCTCGGCCTGCCGCACGTCTACGGCAACCTGTCGCTGCTGTTCACGCTGATGACCTTCGTCGTGCTGGCGCAGGGGCTGAACCTGCTGTACGGTTTCACCGGCTATCTGCCGTTCGGCTACGTCGGTTTCTTCGGCTGCGGCGCCTACGGCACTTCGCTGCTGGTGCTGCACACGCAGTGGCCGGTGCTGCTGTGCGTGCTCGGCGGCGCCGCCGCGTCGGTGCTGATGGCGCTGGTGCTGGGGCCGCTGCTGCGGCTGTCGGGGGCCTATTTCTCGATCGCCAGCCTGGCGGCGTCGCAGATCCTGTTCTTCGTCGTCTCCAACCCGAACCTGGCCGATGTCACCGGCGGCCCCTACGGGCTGAAGATCGAGCGCGTGTTCGCGCCACACGTCAGCTACGACGCGATGCTCGGCGTGCTGCTGCTGGCCGCGGCGATCGCCGCGTATTTCCGCTCGTCGCGCTTCGGCCTCGCCTTGCGCGCGATGAAGCAGGACGCGATCAGCGCCGAGATGGCCGGCATCGACGTCGTGCGCCTGCGCCTGCTGGTGTGGCTGCTGTCGGCGCTGGTCGCCGGGCTGGCCGGCGGCGTCTACGCGTGGAACCTGTCGGTGTTCTACCCCGACGCGGTGTTCACGCTGCAGATCTCGGTGTTCGCGATCGTGTTCGCGCTGTTCGGCGGCGTCGGCACGGTGCTCGGGCCGATGATCGGCGCGGCGCTGCTGTACTCGCTGTACTCGGCCATCGGCGTGTCGTCGCCGCAGTATTTCCAGCTGATCTACGGTGCGCTGATCGTCGCGCTGGTGCTGTTCCTTCCAGGCGGCGTGCTGTCGCTGTTCACCCGGCGGGGGATCGATGTCTACTGAACTGTTGCGCCTGAGCGGAGTGCGCAAGCGCTTCGGCGGTTTCGTCGTCCTCAACGACGTCAGTTTCGCGGTCGCCGCCGGCGAGATCGTCGGCCTCGTCGGACCCAACGGTTCGGGCAAGACGACGACGATCAACGTGATTTCAGGTCTGTTGCGCGACGATGGTGGCAGCATCGTGTTCGACGGGCAGGACGTCGGCGCGCTGCCGGTGCACCGGCGCGCGCGCCTGGGCATCAACCGCACCTTCCAGGTGCCGAAGGTGTTCCGCGACATGAGCGTGCGCGAGAACATCGAGGTTGCCGCGCATGCCGGCCGGCTGCAGCCGGGGCAGGTCGACGCGATCCTCGACGAGATCGGCCTGGCGCGCGTGGCCGGGCAGATCGCCGGCTCGCTGACCGCGAACCAGCAAAAGCTGCTCGACCTCGGCCGCGCGCTGGCGACGAGCCCGAAGCTGCTGCTGGTCGACGAGATCGGCGCCGGGCTGAACCCGGCCGAACTCGGCGCGATCGCGACGCTGCTGGAAAAGCTCGCGGCGCGCGGCATCGCGATGATCGTCGTCGAGCACCTGCTCGATTTCCTCAACCGCATCACCGAGCGCGTCATCGTGCTCGGCGCCGGACGCATGTTGTTCGAAGGCGCGCTCGAAGCGGCGTCGCGCGAACCCGAGGTCGTCGCGGCCTTCTTCGGAGGTTGAACGAAATGTCGGCATTGCTTGAATTCAGCGGCGTCGAGTCGGGCTACGGGCCGCTGCAGATCCTGTGGGGCATCGACATGCAGGTCGCGGCCGGCGAGACCGTGCTGCTGCTGGGCGCCAACAGCGCCGGCAAGACGACGCTGCTGCGCACACTGATCGGCCTGCTCAAGTGCCGCGGCGGCAGCATCACCTTCGACGGCGAACGCATCGACGCGCTGGCGCCGGACCAGCGCATCCGCCGCGGCATCGCGTTCATGTCCGAGCTCGGCGTGTTCCCGACGCTGACCATCGACGAGAACATCGCGCTCGGCGGTTATTTCCTGCCCGAGGCGCAGGTGCGGCGGCGCAAGGCCGAGCTGTTCGAGATCTTCCCGGCGCTGGCGGCCAAGCGCCGTGCGCATGCCGGCTCGCTGTCGGGCGGGCAGCGCAAGATGCTAGGCATCGCCAAGGTGCTGGTGGCGCAGCCGCGGCTGCTGCTGATGGACGAGCCGTCGTCGGGGCTGGCGCCGGTGTTCGTCAAGCAGGTCATCGACGTGCTGCGCACCAGCATCGGCGACGGCACCGCGCTGCTCATCGCCGAGCAGAACGTCGCCTTCCTCGAGCTGGCCGACCGCGGCTACCTGATCGACCACGGCCGCGTGCGCGTGTCGGGAACGCGTGCCGAGCTCGAGGCCAGCGACGCGGTGCGCGAGACCTACTTCGGCCTGTGAGTGCCCCTGCGTTCCCTTGAGCGCGTCGCGCGGTGCGCTACGCTGGCGGTCCGGGGCCGCGCCGGGCGCGGTCCGTTCCTGCACGCCCTGCCGCGCCTCATGGTTCACGCCGTCCGCAAGCCATTTCGCGGTCGCCTGCGCACGCCGCTGCTGGCGCTGCTCGGCGTCGTGCTGGCGGCGCTCGCCGGTTTCGCGGCGTGGCGCGCCGAGCTCGACGCCGGCGCCGCCGCGCTGCGCGCGCAGGCCGACACCCGGCTGCACAATTACGCTGGCGCGCTGAGCGCCGAAATCGGCCGCTACGGCTACCTGCCGTCGCTGATCGCGCTCGATGGCCGGCTGCGGCGGCTGCTCGAGCAGCCGCGCGACGCCGCCGCGGTGCGCGCCGCCAACGCCTATCTGCAGCGCGCCAACCGCGCCGCCGGCTCGTCGGTCGCCTACCTGATGGACGCGCACGGCCTGACGCTGGCGTCGAGCAACTGGGACACGCCGATCAGTTTCGTCGGCGCCAATTTCGCGTTCCGGCCCTATTTCCGCGAAGCGCTGCGAGGCCAGCCGGGGCGCTTCTACGGCATCGGCACCATCAGCCGCGACTCCGGGCTGTACTTCTCGCAGCCGCTGCGAGACGGCGCACGGGTGATCGGCGTCGTCGTCGCCAAGATCGACCTCGACCGCGTCGCGGTACCGTGGCAGGGCTGGCGCGATCCGGTGCTGGTCACCGACCGCAACGGCGTCGTGCTGCTCAGCTCGGTGCCGGCGTGGCGCTTCGAGCTGCTCGCGCCGCTGCCCGAGAAAGTGCGCCAGCACCTGGCGCAGACCCAGCAATACACCGTTGCCGGACCGCTGCGACCGATCGGCCTGCTGCCGGCCGGGTCGGCTGCGGGGGCGCCGCTGTGGCGGCTGGCGCACCCGGCCAGCGGATCGTCCGGCCCGCTGCCGCGGCACGCGTTCATGGCCAACAGCCTTGCGGTGCCGGCGCTGGGCTGGCGCCTGCTGTCGCTGTCGGACATGCGTCCGGTGCGCGAAGCGGCCCGACGCAGCGCGCTGGCCGGTTTCGCCATCGCCGGACTGCTCGAGTCGCTGGCCCTGGTGCTCGTGCTGCGGCGGCGCGCGCAGGCCGAGCGTGCCGCCGGGCGCGAGGCGCTCGAGCGCGCCTATGGCGAGCTCGAACAGCGGGTCGACGCGCGCACCTCGGCGCTGACCCAGGCCAACGCCGCGCTGCAGCGCGAAGTCGACGAGCGCGAGCGCGCCGAAGCGGCACTGCGCCAGACCATGGACGAGCTCGCGCAGGCCGCCAAGATGGCCGCGCTGGGGCAGATGGCCGCCGGCGTCGCGCACGAGCTGAACCAGCCGCTGGCCGCGCTGCACACGCTGTCGGACAACGCCGTCGTGCTGCTCGACAAGCAGCGGCTGCCGGAAGTGCGCGGCAACCTCGACGCGATTTCCGGGCTGGTGCGGCGCATGGCGCGCATCACCGGCGACCTCAAATCGTTCGCGCGCAAGGCGCCGGCGGCGTGGCAGCCGTGTTGGGTGTCCAAGGCGCTCGACGGCGCGCTGAGCCTGCTGCAGCGACGCTTCGCGCACGAAGGCATCGAGCTGCAGCGGCATATTCCGGTCGACGAGCCGCGCGTGATGTGCGATGAGTTGCGCCTGCAGCAGGTGCTGCTGAACCTGCTGGTCAACGCCGCCGACGCGATGCAGGGCGTCGAGCGACGACGCATCGACGTCAGCCTGGACGTCGACGCCACCCCGGGTTTCGTGCGGCTGCGCGTGGCCGACAGCGGCGAAGGCATCACGCCGGCGGCGCGCGAGCGGCTGTTCGAGCCGTTCTTCACGACGAAGGCGCAGGGCACCGGGCTGGGCCTGGGGCTGAGCATCGCGCAGCGCATCCTGCGCGAAGTCGGCGCGAGCATCGACGCGCAGCCGGCGCCCGGCGGCGGCACCGAATTCGTGCTGCGGCTGCGCCTGGCGGACCATGGAGTGGACGAACATGAATGAAGACGTCGCGCAGGGCACGGTGATCGTGGTCGAGGACGACCCGGCGGTGCGACTGGGCATCACGCAGGCGCTGCAGCTCGCCGGTCTCGACGTGCGCGCGATGGAAAGCGCCGAGCAGGCGCTGGCCGCGATCGACCACGGCCAGCGCGGCGTCGTCGTCACCGACATCAGGTTGCCCGGCATCGACGGGCTGGAGCTGCTCGCCCAGCTCAAGCGGCTCGATGCGCAGCTGCCGGTGATCGTCATCACCGGCCACGGCGACGTGCAGACCGCGGTCGACGCGATGCGCGGCGGCGCTGTCGATTTCATCGAGAAGCCGTTTTCGTCGGAGCGGCTGGCGCAGATCGCGCGTCAGGCGCTGCTGGGGCGCGCGGCCTGGCTCGACGCGCTGGCGCTGGGCGATGCGCCGCGGCGCATCGAGGCGCAGATCGTCGGCGGCTCGCGGGTGATGCGCGAGCTGCGTCACAAGCTGCTCGCGCTGGCCGACGCCGAGGCCAGCGTGCTGATCCACGGCGAGACCGGCACCGGCAAGGAGGCGGCGGCACGCAGCCTGCACGAGTTCGGCGCGCGCGCGCGCCACGAATTCGTCGCGCTGAACTGCGCCGGGCTGCCGGAGACGCTGTTCGACAGCGAAGTATTCGGCCACGAGGCCGGCTCGTTCACCGGCGCCAGCGCGCGGCGCATCGGCAAGATCGAATTCGCCGCCGGCGGCACGCTGTTTCTCGACGAGATCGAGACCATGCCGCTGGCCCAGCAGGCCAAGCTGCTGCGCGTGCTGCAGGAGCGGCGCTTCGAGCGGCTGGGCTCGAACCAGTCGCGGCCGATGCAGTGCCGCGTCGTCGCCGGCACCAAGGTCGACTTGCGCCGGCTGGCCGCGCAGGGCGGATTCCGCGAGGATCTGTACTACCGGCTGGCGGTCGTCGAGCTGCGCCTGCCGCCGCTGCGCGAACGTCTCGACGACGTGCCGCTGCTGTTCCAGAAGTTCGTGCTCGACGCCGCGCGCGCCGCCGGCCAGCCGCTGCGCCCGGTGCCGGGGGCGCATCTGCTCGACCTGATGACTCGCGAGTGGCCGGGCAATGTGCGAGAGCTGCGCAATGCGGCCGAGCGCTTCGTGCTCGGCATGCTGTCGGGCGACGACCCGGCGCCGGCGCCGGAGCTGAACTTCGAGCAGCGCGTGCACGCGTTCGAGCGCCAGCTGATCGTGCAGGCGCTGCGCCGCAGCGGCGGGCGCGTCAGCGTCGCCGCGGCAGCGATGGGGCTGCCGCGCAAGACGCTGTACGACAAGATGAAAAAGCTCGACATCGCGCGCAGCGACGCCGACGACGACGGCGCCTGAATCGAGCCGCTCGGCGCGACCTGAGCAAATTCGCGCATCGCGTGTCGTCCCGCGCGTGAGTGGCACGTTATACAGTGCAGACAAGGCTCGCGCCCGCGGGCCGCCCGCACGAGGAACGACGATGTCGAGAATCCCTGCTGCCGCCGCGCTGCTCGGCGCCACCCTGCTGGCCGGTTGCGTGGTCGCGCCGGCGCCGTACGCGCCGGCCTACTACCCGTCGGGCTATATCGCGGTGGCGCCGCCGCCGCAGCGGGCCGAATACGTCGGCGTCGCGCCGGCGCCGGGTTACTTCTGGATCGCCGGAAGCTGGAGCTGGATCGGCGCGCGCTACGTCTGGCGTCCCGGCCACTGGCAGGCGCCGCGTGCCGGCTACCGCTGGGTGCCGCAGCGCTGGGAAGGCCGCGGCGAGCGCTGGCGCGAGCACCCCGGACACTGGGAACGCCGCTGACGCGGCGCGCTGCGGCGCGCCGACCGTTCAGTTGAGCCGCGCGCCGCTGCCGTCGAAGACCTCGATGTCGGTCGGGATGCCGGCGCGCACGCTCTGGCCGACGGTGCAGAACTCCTCGAACTGGGCGAGGATGCGGTCGAGGTGCTGCAGCTCGGCCGCTGCGGCGCCGAGTTCGATGCGTACCGTGATGTGCTGCACGCGCAGCCGTCCGGCGTCGTTGCGGCCGATCTCGGCGCTGGCCGTCGTCGTCATGCCGCGCGCATCGTTCTTGAACTTGCCCAGCGCGAACAGCAGGCTGGAGCTCATGCAATTGGCCACCGCGGCCAGCAGCAGCTGCGCCGGCGTCGGCCCGTTGCCCTGGCCCAGCGGCGGCGGCTCGTCGGAGCGCAGCAGCGGCAATGACGCGGCGAACTCGATGTCGAACTGATAGGCGTCGCGCTGGCGCAGCGTGACGTGCGGGGCGGATTCGGCCATATGGGTCTCCAGTCGGGGAGCTCGGCGCGCACGGGGCGCGCCGCAATGAGCACAGCATATCGACGCCGGCGGCGTTGCGCGGTGGGCTCGCTAAGATGAGCATGCGCCCACTTGACCGTTCAGCCCTTTGCCGATAGACGCTTCCACCGCCGAGCTGCGCCCCGAGACCTGGCTGGCATCGTTGCGCCCACGCGTGCGCTCGACGCTGAACCTGGCGCTGGCGCTGGCGCTGGCGTCGGGCGTCGTGCTGATGCTGCAGGCCTGGCTGGTGGCGCGCGTGGTCGCCGCCGGCGTCGTGCACCGCGCGGCCACGCCGTGGCCGTGGCTGCTGGCGCTGCTGCCGCTGTTCGCGCTGCGCTTCGCGCTGACCCGAGCCGCCGAGCGTGTTGCGTTCCGTGCCGGGGCGCGGCTGCGCGGTGAGCTGCGCGACGCCTTGCTGCGCCAGGTGCAGCGCCTCGGTCCGGGCTGGCTGCGGGGGCAGTCGCGGGGCGAAATCGTCAGCAGCGCGGTCGACGGTATCGAAGCGCTTGAAGCGTATTACGCGCGTTATCTGCCGGCCATCGGCGCCACCGCGCTGGTGCCGGCGGCGATCCTGCTGGTCGTGCTTCCGGTCGACTGGATCAGCGGGTTGGTGCTGTTGCTGACCGCGCCGCTGATTCCGCTGTTCATGTGGCTGATCGGCAAGGGCGCCGAGGAACTGAACCAGCGCCAATGGGCGCGGCTGACCTATCTGTCGGGCCGCTTCCTCGACACGCTGCAGGGGCTGACGACGCTGAAGCTGCTGGGCGCGGCGCGCCGCGAGGCCGACGTCGTCGCGCAGGTATCCGAGGACTACCGCGTCAGCACGATGCGCGTGCTGCGCGTGGCCTTCCTGTCGTCGGTCGTGCTCGAGTTCCTCGCCACCGTCAGCATCGCGGTGGTCGCGGTGCTGATCGGTTTCCGCCTGATGTGGGGGCAGATGAGCTTGCTGCCGGGGCTGTTCGTGCTGCTGCTGGCTCCCGAGTACTACGCGCCGCTGCGCACGATGGGCGCGGTCTATCACTTGCGCATGGACGCGATCGGCGCGGCGACGCGCATCGCGCAGATCCTCGCCGAGCCGCTGCCGGTGCCCGCGGCGGGCGGCCGGCAGTTGCCGCGCACGGCGCATGCCTTGCGCTTCGACGACGTGCATTTCGCCTGGCGCGAAGGCCGCGACGCGCTGCGCGGCTGCAGCTTCGACGTTCCGGCAGCTCGGGTGACCGCGCTGATCGGCGCCAGCGGCGCCGGCAAGAGTTCGGTGCTGGCGCTGCTGCTTGGCTTTGCACGCGCGCAGCGCGGCAGCATCCGGGTCGACGGTGTCGAGCTCGACGCGCTCGATGCGGCGGCGTGGCTCGAGCAACTGGGCTGGGTGCCGCAGCAGCCGCATCTGTTCGCCGCCAGCGTCGCCGACAACGTGCGGCTGGCGCGGCCCGACGCGACCGACGCCGAGTTGCGCGACGCGCTGCGGGCGGCGCAGGCCGACGACTTCGTCGACGCGCTGCCGCAGCGCGAGGCGACGCGGCTGGGCGAGCGCGGCGCCGGCTTGTCGGGCGGGCAGGCGCAGCGCATCGCGCTGGCACGCGCGCTGCTCAGGGATGCGCCGCTGCTGCTGCTCGACGAGCCGACCGCGAACCTGGATTCGATCAGTCAGCAGCGCGTGCTCGACGCGCTGGCGCAGCGCGTGCGCGGCCGCACCGTGCTGCTGGTCGCGCACCGTTTGCGCACGCTCGAGCTGGCCGACCACGTCGTCGTGCTCGACTCCGGCCGCGTCGTCGAGCAGGGCGAGCCGGCGGCGCTGCGCGCCGCCGGCGGCGCCTACGCCGCGTTGTTCGCGGCGGGGGGTACACCATGAGCGCGGCGCACGGCCGCTCCGAAGCCGCGCGCAGCCCCCTCGGGGGGCCGCGGCAGGCGCAGCCTGGCGCGGGGGGCACACCATGAGCGCGGCGCACGGCCGCTCCGAAGCCGCGCGCAGCCCCCTCGGGGGGCCGCGGCAGGCGCAGCCTGGCGCGGGGGGCACACCATGACCTGGCGCGACGACGTGCGCGTGCTGCGCCGGCTGCTGGCGCTGTTCGCGCCGTGGCGGCGCTGGATGATCGCCGGTGCGGCGGTCGCGCTGCTCGCGCTGCTGGCCAACGTCGCGCTGCTCGCGGTGGCCGGCGACTTCATCGCCAGCATGGCGCTGGCCGGGGCGGCCGCGGTCGCGATCAACTATTTCACGCCGGCCGCGATGATCCGCGGCGCGGCGATCGCGCGCACCGCGGGGCGCTACGTCGAGCGCCTGCTGACGCACGAGGCGACGTTCCGGCTGCTCGCGCATCTGCGGCTGTGGTTCTACCGCCGCATCGAGCCGCTGGCGCCGGAGCGGCTGCAGCGCTGGCGCAGCGCCGACCTGATGTCGCGCATGCTGGCCGACATCGAGACGCTGAACCAGGTCTATCTGCGGCTGTTCGTGCCGCTGGCCGTCGGCGTCGCCGGCAGCGTGCTCGCGCTGTCCGTGATGGCGCTGTACAGCCGCGCGGTCGCGGCGTCGACCGCCGCGCTGCTGGTCGTCGCCGGGGTCTTGCTGCCGGCGCTGCTGCGCCGGCGCGGCGCACCGGCCGCGGCGCGCCAGCTGCAGCTGCGCACGCAACTGCGCGTCGACGTCGCCGACGCGCTGGCCGGCGCCGCCGAGTTGCGTGTCTACGGTGGCGAGGCGCGGGCGCTGCAGCGCGTGCACGACGGCTCCGACGCGCTGCTGCACGAGCAGCGCAGGCTCGCCGAGCTGGCCGGGCTGGCCGCCGGCGGCGTCGGCCTGTGCGCGAACATGGCGCTGTGGTTCGCGCTGCTGTGGGCGCTGCCGCAAGTGGCGGCCCGCCAGCTGGCGCCGGCGCACCTGGCGATGCTGGCGCTGTTCGCGCTGGCCGTGTTCGAAGCGGTGGCGCCGCTGCCGCTGGCCTTCCAGCTGCTCGGCGAAATGCTCGCCGCGGCGCGCCGGCTGTTCGAGCTGGCCGACATCGAGCCGCCGCCGCAGCCGGCGGCATCGCCGCGGCCGCACGACGCCAGTGTCGTGCTGCGCGACGTGCGCCTGCGCTACGCCGACGACGCGCCGTGGGCGCTCGACGGCGTCGACCTCGAGCTGGCCGCCGGCGCCAGGCTCGCGCTGGTCGGCGCCAGCGGCGCCGGCAAGAGCAGCGTCGTGCAGTTGCTGGCGCGCTTTCGCGACTACGCCGGCAGCGCGCGCGTCGGCGGCCACGAGTTGCGCGACTACGCCGGCGACGACGCACGCGCGCTGCTCGCCGTGGTGTCGCAGGACGACTACCTGTTCCACGGCACCTTGCTCGACAACCTGCTGCTGGCGCGTCCCGACGCGAGCGAGGCGCAGATCGTCGACGCCTGCCGCTGCGCGCAGCTGCACGACTTCATCGTCGGCCTGCCCGACGGCTACCACAGCAACCTGGGCGAAGGCGGCATGCTGCTTTCGGGCGGGCAGGCGCGACGCCTGGCGCTGGCGCGCGCGCTGTTGAAGGACGCGCCGATCCTGATCCTCGACGAGCCGACCGAGGGACTCGACGCGGCCACCGAGCGCGAGCTGTTCGCGGCGCTGGCGCAGGCGATGGCCGGGCGCACCGTGCTGCTGATCAGCCACCGTCTCGGCGCGCTGGCCGCGCTGGTCGACGAGGTCGCGGTGCTGCACGCCGGGCGCGTCGTGCAGCGCGGCCGCGCGGCCGCGCTCGCAACGCAGCCCGGCCCCTACGCTGCGCTGCGCGAGCTGTACGAGCCGGGTTGAAGCGCGGTGGCGGCCGCGCGTGTCAGCGCGGCCGGGTCAGCCCAGCCGCGGCAGGCCGGGCAGCGGCGGCAGCCGCGCCGCCAGGCGCAACGCCAGCGGCTCGCCGGAGTCGAGCAGCGCGCGGGTCACGCCGGCGCGCAGCGGCGCCAGCGCCTGCGCCGCGCGCAGCGCGATGCCGCGCAGCGCCAGCGCCGGCGGCCTGGAATCGGTGTACAGCCGCACCACCGCTTCGGTCGCCAGGTACAGCGGGCGGGTGGCCAGGCGCAGGCGGCGGGCATAGCGCGCCAGCCGCTCGGCGTCGCCGACGTCGGCGGCACCGCGCAGCTCGGCGGCGAGCAGCTCGACGCCGAGCAGGCCGAAGTTCATGCCGTGCGCGGTCACCGGGTGCATGCCGACCGCGGCGTCGCCGAGCAGCGCGAAGCGCGGCGCGCTGAAGCGTTGCGCGTAGACGCCGACCAGCGGGTAGACGAAACGATCGGAAATCAGCTCCATCGCGCCCAGGCGATGGTCGAAGCGGCGCTCGATGTCGCGCGCGAACGCGTCGACGTCGAGCTGCTGCATCGCCTGCATGTCCAGCGGCGGCAGCGTCAGCACGACCGAGGACTGGCCCGGCGCCAGCGGCAGCAGCGCCAGCGTCTGCTGCAGGCCGAACCATTCCCAAGCTGTCGACTCGTGCGGCTTGTCGTGGCGCATGCGGCACACCAGCATCGACTTGCCGAAGTCGAACTGTTCGGCGCCGATTCCCATCATCCGGCGCAGCTGCGAAAAACGGGTGTCGGCGGCGACGACCAGGCGGGCGCGCAGGCTGCGCTGCGTGCCGTCGGCGTGCTGCAAGGTCGCCACCATCGCGTCGGGCTCGCGGCGCAGCTCGACGACGCGCTGCTCGAGCAGCAGCTCGAGCCCGTCCTGGCCCTGCACGCTGTCCCAGGCGGCGCGGCGCAGCGCGTGGTTCGACACCAGCGTGCCCAGCGCGCCGTCCGCGGCCGGCTCGAAGCGCATCGCGGCGCTGAGGTCGCGGTCCATGACCCGCGCCGCGCGCAGCGGCGCGCGGTCGGCGTCGGCGATGCGGTCCCACGCTTGCCACTCGCGCAGCATGCGCAGCGAACGCTGGTTCAGCGCGATTTCGCGGCCGTCGTCGGCCGGCGCCGCCAGCGCTGAGGCGCGCTGCGGGTCGGCGACGGCCACGCGCAGGCCGCTGCCGGCCAGCGCGCGCGCCATGAACAGCCCTGCCGGACCGGCACCGGCAATCAGGATTTCGACATCGACCATCGGGTGAACCCTCCTCGCTGCGTTCGCCGAAGAGGGTTCACGTGCCGTCGCGGTGGTCCGCCGCGTCAGGCCCCTCCCCCTTCGGTCAGCACTGTGCCTCCGACATTGTCCTTCAAGGTCGCGGTCAGCGGCTTGATCGAGATGGAATCGCCCCCGTCCGCGACGACCTGGCCGACGATGTCGAGGTTGAACTGTTCGAAGTCCTTGATCGCGTTGTCGATGGCCTGCCGCTTGGCCGGGTCGGGGGTGCGCCAGACCGAGAACGGCTCGAAGTCGACGTAGACGAAGTGATACAGCGAGTTGTCGAAGAAGTACCCCTTGCCGGCGAGCTTGGCGAAGATGCGGTTCTGCATCGTGTAGCCGCCGGTTTTCGCGTCGTACGGGAACAGCGCGATCTCGTGCGCGCGGATCAGCACCTTCGGGTGGGCGCGCGCGGCCTGCAGCAGGCGGTCGATCGCCGTCTTCTGCGCCGCGGTCGGCTGCACCGGGGGCGGCGGGTCGATGGCCTGGGTATCGGCGGTCAGGATCGCGCTGTAGTCGACCGGGCGCTTGCCGTAGGCGTAGACGTAGATCTTCAGCAGCACGTCCGAGTCGAGCAGCGCGGCGCCGTCGACGGTGTTCAACACGCCGCCGTTGAGCGCACGGTTGATGTGCGCCTGCAGGCGCGCGACATGGCCGGCGGTCGGTGCCGGCGTATCGGCACGCGCCGGGTAGCTGTGCAAGGCCGTGGCCAGCGTGGCGCCGGCCAGCAGCGCCGCGGCGACGCCGGCCAGCAGATGGGTTTTTGCTTTGCGCATCGGATTCTCCTCGTTCACGAACGCGCGCCGTGGGCGTCGTCGGCGTCTTCCCAGCCGGTGACCATCGCGCGGATGTAGGAAAGCGGCGTGTGGCCGGTCGTCGCCAGATAGACGTGGGCGATGAAGAACACCAGCATCAGGTAGGCGGCCGCGGTGTGCAGCAGCGCGACGCCACGCAGGTCGAGGCCCAGCGGCATCGTGCCGATCGCGTTCCACGCGAACAGCAGCAGCAGCGTGCCGCTGAACCAGATCAGCGGATTGATCACCAGCTTCAGGCCGAGGTAGGCCAGGCGCTGCAGCGGGTTGTGCTTGCGCTCGGGCGTGACCTCGTAGGGGTGCGATTCGCCGCGGAACATGCCGATGGCGTAGTAGCGCGCGATCGTGCCGACCTTGTCCAGCGTCGGGATGTACTGCTTCCACTCGCCGGTCGTGAAGTGCCAGAAGATCGCGAACACCCACAACGTGACCAGCAGTACCGCCGCCGCCTCGTGCAGCAGCAGCGTGCCGCGGAAGCCGCTCATCGGCAGGTAACCGTGGATCGCGAAGCCGGTGTACAGCATCGTGATGACGAGCAGCGCCTGGCTCCAGTGCCAGAAGCGTTCGAAACGCTTGAACAGATAGATGCGTCCTTCGCTCATGATGGTTCTCCGTATGGGTTTCAGCGGCGGCGCAGAACGATGCGCAGCAGGGCGTGGACGACGACTCCGGCCAGCGCCAGCGCGGCCAGCAGCAGTCCGAGTCGTTCCAGCCAGGGTTGGTGGTCGCGGCTGCGAGCCGGCATGTAGACGCCGTCGATGTGCTCAAGTCGGCCTTGTGCGGCGTGGCACTGGTCGCATTGCAGCGCCTGTTCCTTGGGCGCGACCATGTGCGCGATCGGCCAGTACATGTCGGTGCGCACGAAGGCGTAATGGCCCGAGTACGGCAGGCCGGCGGCCTTCATGCCGTTGCGCAGCGCGATCTGCCACTTGTAGTTCTCGGTGTAGGCGTCCTTGTCGAAACCGAACGAATGGAATACCGCGAGAATTCCGGTCTTGGTGTCGTAGGGCTGGTTGTTGCGCATGATCTTGAACGGCCAGATCTTCGACTTGCCGTCGGTCGCCGAACCCTGCGGCAGGTTCAGCTGCACGACGCCGTCCTTCGAGAAGTCCTGGATCTTCGAGCCGATCGTCATCCAGCGCTCGACTCCGTTGAACCAGGTGTAGCTCGGCACGACGTCGGTGGCCCACTTGAAGCTGCCCTTGACGCCCCAGTAGGTGTTCCAGCCCTTGTGGTCGAGCAGCACCAGCGGTTCGCCGTTGACGTTGAGCTTGCCGGCGGTGGCGTAGTTCCACTGCATCTTGGTCGGCAGGCCGCCGCGCGCGTACTCGGGGATGTGGCAGGTCTCGCAGGCGATGTCACGCGTGTGCATGTTCAGCGTCGACGCCACCACGCGATCCTCCAGGCCGTGGCCGACGTGAGGCTCCTGCCCGTGGCACGAGGTGCAGCTGGCCGGGTCGGGGTTGTGCTGGCTGCCGGGCATGAACGGCCCGCCCTTCGGGTCGGCGTCGATCAGGTAGCGCGAACCGGGGACCTTGTGATTGGTCGTGACGTGGCACTGCTGGCACTGGAAGTTCAGCCCCTTGGTCGCCATGTGCACGTCCTCGGCGCGAGCCGGGTCGGCCAGCGAACTGTCCATGTCGCCGTGCTTGACGCCGTTGCCGCCGCCGCCGTAGAAGTGGCACGAGCCGCAGGTGTAGCGGGTCGGCAGACCGACGTGCTGCGCGATCTTGGCCAGGTTCTCGGGGTCGACGTAGGGCTTGTCGGTGCCGTAGACCTCGTTGCAGCCCGGGCGCACCTGGACCTTGGTCACCGCCGGGTTGCCGCCCATGAACGGCATCTTGTGGTAATCCTTGGTCTGGTCGTGGCAGACCAGGCAGTCGACGTCCTTCTCGGGTCGCTGCGAGAACGGGATGAAGGTGTTCGGATCGGTGCTGCCGTAACCGGCGTGGCACACCGTGCAGAACTGTTCGTTGCTGATCGGGCTGACGCAGAAGTTGTTGTAGACGTGGTTCTTGCCCAGCATCTGGTGGGTCTTCGGATCCCAGGTCTTCCACGTCCAGTGCGAGGTCGACATGACCTGCTTGGCCGCGTCGGTATGGCAGCTCAGGCAGGCCTGCGTGACTTGCGGGCCGCTGGTGAACGGGCCCTGCAGCTGCTTGAACTTGCTGTGGTCCTGCGGCGCTTCGGGCGCGGTCGGGCCGTAGCCCAGTGTCGGCACGACCGCCGAGGTCGTGGTCGACGGCGAGTTCGCGGCGACGAACTGCGTCGCCGTTTCGGTGGTCACCGGGGTGCTTGCGTGCGCGTGCAGCGACAGGCCGAGCAGAAAAGCGCTGGCCAGACTGCCGCGCAGCATGCGAAGTGCTGCGGCGGAATCCATGGGTTGTCTCCCCTCTGATGAGTGTTGTGGCGCGATGTTCGGCGCCCGGCTCGAATTGAGGATTGACAAATGGCAAGATTCGCCAGCTGCGCGACGCAGAATCGCGAGTGTTTGACTCAGGGCAAACTGCCGGGGGTATAAAAAGCCGGGCCCGGGCCCGGCTGGGTGACGCGGTGCGGCTGCCGCCGCGGTCAGCGGCGCGCCCGCGCCGCTCGCTCCTCGTCCTGCGTGTCCATCCACGCGCCGCCGGCCGCCGCGACCAGCACCAGCATCACGGTGCCGACCAGCCACGCGAAATACCACGGCGCGTAATCGCCGAGGATCACGCCGAGCACGATCGCGATCAGCGCGATCATGAAGTAGACGACGAATTGGCTCAGGGTTTTCATGGCGTTCTCCGGGTTCAGTAGGCGTGATCGCTGGATTCGATCTCCTTGCGGTCGACGGTGCCGCGCATGACCCAGAACGCCCAACTCGTGTACCACAGGATCAGCGGCACGAAGACCGCGGCGAAGCCGGTCGACCACAGCAGGTCGGTTTGGCTCGACACGCTGTTCCAGATCGTCAGGCTTTGCGCCGGGTTCGAGCTCGACGGCATCATGAACGGGAACAGCGCGACGCCGGCCGTGCCGAGCACGCCGATCCAGGCCAGCGCGCCGGACCACCAGGCCAGCGTGTGGCGTCCGCCGCGCACCAGCAGCCAGCCCAGCAGCATGCCGAGGTAGCCCAGCGCCGGCACCAGCCACAACAGCGGGACGCTGCGGAAATTCGCCAGCCAGTGGCCGGCTTGCAGGCTGACGCTTTGCTGCAGCGGGTTCTGCGCGACCGCCGGGGCGGGCGAGTGCTCGAGCACATAGCCGTGCAGCATCGACACCCAGACGCCGCCGGCGCTGAACAGCACCACCGCGGCCAGCGCGGCCCACGACGCGGCGCGCCGCGCGCGAACGGCGACTTCGCCGCCGGCGCGGCCCATCAGCATCACGCCGCCCATATAGATCGACAGCGCCAGCGACAGCAGGCCGCAGAGCACGGCGAAGGGGTTGAGCAGCGTGATGAAGCTGCCGGTGTAGTACGAGCGCATGTCCCATTCAAAGTGGAACGGAACGCCGAGGAACATATTGCCCACCCCAGCGCCGTACACGATCATCGGCACCGCGCCGCTGACCAGCAGCGCCCAGTCCCAGGCGTTGCGCCAGCGCGGCGACGGCAGCTTGCTGCGGTACTCGAAACCGAGCGGACGCACGATCATCGTCCACAGCAGCAGCAGCATGACGATGTACAGGCCCGAGAAAGCCGTCGCGTACAGCAGCGGGAACGCGGCGAAGATCGCGCCGCCGCCGAGGATGAACCAGACCTGGTTGCCGTCCCAGTGCGGTCCGACCGCGTTCAGGCAGGCGCGACGCTCGACGTCGCTGCGGCCGACGAAGCGCAGCAGGGTGCCGACGCCCATGTCCATGCCGACCATGATCGCCAGCCCGGCGAGCAGCACGCCGAGCAGCAGCCACCACAGGACTTTGAGGAAGAGATAGAGTTCCATCGCGTCAAACCTCCTTGCGCAGCATCGCGCCCGTGGCCGCAGGAGCGCCGCCGAAGGCCGGCGCCGGTGGGGAGCCGTGATCGCTCGGACCCTGGCGGATGAACTTGACCATCAGATACATCTCGACCGCGATGAAGCTCGAGTACAGCAGCACGAAGCCGGTCAGCGAGAACACCATGTAGCCGACGCTGTGCGTCGAAGCGCTCATCCAGGTCGGCAGCAGGCCGAACACGGTCCACGGCTGGCGGCCGATCTCGGCGGTGATCCAGCCCATTTCGCAGGCGATCCACGGCACCGGGATCATCCATGGCGCCAGGCGCAGGAACCAGCGCTGGTGCTGCACGTCGTCACGCACCGAGTAAATCGTCGCCAGCACGAAGAACGCCAGCATCAGCAGCCCCAGCGCGACCATCGTGCGGAAGGCCCAGAACTCGGCGAAAACGTTGGGGATGCTGTCCCACGCCGCTTGCTGGATCTGCGCCGGCGTGGCCTGCGTGACGTCGGCGGCGTAGCGCTGGAGCAGGAAGCCGTAGCCGAGGTCGCGCTGGTGGGCGTCGAACCGGGCCAGCGCGGCGGCATTGGTCGGGTCGCTGCTGAGCACTTTCAGCGCCGCCACCGCCGGGATGCCGTTCTCGATGCGCTTGGCGTTCTCGGCGACGATCTGGTCGATGCCCGGGACCGTCTGCGTCATCGTGTGTGTCAGCAGCGGCGTGAGCACGTAGGGGATGCGGATCGCGAACAGGTTGCGATGCTCGCTTTGCGACGGCCAGGCGATCACGTTGAACGACGCCGGCGCCTGCTCGGTGGTCCACATCGCTTCCATCGCCGCCAGCTTCGACGGCTGGGCATGGGCGCCGACGTAGCCCAGTGCGTCGCCGAGGGTGATCACGCCGGCGGTGGCGAGCACGCCAAACAGCGCCGCCATGCGGAACGAGCGGCGGGCCAGTTCGACGTGCCGCTTCTGGTACAGGTAGATCGCGCTGACCCCGGCGACGAAGATCGCCGCGGTGACGTAGCCGGCGATGCTGGTGTGCACGAACTTGGCCTGCGCGTCGGCGCTGAAGATCAGGTCGGGCAGGCTGGTCAGCTCCATGCGCATCGTCACCGGGTTGAAGTGCGCGCCCTGCGGGTCCTGCATGAAGCCGTTGGCCACCAGGATCCACAACGCCGACAGGTTCGAGCCGAGCGCGACCAGGTAGGTCACGAGCAGATGCTGGATCTTGCTCAGCCGTTTCCAGCCGAACACCATCAGCCCGATGAAAGTCGACTCCATGAAGAAGGCCATCAGCCCTTCGATCGCCAGCGGCGCGCCGAAGATGTCGCCGACGAATCCCGAGTAGAACGACCAGTTGGTGCCGAACTCGAACTCCATCGTCAGCCCGGTGGCGACACCGAGCGCGAAGTTGATCATGAACAGCTTGCCCCAGAACTCGACCATCTGCTTGTAGATCGCGCGGCCGGTGGTGACGTAGATCGTCTCCATCGCCGCGAGCATGAAGGTCATGCCCAGGGTCAGCGGCACGAACAGGAAGTGGTACAGCGCGGTGGCGGCGAATTGCCAGCGCGACAGTGCCACGACGGTTCCATCAATCATTTCAGCGCTCCTTGGCCCCGTGGCCGGTTGCGGTGCGGCAATACACACATGCGCATCGTTACAATACGCAAACATAGGCCGGCGCTGATGCGTTTTCCTTGATGATTGACAAAATTCAAGGGTTTTCCCTAGGGTTGGGGGGGTGGTTTGCGTCTGCGTTGCCGCCGGCGCTGACGCGGCCGTCACGCCCGATGGGCGCGCATCGCCGCGCGGGGTATGCTCGGGGCTCGACGCACGGAGTTCGCAGCGCATGCTTTACCGATTCAAATCCAAGGCCGATTCGGACCTGTTCATGAACCAGGCGCCGGCAGAGCGCATCCTGTCGATCATCGGCAAGGAGGCCGGCGCGCAGGGCATCATCGAGCCGACCGCGATGGCCGACGCGATCGCCCGGCTGCAGGCTGCGGTCGCCGACGACGAACGCGACCGCGCCGAGGCCGGCGGCGGGCCTCGCGGCATCACGCTGCACCAGCGTGCGTGGCCGTTCATCCAGTTGCTCAAGCGCAGCCTGGCCGCCGACGAGCCCATCGTCTGGGGTGTCTGAAAAAGCTGTGGACAAGCTGTGAACGCAGGGCAACGCAGCGTGATCCGATGAGCGCCCCGGCGAAGCGCCGCGACGGGCGGCGGGTCGTGTTCGCGTCGGCGCTGGGCACGACCTTCGAGTGGTACGACTTCTATCTGTACGGCGCACTGGCCGAAACGATAGGCCGGCGCTTCTTCGCCGGGCTGGACCCAGGCTCGGGTTTCATCTTCGCGTTGCTCGCATTTGCCGCCGGTTTCGTCGTGCGGCCGTTCGGCGCCATCGTGTTCGGTCGTCTCGGCGACATGATCGGACGCAAGTACACCTTCCTGGTCACGATCCTGCTGATGGGGCTGTCGACCTTCGTCGTCGGCCTGCTGCCCGACTACGCGTCGATCGGCGTGGCCGCGCCGATCATCCTGGTCGCGGTGCGGCTGCTGCAGGGCCTGGCCGTCGGCGGCGAGTACGGCGGCGCCGCGACCTATGTCGGCGAACACGCGCCGCGCCACCGCCGCGGCGCCTACACCGGCTGGGTGCAGACCACCGCGACGCTGGGGCTGCTGCTGTCGCTGGCGATGACGCTGGGCCTGCGCGAAGCGCTCGGCACGGCCGAGTTCGAGGACTGGGGCTGGCGGCTGTGCTTCCTGGTCTCGCTGGTGCTGCTCGGCACCTCGGTCTGGATCCGGCTGCACCTGCCCGAGTCGCCGGCGTTCATGCGCATCAAGCGCGAAGGGCGCATTTCGAAGGCGCCGCTGACCGAAGCCTTCGGCTACGGCGCCAATGTGCGCAACGTGCTGCTGGCGCTGTTCGGCCTGACCGCTGGCCAGGGCGTCGTCTGGTACGGCAGCCAGTTCTACGCGCTGCTGTTCCTGACGCAGACGCTCAAGCTCGACGTCGTCGTTGCCGGCACGCTGATGGGGGCGGCGCTGCTGCTGGCGATGCCGTGCTTCTGGCTCGCCGGCGCTTTGTCCGACCGCATCGGGCGCAAGCCGGTGATCGTCGCCGGGCTGCTGTTCGCGGTGTTCGGCTACTTCCCGGTGTTTCATGCGCTGGCCGCGGCCGGCAACCCGCAACTGGTCGCGGCGACCGCGCGCACGCCGGTGACGCTGGTCGCCGACGTGCACGACTGCTCGTTCCAGTTCAATCCGCTGGGCGTCGTCCGTTTCGACAGCTCCTGCGATGTCGCCCGGCAGTTGCTCGCCGGTGCCGCGGTCGACTACCGCGAACGCAACGCCCCGGGCTTGGCGCGCATCCAGGTCGGCGCGCGCGACATCGTCGTGTTCGACGGCAAGGGACTGCCCGGCGACGCCTACGCCGCCGCGCTGGGCCAGTTGCAGCGCCAGCTGGCGCAGGCGCTGCGGGCTGCCGGCTACCCGGCGCACGCCGACCCGACGCGAATCGACCGCGTGCGTCTGGTGCTGTTGCTGGCGCTGCTCGCCGCCGGCGTCGCGCTGGTCTACGGGCCGATGGCCGCGGCGCTGATCGAGCTGTTCCCGACGCGCATCCGCTATACCTCGCTGAGCCTGCCCTACCACATCGGCAACGGCTGGTTCGGCGGGCTGCTGCCGACCATCGCGTTCGCGCTGGTCGCCGAACACGGCAGCATCTACCAGGGGCTTTGGTACCCGGTGGCAATCGCCGCGCTCAGCGTCGGCGTGGCGCTGCTGTGGTTGCCCGAAACCAGCCGACGCGACATCTACGCGCACGACTGACGAGCGACGCGTTTTTAGCCTGTTGGCTTTTCCTCGCTGGATCGGGCAATCCATATTGGATATATCGCGTTTTGACGCTATAACGCCGGACAAGCTTCGACATACTTTCAAACATTTATCCAGTCGAAGCCCTCGCATCCATCCAATCGCAGGACGATAGGGAGACACGCATGTCCGAGGTGATGAACGCCCCGCTGCAAGGCGGGCTGCTGGCGCGCGAGCGCACGGTGGCCGGCCCGAACTTCAACCGCTGGCTGGCGCCGCCGGCGGCGCTCGCGATCCACTTGTGCATCGGCATGGCCTACGGCTTTTCGGTGTTCTGGCTGCCGATGACCAAGCTGCTCGCTGGCACCGACGACGCCACCTGCAAAGCGCAGGGTCTGCTGGCGATGATGTCGACGACGAGCTGCAACTGGTCGGTGCCCGCGGTCACGCACACCTTCGAGATGTTCATCGCGGTGCTGGGCATCGCCGCGGCGCTGTGGGGCGGCTGGCTCGAACACGCCGGCCCGCGCAAGGCCGGCTTCATCGCCGCGATCTGCTGGGGCGGCGGCATGGCGCTGGGCGGCGTCGGCGTGCAGACCCACCAGTTGTGGCTGCTGTGGCTGGGCTGCGGCGTCGTCGGCGGCGTCGGCCAGGGTCTGGGCTACATCTCGCCGGTGTCGACGCTGATCAAGTGGTTCCCCGACCGCCGCGGCATGGCCACCGGTTTCGCGATCATGGGCTACGGCGGCGGCGCGATGATCGGCGCGCCGATCGCGGTGGCGCTGATGAAGCACTTCGGCGGCGGCAACGCGTCGGCCGGAGTCGCGTCGACGCTGATCGTGATGGGCCTGATCTACTTCCTGGTCATGTCGGCCGGCGCCTTCGGCATGCGCGTGCCGCCGGCCGGCTGGAAGCCCGCCGGCTGGGAGCCGCCGGCCGACGAGGCGGCCAACGCGATGATCACGCGCCGCCACGTGCACCTCGACGTGGCGTGGAAGACGCCGCAGTTCTGGCTGATCTGGGGCGTGCTGTGCCTGAACGTGACCGCCGGCATCGGCGTGATCTCGATGGCCAGCCCGATGCTGCAGGACGTGTTCGGCGGCCACCTGATCGGGCTCGATTCGCTGACCGCGCTGAGCACCGCGCAGAAAGCCGCGGTGGCGGCGTCGGCGGCCGGGCTGGTCGGTCTGATCAGCCTGTTCAACAGCCTCGGGCGCTTGTTCTGGGCCAGCATCTCCGACCACATCGGGCGCAAGGCGACCTACTCGACCTTCTTCATCCTCGGCATCGCGCTGTACGTCAGCCTGCCGTCGCTGGGCCACCTCGGGCTGGCCGGGATGTTCGTGATCGCGGTGTGCCTGATCCTGAGCATGTACGGCGGCGGCTTCTCGACGGTGCCGGCCTACCTGGCCGACATTTTCGGCACGCAGATGGTCGGCGCGATCCACGGCCGGCTGCTGACCGCGTGGTCGGTGGCCGGCATCGTCGGCCCGTTGCTGATCGCCGCGCTGCGTCAGGCGCAGATCAACGCCGGAGTCGCGCACAACCTGGTCTACGACCGCACGCTGTACATCCTCGCGCTGCTGCTCGCGGTCGGCCTGGTGCTGAACCTGATGGTGCGGCCGGTGCACGAGAAGCACAACATGGATGAGGAGCAGCTCGCGCGTGAGCGTTCGCTGCAGCACGAGCAGCACGGCGCGGCGCACGCCGAGCACGCCGCGCGCGGCGCCTTCGGTTCGGTCGGCGTGCTGGCCTGGGCAGCGATCGGCATCCCCTTCCTGATCGGCGTCGTGATCGCGCTGCAGAAGGCGGCGGCGCTGTTCTGAAGCGGCGTACCGGCGTACCGGCGGCGCCTCGGCGCCGCCGGTACGCCGCCGCATCAACGCGGCAGTGTGGCGAGCGCGCGCAGCAGCCGCTCGACGTCGTCCGCCGTGTGCGCCGCCGACAGACTCAGGCGCAGCCGCGCGGTGCCCACCGGCACCGTCGGCGGGCGGATCGCCGGCACCCACAGACCTTGTTCCCACAGCGCGGCCATCGCGCCCAGCGCCGCGGCGTTGTCGCCGATCAGCAGCGGCTGGATCGGCGTGTCCGATTCGGCCAGCCGCCAGCCGCCCGGCAGCGCGCCGGCGCCGGCGCGCCATTGCGCGATCAGCTCGCGCAGCCGCTCGCGGCGCCAGTCGTCGGCGGCGATCAGCGCCAGCGCCGCGCGCAGCGTGTCGACCACCAGCGGCGGCGCCGCGGTGGCGAAGGTGTAGCTGCGCGCGCGCTGCAGGATGGTCTCGACCACCGCGTCGGCGCCGGCGACGAAGGCGCCGGCGACTCCGGCGGCCTTGCCCAGCGTGGCCATGTAGACCAACCGCGACCCGCGCAGGCCGTAGTGCGCGGCGCTGCCGCGGCCTTGCGCGCCGAGCACGCCGAAGCCGTGCGCGTCGTCGATCAGCAGCAGCGCGTCGTGCTCCTCGGCCAGCGCGAGCAGCTCGCGCAGCGGCGCGACGTCGCCGTCCATGCTGAACACCGCGTCGCTGACGATCAGCTTGCGCCGTGCGCCGCTGGCCGCCAGCAGCTGGCCGAGCGCTGCGGCGTCGCGATGCGGGTAGACCTCGATCTGCGCGCGCGACAGCCGCGCGCCGTCGATCAGGCAGGCATGGTTCAGCGCGTCGCAGAACACCGCGTCGCCGCGGCCGACCAGCGCCGGCACGATGCCGACGTTGGCCGCGAAGCCGGCGTAGAAGTACAGCGCGCGCGGCATGTCGACGAAGGCGGCGAGCTCGTGCTCGAGCTGCTCGTGCGCGGCGCTGTGGCCGCACACCTGCGGCGACGCGGTGGCGCCGACGCCCCAGCGTGCGGCGGCGGCCTGCGCGGCGTCGCGCAGCGCCGGGTGCTGCGCCAGCCCGAGGTAGTCGTTGCTGCAGAAGGCCAGCATGTCGCGCCCGGCCACGCGCAGCCGCACGCCGTCGTAGGCGTCGACGACGCGGCGGCGGCGGCGCTGCCGCGCGGCGTCGAGCGTGGCCAGGTCGGCGTCGAGGTTCCACGCCGAAGTGGCGGGCAGTGCGTTCATCGTGGCAGTTCCAGGTGCAGCGCCGCGTGCGCCGGGTCGGGCTGCGGCAGGTGGGGAATGACGCCCAGGCACGGCGCGGGCAGCCGCGCGCGCAGCGTGTCGACGTTGGCGTCGCGCAGCGCCATCGCCGGGTCGACCGCGCTGCCGATCCAGCCGGCCAGCGGCAGACCGCGCGCGGCGATGGCCTCGGCGCTGAGCCGCGCGTGGTTCAGGCAGCCCAGGCGCAGCCCGACGACGAGGATGACCGGCAGCGCCAGCCGCTGCGCGAGGTCGCCGCCGTCGAGCGTGTCGGTCAGCGGCACGAGGAAGCCGCCGACGCCTTCGACGATCAGCGCGTCGGCGCTGGCGCGCAGCGCGTCGACCGCCGTGGCGATGCGCTCGAGCTCGATGCGCGTGCCGGCCGCCGCGGCGGCCAGGTGCGGCGACGCCGGCAGCGGCAGCGCGTAGGGGTTGTCGAGCGCGGCGTCCACGCGCAGCGTCGACGCCGCGCGCAAGCAGCGCACGTCGCCGTTGACGCCGTCGGCGTCGAGCCCGGCGGCGACCGGCTTGGCGCCGACGACGCGCGCGTGATGCCGGCGCAGCCGGTGCAGCAGTGCGCAGCTGGCCAGCGTCTTGCCGATCTCGGTGTCGGTGCCGCTGACGAACCAGGCCGGGCAGGCCGCGGCGCCGCTCATCGCAGCGCCTCGGCCAGTGCGCCCAGCGCGGCGTCGCGCAGCGTCGCGCCCGCGGCTTCGTCGATCGCGTACGGCGGCATGAAATACAGCGTCGTGCCGATCGGCCGCAGCAGCGCGCCGCGCTGCAGCGCGGCGGCGGCGAAGCGCGGCGCGAAGTCGGCCGGCGCGTCGACCGCGTCCCACGCCCAGATCATGCCTGCACGGCGCGCGTGGCGCAGCCGCGGGTGCTCGTGCAGCGGCGCGAACAGCGCGTCGAGGCGCTCGGCCAGCGCGGCGTTGGCGCGCAGCCGCGCGTCGTCGAGCAGCGCCAGCGTGGCCAGCGCGGCGCTGCACGCCAGCGGGTTGCCGGTGTACGAATGCGAATGCAGGAAGCCGCGCGCGACGTCGTCGTCCCAGAACGCGCGGTAGACCGCGTCGGTCGTCAGCACCACCGACAGCGGCAGATAGCCGCCGGTCAGCCCCTTGCTGAGGCAGACGAAATCGGGGCGCACGCCGGCCTGCGCGCAGGCCAGCAAGGTGCCGGTTCGGCCCATGCCGACGGCGATCTCGTCGGCCACCAGGTGGACTTCGTAACGTGTGCACAGCTCGCGCACGCGGGCCAGGAAGGCCGCTGGGTGGAATACGAAGCCGGCGGCGCACTGCACCAGCGGCTCGACGATCAGCGCCGCGGTGTCGTCGGCGTGGCGCTGCAGGTAGGCGTCGAGCGCGGCGGCGGCCTGCTCGATCCACGCCGCCGGGTCGAGCCCGGGCGGGCAGGCGCGGGGATCGGGCACCGGGGTGGCGTGCGCGATGCGCACCAGCGGCGCGTAACTGGCGCGAAACAGCGGCACGTCGGTGACCGCGAGCGCGCCGACGGTCTCGCCGTGGTAGCCGCCGGCCAGTCCGATGTAGCGGTTCTTGCGCGGCCGGCCGACGTTACGCCAGTAATGCGCGCTCATTTTCAGCGCGATCTCGGTCGCCGACGCGCCGTCGCTGCCGTAGTGGGCGTGGTCCAGCCCGGTGCGCGCGGCCAGCTGCTCGGACAGCTCGACCACCGGCGCGTGGGTCAGCCCGGCCAGCATCACGTGTTCGACGCGGTCCATCTGCGCGGCGATCGCCGCCTTGATGCGCGGCTGGTTGTGGCCGAACAGGTTGACCCACCACGAGCTGATCGCGTCGAGCAGCGGCCGGCCCTGCGCGTCGAACAGCCAGACGCCTTCGGCGCGCACGATTTCCAGCGGCGGCGAGTCGGCGTGGCGCTTCATCTGCGTGCACGGGTGCCAGACGTGGCGCACGCTGCGTGCGGCGATCGACGATGGCGGGGACGTGGACATGTTCGGCGTGG
>JAJZHH010000194.1 GCA_021804595.1 Pseudomonadota bacterium
GCATGGCCGTGGCATGATCGCCCCACCATGCCTCGAGACATCCTCAGCTTCTGGTTCGAAACCATCGACCCGGCCTCGTGGTGGTCGGCCCGGCCCGAGTTCGACGCCGTCGTGCGCGAGCGCTTCGGCGACGTGCTGCAGCGCGCGGCGCGCGGGGAATGCGCCGACTGGCGCGCCGACGCGGCGGGACGGCTGGCCGAAATCATCGTGCTCGACCAGTTCTCGCGCAACGTCTACCGCGGCACCGCGGCGGCGTTCGCGCAGGACCCGATGGCGCTGGTGCTGGCGCAGGAAGCGGTGACGCGCGACGTCCACCGCCAGCTCGATCCGGTGCGGCGAGGCTTCCTGCTGCTGCCGTTCATGCACAGCGAGTCGCGACGCATCCACGCCGGCGCCGAGGCGCTGTACCGCGAGTTCGGCGACGCGAATGGGCTGGATTTCGAGCTCAGGCACAAGGCGATCGTCGACCGGTTCGGCCGCTACCCGCACCGCAACGCGGTGCTCGGGCGCGCCAGCACGGCCGAAGAAATCGCCTTCCTCGAGCAGCCCGGTTCGCGCTTCTGAGCGCCCCGGCGTTTCCTTGAGAGCCGCGGCGAGGACGAGGCGGTGGTCACGGCGGCAGCGTCGAGCGGCCCACAGCAGCCTTGAGCGTCGGCGGCGCCAGCCGCCCGTCGAGCGCGCGCCTGGCGCTCAGTCCGCCCAGCGGCGCGCCAGGCTCGCGCCGCAGACGCTGCCGACGAAGGCGCCGGCGACGACGTCGCCGAGGAAGTGGTAGTCCATCCCCAGCAGACCGACGACGACCAGCACGCAAGGCAGCGCGGCCAGCCAGCGCCAGCGTGTCGGCAAGCCCAGCCACAGCACCGACATCGCGGCAAACGTCACCGTCGTGTGCCCCGACGGAAACGAGTGAAAGCCCGCGCTGCTGCGGAACCAGAAGAAGCCGTAGACGTGGTCGTGGATCAACGAGGGGTTGTGGTCGATCCAGGTCTCGGGCCAGGCGCGGCCGAAGACGAACTTCAGGAAATCCTTCACGAACACCGCCAGCGCCACGCTGGCGCCGGCGCGCAGCAGCAGACGCTCGACGCTGCCCAGCGGCCGCCCCAGCCGCAGGCGCAGCGGCGCCAGCATCAGCACGACGGCGCTGGCGACGACGATCGCGTCGGGCAGATGCGTCAGCGCGCGCAATCCCGCCACGCGCGGCAGCGCATGGTCGTGGACGAACCAGGCCAGCGGCCGGTCCAGCCACGCATAGCAGATCCACACCGCGAGTGTCGTCAAGCCCAGCGCCAGCAGCAGCCGGCGCGCCGCCGGCGGCAGCGCCGCGGTGGCCTCACCCGTTGGCAAGGAAGTCGGCTCGACACGGTCTGCGCACATGCGCGGCAGCATAGCAACGCCGTGGTCGCACCGCAGCGCTGCGCCGGCCGTCGCCCGGTCACAGGCGTTTCACCGGATCCGGCGACCATTCCCGGTTTCAATCCCACGGCCAAACCCACCATGTCGCTTTTCCGCACCGCCGCACTGCTCCTGTGCGCCGCGCTCGCCGGCAACGCCGCCGCGGCGCCGCCGATGCACCGCATCGCCAGCGTCGAACTGCCCGGGCAGCCGCTGGCGAGCTTCGACATCGGCGCCGTCGCCGGCGGCGTCTACGCGCTGGCCGATCGCTCGAACGCCGGTGTCGACCTGATCGACGCCGCCACCTTGCGCGACCTCGGCCGCATCGGCGGCTTCGCCGGCAAGCGCCCGGCGCACCGCGGCGGGCCGAACGGCGTGACCTTCGTCGGTACGCGCCAGGTCTGGGCCGGCGACGGCGACAGCAGCGTGAAGATCGCCGACGTTGCGAGCCGGCGCATCGTCGCCTCGGTGTCGACCGGCGGCCAGCGCCGCGTCGACGAATTGACCAACGACGTGAGCGACCACCTGGTGATCGCCGCCAACAATGCCGATCGCCCTCCGTTCGTGACGCTGATCTCGACCCGCGCGCCCTACGCGGTGCTCGGCCGCATCAGCTTGCCGCGCGCCAGCCACGGGCTCGAGCAGCCGCTGTGGGATCCGCGCAGCGGCCGCGTCTACCTGGCGATTCCCGAACTCGACGGAGTCGCCGCGCGCGGCGGCATCGCGGTGATCGATCCGCGCACCTCCCGCCTGCTGCGCGTCTGGCCGCTGGCGCGGTGCATGCCCGCGGGGCTGGCGCTGGGGCCGGGCGCGCGCTTGCTGGTGGGCTGCAGCGACGACGCGGTGGCGGCCGGCTTTGGCGCGCAGTCGCTCGTCGTCGACACCGCCGACGGCCGGGTCGTCAAGCGCTTCGCCCAGGTCGGCGGCTCCGACGAAGTCGGCTATGACCGCCGGCTGCACGCCTTCGTGCTGGCCGCGGCGGCCAACCCCGGCGGGCCGGTGCTGGGGGTGATCGCGGCCCATCCACTGCGCTGGCTCGGCAACGTGCACAGCGGCGCCGACGCGCACTCGGTCGCCGCCGATGCGCGCAGCGGCCGCGTGTTCGTGCCGGTGGCCGCCGGCGACCGCGACTGCCCGCGCGGCTGCGTCGAGGTGTTCGCGCACTGAGGCCGGCG
>JAJZHH010000095.1:0-8696 GCA_021804595.1 Pseudomonadota bacterium
GCCCCGTCCGGCGCGTCGGGACGACGGGGGTTCACCCTGCTCGAAATGACCATCGTGCTGTGCATCGCGGCGCTGCTGCTGGCCGCCGCCGTGATGGGGCTGCGCTACCTCAGCGACCGCAACACGACGGCCAACCTGGCCTACGGCCTGAAACTCATCTACCGCGGCGCGCATGCCTACGTCACGCGCAACTACAGCGAACTGTCCAGGAGCGGCGAACCCGAAATCCAGGGGTTCGAGAATCCGATGCGACCCACGGTGGACGAGCTCAAGGCTGCACATTTCCTCGGCCATTCCGACGCGAGCGAAGGCTATACCGGCGGCCACTGGCAGGTGCGGATCGAGCAGGCCAATCCCGAGCACTGCCCGGGTACGGCGTGCAACCTGAATCTGCTGGTCTATCTCGACCGCCCGGTGATGCGCGAAGGGCGCCCGGCCCTCGACCTGGCGGCCGACGCCGCGCACCAGGCCCACGTGCCCGCGGGATTCAGCGGCCTGCCGCCGCACCAGACGGCGCTGACCGGCATTCAGCGTTCGTGGAGCGTGCCCAACCCGGTGCCCGACACACCACCGGCGGTGCTCGGCGCGCTGGCCGAGCTCGCCGCCAGCGGGTTTTCGATCCACCTGCCGCGCAGCGGCGCGTTGCCGATGCAGGGCGACCTGAAGATGACCGACGAGCGCGGGCAGGCGCACAGCATCACCGGGGTGAAGAATCTGCAACTGAGTGGCGATCTCTCCGCCAAGGGCAATATCCTGAGCGATGGCACGATACACGCGGAGCAGAACCTCACCACCAACGGATCGCTGCAACTCGCTGGGGACGTCATGGCAGGCGGTGTGATCATTCCGGGCGACACCGGGGCTGACGCCGGGGATGCATGCGAATTTCCAGGCGCGATCGCGAGAGGCATTGCGGGAAAGATCTTGATCTGCTCGGCGCTCAAGAACAGGCCGCGCGCGTCGGCGTGGGCGCCTGTGGAACTCGCCCCCGCCCGCGGCACGCTGTGCGGGATGGGGAGGGTCACAGGAAAGGCATTTGCGAACCACAACTTCACCGACTACGCGGATTGCAAGGGACACAACCCCGCTGAATCGTGTCCGGTGGGCTACGAGCGGGTCCATTTCTACGACGGAACGGTGTGGACCGACATCTACGTCTGCACAGCAGAGTAGGACAGCGTCGTCGCGCCACACGCGCGCACCTTGGCTGCACGCGTCAAGCCAGGGTCGACGCCGCAGCGCACCCGCTCGGGTCAACGACGCGCACGCTGTTCTTGCTGCCGTTCTTCACCGCGTACATCGCCGCATCGGCGGTGCGCAGGATGTCGTCGGCCCGCGCCGCGCCGGCGGCGCCGTCTGCGGCGACCACGCCGATGCTCGCGGTGACGTCGAGTTCGGCGTAGCCGGCGAGCACTTCGCGCAGCCGCACGAGCAGCCGCGCGGCGACCGCCTCGGCTTCGCCGCGCCCGGCGCCGGGCAGCACGATGGCGAATTCGTCGCCGCCGAGCCGCGCGACGACGTCGACCTGCCGCAACGCGTCGACCATGGCGTTGGCGACCGCGCCCAGCAGCGCGTCGCCGACGTGATGGCCGTGGCTGTCGTTGACCCGCTTGAAATGATCCAGGTCGACCAGCGCCACCGCGTAAGGCGCGCCGCGGCGTTGCGCGCGTGCCACCTCCGATTCCAGCGCGTCGACGAAGGCGCGGCGGTTGCCGAGCCCGGTCAGCAGATCGGTACGACTCGCTTTCTCGAGGCGCGCATAAGCGCCGCGCACGCGCCACACCAGGACTCCGATGCCGCCGAAGAACAGCAGCACCGAACAGTAGGACATCGCCCTCGACCACCCCGCCGCGTCGGCCGGAAGCAGCAACTCGGCCATGTACAGGCTGACCATGGTCGACAGCCCGAGCACCAGACCGAAGGTCCCCTCGTCGCCATAGCGCGCGGCGACGACGATCGGCAGCAGATAGAAGCCGGTCACCGAGACGTAGCTGGGCGTGGCGAAATCGATCCACGCGATCAGCGCGAACACGCCCAGCGTGACCGCGACGCGCGCCCACCACGGCATATCCGACATCCGGCCCCATGCCGATCGCGCTCGCGCGATCGTGTGTCTCATCCGCCGCATCCAGCCCATCGAGCGATCCTGTGTGCTTGCGATCCGACGCCACCGCCGCTCGCCATCCGCCGTGCGGGCAGTGCAAGCGGGTGGATCGATGCCTCCATAATGTACCCCCAATACAAGTAGGGGTGCTGCGGCGAACCCGCGCCGCGCTCCCGTACCGCGTGAACTGCCGGAGGACGAGGGGATGGGCATGCTGGACTGGTTCCGTCGGCGCGCGCGCACCGACGCCGCGGCGGCGGGCGACGACGCGGCGGACACCGCGCCGACCGAGGGTGGCGCCGCCGAATACGGCGGCCTGGATTTCTACAAGGCGATCGAAGCTCACCAGCGCTGGAAGGTCCGCCTGGCCGAGCACATTCGCGGCGCGTCGAGCGAGCGCCTCGACTGGCAGCTGGTGTGCCGCGACGACCAGTGCGCGCTCGGTCAGTGGCTGCACCAGGGCGCGCGCGTGCCCGACGCGCAGCACGCGCTGTTCACGCGGCTGCTCGGCGAGCACGCCGAGTTCCACCGCCGCGCCGGCGAGGTCGTGCAACTGGTCGACGACGGCGAGCGCGAGCGCGCGCTGCGCCAGCTCACCAACGGCGACTACGCACGCGCCTCGCATCGAGTCGTCGCCAGCCTCAGCCAGCTGTTCCTCGAGCTCAACGAGACACGGCGCGACGCCGGCTGAAGCCGCCGGCCGGCGCGATAAGCGCTACGATGCCCGGTCCCAGGTTTTGAATTCTGCGAAGGAGCACAGCGGCATCATGCAGCGCGTACTGGACATCGGAATCGTCGGCGGAACCGGCTACACCGGGGTTGAACTGCTGCGCCTGCTCGCGCACCATCCGCACGCGCGGCTGCGCGCGATCACCTCGCGCAAGGAAGCCGGCACCGCGGTGGCCGAAATGTTCCCGAGCCTGCGCGGCCACACCGACCTGCGCTTCACGACCCCCGACGAAGCGCCGCTGCACGACTGCGACGTCGTCTTCTTCGCCACGCCGCACGGCGTCGCGATGCAGCAGGCGCGCGCGCTGCTCGACGCCGGCGTGCGCATCATCGACCTCGCCGCCGATTTCCGGCTGCGCGACACCGCGACCTTCGAGCGCTGGTACGGCATGCAGCACAGCTGCCCCGACCTGCTGCGCGAAGCCGCCTACGGCCTGCCCGAACTGAACCGCGACGCGATCCGCGACGCGCGCATCGTCGCCAACCCCGGCTGCTATCCGACCACGGTGCAGATCGGCTTCGCGCCGCTGCTGCGCGCCGCCGGCGCGGTCGACGCCGAGCACCTGATCGCCAGTTGCGCGTCGGGCGTGTCGGGCGCCGGCCGCAAGGGCGAGATCGGCCTGCTGTTCGCCGAGGCGGCGGACAATTTCAAGGCCTACGGCGTCGGCGGCCACCGCCACGGCCCCGAAATCGAGCAGGAGCTGCGCCGCATCGGCGGCGACGCGAAGCTGCGCTGCGTGTTCACGCCGCATCTGGTGCCGATGATTCGCGGCATGCACAGCACGCTGTACGCGCGCCTGACCGACGCCGGTGCGGCGCTCGACTTGCAGGCGCTGTACGAGCAGGCCTACCGCAACGAGCCCTGCGTCGACGTACTGCCCCCAGGCAGCGCGCCGGACACGCGCAGCGTACGCGGCGCCAACCTGCTGCGCGTCGCGGTGCACAAGCCGCAGCCCGACACCGCGCTGATCCTGGTCGTGCAGGACAACCTGGCCAAGGGCGCGTCGGGCCAGGCGGTGCAGAACATGAACCTGATGTTCGGCCTGCCCGAAACCACCGGGCTCGGGGCCCCGGCGCTGCTGCCATGACACTTGTAGGGTCTTCTGCGGCGCAGCAGACGAGCGCCTAGAATTCGGCCTTGCGATAGGAGAGAACCATGAGCGCCGTGATCGACGAGACCGCCGAGCTGACCATGCCTGACCCGCTGCTGTTCACCGACAGCGCCGCGGCCAAGGTCAAGGAACTGATCGACGAGGAAGGCAACCCGGAACTGAAGCTGCGCGTGTTCGTGCAGGGCGGCGGCTGCTCGGGCTTCCAGTACGGCTTCACGTTCGACGAAGCGGTCAACGACGACGACATGCAGATGGTCAAGAACGGCGTCACGCTGCTGATCGACGCGATGAGCCTGCAATACCTGACCGGCGCCGAGATCGACTACAAGGAAGGGCTCGAAGGCGCGCAGTTCGTGATCAAGAACCCGAATGCGCAGACCACCTGCGGCTGCGGTTCGTCGTTCTCGGTCTGACCGTCGCAGCGTTCGCGCCAGGGCCGCCCGCGAGGCGGCCTTTTGTTTGGGCGCGACTCCAGACGCGTGTCGGGCCGCGGCTCAGGCCGGGTAGATCGCGCCGAGCACGCGCGGGCCACGCGCGCCGGTGGCCGCGGCTTCGTTGCCGGGCAGGCCGGCCAGCGCGCGCGCTGCCAGCCACGCGAACGCGGCGCCTTCGACCTGCTGCGCCGGCAACCCGCGGCTGGCGCTGTCGAGCACCGTGACTCCGGGCAGCAAGCGGCGCAGCCGCGCCAGCAGGTCGACATTGGCGACGCCGCCGCCGCACACCAGCAGCTCGCCGGTGGCCGGCGCGTGCGCGCGCAGCGCGTCGGCCGCGCTGCGCGCGCACAGCTCGGCCAACGTCGCCTGCACGCGCTGAGGCGGCAGCGCTGGCAGCTCGCGCAGTGCGCGCTGCAGCCAGTCGAGATGGAAATGGTCGCGACCGGTGCTTTTCGGCGGCGGCGCCGTGAAATAGGCGTCGGCGAGCAGCGCGTCGAGCAGCTCGGCGCTGGGCTCGGCGCCGGCGGCCCAGGCACCGCCGGCGTCGAACGGCTGCCCCAGGTGGCGCTGCGCCCACGCGTCGAGCAAGGTATTGGCCGGGCCACAGTCGAAGCCGAGCACGCCGCCGTCGGCGCCGAGCAGGGTCAGGTTGGCGATACCGCCGAGGTTGAGCACCGCCAGCGCTTCGCCGGGGCGAGCGAACCAGGCGCGGTGGAAGGCCGGCACCAGCGGCGCGCCCTGGCCGCCTGCGGCGACGTCGCGGCTGCGGAAGTCGGCGACCACGGTGATGCCGCTGCGCTCGGCCAGCCGCGCCGGCGCATTGAGCTGTACCGTGTAGCCGAGCTCGGGGCGGTGGCGCACGGTCTGGCCGTGGGCGCCGATCGCGCGCACCGCCGCGGCGTCGAGCGCGGCGTCGCGCAGCAGCGCCGCGACCGCGTCGGCGTAGACCTCGGCCAGCGCCAGCGCGGCGAGTTGCGCGCGGTGCAGTTCGTCGGCGCCGGCGCGATTCAGCGCGTCGAGCTCGGCGCGCAGCGCTTCCGGCAGCGGCCGCTGGACGTGGCCGCGCAGCGTCATGCCGTCGGCGCCGACGTGCAGCAGCACGGCGTCGACGCCATCGAGCGAGGTGCCGGACATCAGTCCGACGTAATGGCCGTGCAACACCAGGCCGTGCAACACCGGGGCAGCGACCGGCGGCAAAACCGGCGCGTCAGTCGCGCGCCGCGCTGGCCACCGCGACGTCGGGCAGCAGCTGCAGCAGCTGCGACCGGGTGTCGGCTTCGGCGACGAACTCGCCACGCAGCGCAGCCGGCACCGCCTTGCCCTTCGGCGAATACTTCGCGATGTCGAGCGGATTGACCGGACGGCCGTGGACAAAGAACTGGAAATACAGGTGCGGCCCGGTCGACCAGCCGGTGTTGCCCGACAACGCGACGACCTCGCCCTGCTTGACCTGCTCGCCGACGTGGACTTCGTACTTGCTCAGATGCGAATAGATCGTCGCGAAGCCGCCCGGGTGTTCGATCTTGACGTACTTGCCGTAACCGGTGCCGGGGCCGACGTGGACCACGCGGCCATCGGCGATGGTGCGCACCGGGGTGCCGACCGGGATCGCCAGATCGATGCCCTTGTGGAACTCGGGCTTGTGGAAAATCGGGCTGATGCGCCAGCCATAGCCCGACGTCAGGCGGTCATAAGGCAGCGGCGAGAGCAGGAAGGCGCGCGCCAGGCTGCCGCCGTTGGGCGCGTAATAGCCGGCCGCGGCCGGGTGCTGCGGCGAATCGAACCAGACCGCTTCGTGGGCGACGCCGCGCGTGGCCACGCGCGCGGCGATCACGCGGCCGACGCGCAGCACCTGGCCGCGCGCGACGTAGACGCGCCAGGCCACGCTGATGCGGTCGCCCGGTCGCAGGTCGCGGCGGAAATTGACTTCGCCGGCGAACAGGTCGGCGAGCTGTGCGGCGACCGGCTCCGGAATGCCGGCGGAGTCGGTGGCCGCGAACAGCGTGCTGTGCACGACTGCGCTGGCCATGCGGGTCTGCACCTGCGCCTGCATCGGCTGCACGCTGCTGCTCAAGCTGCCGTCGGCCTGCGCGGTGATCGTCAATTCGTCCCAGGCGCCGCGGTCGGCGCCGGTTTGCGTCGTCAACTGAGCCTGCAGGCGGTGCAGGCGGCCGACGCCGTCGACTTCGGCGCTGACCACGCCGTGCGCCTCGCGCAGCACGCGCTGCAACGCGGCGTCGTGCGCCAGCGCGCGCAGCTGCGCCGGATCGGTGACCTGCAGCCGATGCAACAGCGACTCGGCGCTGTCGGCGCGGCGCACTTCGGTCGTCGTGTAGGCGATCTGCGGCTGGGCGTCGAGGCTGCTGAGCTGCGCGCCGATGTCGAGCGACAGCGGCTGCTGCACGATGCTGACCGGCGGCAGCTTGGGCTGCGGGCCGTACTCGGCGAGGCCGAACGCGGTGACGCTGGTGAACAGCAGGGCCGAGCCGACGGCTCCGGCAACCCGCCCCGGGTGGCGCTCGACTGCCTCGCGCAGCGCACGCGCGCGCTGCAGCAGGCGATCCGCCGATTCGGCGAACAAGGACATGCAATCTCCCGACACGTTGGCGTGGCGTGGACCCGCGCCACCGCGACGGCGGCCCGGAACTCGACAACAGCGCCCGCGACCGTCCGTCCCGGGAGGCCCGCCTGCACGATCCGCGGACCGCTGCCAAGACGTCCAATACACTGCAGGGTCCGGCAGCGCAAACTGCGGACCAGCCGCCAAGTCTACCAGCCCCCCGCCCGCAAACGGCAAAAATACCGATGGCCGACCCAAAACACATCGAACTCACGGACGAATTGCGCCACGCCCTCGCGGTGACCAGGCGCGGCTGCGCCGAACTGCTGGTCGAGGCCGACTGGATCGCCAAGCTCGCGCGCAGCGCCGCCAGCGGCAAGCCGCTGCGCATCAAGCTGGGGCTCGACCCGACAGCGCCCGACATCCACCTCGGTCACACCGTGGTGCTGAACAAGCTGCGCCAGCTGCAAGACCTCGGCCACACCGTGATCTTCCTGATCGGCGACTTCACGTCGCGCATCGGCGATCCGTCCGGGCGCAACACGACGCGCCCGCCGCTGACCGTCGAGCAGATCCAGGCCAATGCGCAGACCTATTACGCGCAGGCCAGCCTGGTGCTCGACCCGCAGCGCACCGAGATCCGCTACAACTCCGAATGGAGCGAGGGGCTGGGCGCCGACGGCATGATCCGGCTGGCGGCCAAGTACACCGTCGCGCGACTGCTCGAACGCGAGGACTTCACCCAGCGCTACAAGGCCGGCATCGCGATCGCGATGCACGAGCTGCTGTACCCGCTGATGCAGGGTTACGACTCGGTGGCGCTGCACGCCGACCTCGAGCTCGGCGGCACCGACCAGAAGTTCAACCTGCTGGTCGGCCGCGACCTGCAGAAGGAGTACGGCCAGGAGCCGCAGTGCATCCTGACGATGCCGCTGCTCGAGGGGCTCGACGGCGTCGACAAGATGTCGAAGTCCAAGGGCAACTACATCGGCATCCACGAAGCGCCGGCGTCGATGTACGCCAAGCTGCTGTCGGTCAGCGACACGCTGATGTGGCGCTACTACGAGCTGCTGTCGTTCCGCCCGCTCGACGAAGTCCAGCGTCTGAAGGACGAAGTCGCCGCCGGGCGCAACCCGAAGGACGCCAAGGTGATGCTCGCGCGCGAAATCGTCACCCGCTTCCACGACGCCGCGGCGGCCGACGCCGCGCAGGCCGATTTCGAGCTGCGCGCGCGCGGCGGCGTGCCCGACGACATTCCCGAACTGAACCTGACGCTGCCCGACGGCGGCCTCGCACTGGGCGCGGCGCTGAAGCAGGCCGGCCTGGTGCCGTCGACCGCCGAGGCGATGCGCATGATCGACCAGCGCGGCGTGCGCGTCGACGGCGTCGTCGTCCAGGACCGCGCGCTCAAGCTCGGCGCCGGCAGCTGCGTGCTGCAGGTCGGCAAGCGCAAGTTCGCCCGCATTACGCTGAGCTGAGCGCGGCGCACGGCCGCTCCGAAGCCGCGCTCGGGAGGCTGGGGCCTGAGGCCCCAGGCCGTTCGCCGGGCGCGCCGATGCGCGCAGGCGCATCGGCTGGTCCCGGCTCACCCCTCGGGGGGCCGGCGCGCAGCGCCGTGGGGGCTCATCACGCGCGGCGCACGGCCGCTCCGAAGCCGCGCTAGAGCATCGGCGCCGCCGGCTGCGCGAGCACGCGCTCGGCCAGCCGCGCGTACAGCGCCGCGCCCAGCGGCAACACCGCGTCGTTGAAGTCGTAGC
>JAJZHH010000095.1:8796-10330 GCA_021804595.1 Pseudomonadota bacterium
GCGCGGCGCACGGCCGCTCCGAAGCCGCGCTAGAGCATCGGCGCCGCCGGCTGCGCGAGCACGCGCTCGGCCAGCCGCGCGTACAGCGCCGCGCCCAGCGGCAACACCGCGTCGTTGAAGTCGTAGCGCGAAGTGTGCAGGTAGCAGCCGCCGGCGCTGCCGTGGCCCAGCCGCATATAGGCGCCGGGAACGGTCTGCAGCATGAACGCGAAATCCTCCGCGCCCATGCTCGGCGGCAGATCGCGCACCACCGCGCCGTCGCCGACCAGCTCGGCGGCGACTTCGGCCGCATAGTGGGCGGCCTGCGGCTGGTTGATCGTCGCCGGATAAACGCGTTCGTAATGCAGCTCGGCGCTGGCGCCGAAGGCCTGTGCGACCGAGTGCACGATGGTGTTCAGCCGGCGCTCGATCAGCGCCTGCACTTCGGCGCGGAAGCTGCGCACGGTGCCGACCAGCGTGACCTGGCGCGGGATCACGCTCATCGCGCCGAGGTCGCCGCCGTGCAGCGCGCAGATGCTGACCACGGCTTCGTCGAGCGGGTCGACGTTGCGCGAGACGATGCTCTGCACCGCGGTGATGATGTGCGCGGCGACCAGCACCGGGTCGACCGCCAGATCAGGGTGGGCGCCGTGGCCGCCGCTGCCGTTGACGTGGATGGTGACGCGGTCGGCCGCGGCCATCATCGCGCCGGGCGCCAGCCCGATGGTGCCGGCCGGCAGCTGCGGCCAGTTGTGCATCGCGAACACCCAGTCGGCCGGGAAGCGCGCGAACAGGCCGTCGTCGATCATCGCGCGCGCGCCGCCCAACCCTTCCTCGCCGGGCTGGAACACGCAGTGCACGGTGCCGGCGAAGTTGCGCGTCGCGGCCAGATAGCGCGCCGCGCCGAGCAGCATCGTCGTGTGGCCGTCGTGACCGCAGGCGTGCATCACGCCGCCTTGCGCCGAGCGCCAGGGGAATTCGCTTTCCTCGACGATGGGCAGCGCGTCCATGTCGGCGCGCAGCGCCACCGCGCGCACCACGGGGTCGGCGCCTTCCTCGGCCGGCGCCGGCCGTGCGCCGCGGATCACGCCGACCACGCCGGTGCGGCCGATGCCGGTATGCACTTCGTCGACGCCGTGACGCCGCAGCTGCTCGGCGACCAGGCGCGCGGTGCGGTGCTCCTCGAAGCCCAGCTCGGGGTGCGCGTGCAGGTCACGACGGATGCGCGTCAGCTCGGCGTGGTAGTTGCTGATGTGCTGGATCGGGCCGGTCAGGTTCCACATCGGGGCGAGAAGACGCAGCGCGGCACGGCGGCCGCCACACTTCCGATTGGAGCACCGCACCCGGCGACACGCAAACGCGCGCCGCCGCGCGCGACGCGTCGACGACACGCGGGTGTCTAAGATGGGCGCCTCCGCCACGCCTCCGCCACGCCGAACATGTCCACGTCCCCGCCATCGTCGATCGCCGCACGCAGCGTGCGCCACGTCTGGCACCCGTGCACGCAGATGAAGCGCCACGCCGACTCGCCGCCGCTGGAAATCGTGCGCGCCGA
>JAJZHH010000096.1 GCA_021804595.1 Pseudomonadota bacterium
ACGAGCCCGAGAACAGCACGACGGTGTCCCGTCCAGTCACGGTGCGCGCGATGCGCACCGCGGCCATCACCGCCTCGGAGCCGGTGTTGCACAGCGCGGCGCGCTCGCAGCCGGTCGCGGCGCAGATGAGTTCGGCAACTTCGCCGGCGAGCGGATGCTGCGGGCCAATGTCGTAGCCGGAGTCGAGCTGCGCCCGGACCGCGTCGAGCACGAAATCGGGTTGCCAGCCGAACAGGCTCATGCCGAAGCCGTTCAGAGCGTCGACGTAGTCGTTGCCGTCGAGGTCCCATAGATGCGATCCCTTGCTGCGTTCGGCGACGATCTGGTAAGTGATCTCTTTGGTCAGCGGGCGGAAGCCGTTGACCACTCGCGGGTCGGCGAGCTGTGCGCGGTATTGCTCGGTGTACGCCCGGCTGCGCGCGGTGCGGCCGACGTAGCGCTTGATGAAGGTGTCGAGTCGGGCTCGCTGACGCTCGCTCAGCGAGCCCGACTCGCTGTGGATGCGCGCGATGGCGCCGAACGCCTTTTTGACGTCGTAGCGCCGGGTGTCTTCGTCAGCCAGCGCCGTCCCAGCGCTCGGCGTCGCGGCCGTCGTCGTGGCCGTCGTCGTGGTCGCCATCGGCGGCGCGGCGCCGAGCAGAGCCAACTGCTGCGCCATCAGCTGCATCTGTTGCCGTATCAGTTGCTGCAGTGCCGCGTCCGGCACCGGCGTGGCCAGCGTCGGAGCGGAGGGGACGGAGGCGCGTGGCGCGTCGCCGCCGTCAGATGCGGGCGTCGCCCGGGCGGCGGCATCAGTGCTTGGCCTCGCCGCGGCCGGCAGCAGGGCGTCGAGTTGATCCGCCAGCGCGGCGAAAGTGTTGAGCTCGCCCATCAGTTGCCGGAACGTGATCGGAACGCCGAACTGGCGTTTGAGCTGAAGCGCGGCCTGGGTCAGCGTCAATGAGTCGATGCCCAGCGCCACGAAGGGTGTGGTCGATCCGGCGTGCCCGAGGTCCTCGCCGGCGACGTCCTCGAACAGGGCGCGAAGTCGCGCGATGAGCTCTTCCCGGCGCGCCGGGGGCGTGGGGCTTGGTTCGGTCATGGTGATCGGAGCGGAAGGGGTGGAGGGCGGCGAGGCTTCGAGCCAGTGGCGTCGGCGCTCGAAAGCGTAGCCGGGCAGCGCGATGCGGCGACGCATCGACGCGGGCTCAGCCGCTTGCAGCGCCAGGTCGATGCCGGTGGTCCACAGGAGCCCTTCAGCCAGACGCCAGGTCGCGTACTCCTCATCGGTCGTCGCGCCCAGACTGGGCACCGGAGCCAGCGCGGGGCGCTGCTGACGCACCAGTGCGCACAATTGCCCGCGAGGACCGAGTTCGAGGAACTGGGCGCGCGGGTGGCGTTGCAGCGCACAGGAGGTAGCCGCACGGAAGCGCACGGCGTCGCGCATCTGCCCGATCCAGTAGCCCGGGTCGGTGGCCTGGGCGTCGGTCAGCCAGTCGCCGGTGCGCGTGGAGACGATCGGCACGGATGGCGCACGCAGAGCCACGCCGGCGAGTTCGGCGGCGAAGGCGTCGGCGGCGCCGTCCATCGCCGACGAGTGGAACGCGTGCGAGGTCTGCAGCAGCCGCGCCGGCGTTCCCGCGGCCTCGAGCTGCGCGGCCCAGGCGGCGAGCGCTTCGCGCGGCCCGGCCACGACGCTGGCCAGCGGCCCGTTGTCGGCAGCCAGGCTCAGTCCGTCGGGCAGGTGCAGGGTGTCCGCTGCGGCGCGTACGGCGAGCATCGCGCCAGCGGGCTGTTGTTGCATCAGCGCGCCTCGGCGCGCGACCAGGCGTGCGGCGTCGCGCAAGGTCATCACGCCGGCGAGCACGGCGCAGACGAATTCGCCGACGCTGTGGCCGACCAGTGCGGCCGGCTGCAATCCGCGGGATTGCCAGCTGCGCGCCAACGCGTAGCCGACACAGAACAGCGCCGGCTGGGTGTGGGCGGTCGGGATCAGGGCCTGCGGGTCGTCGGCGAACAGGCGAGCCCGCAAGGTGTCGTCGCCGCAGGCCTGCAGCGACTCGTCGAGCGCGGCGCGGAACGCCGCGTCGACGGCGTGCAGCGCACGGCCCATGCCGGGATACTGCGCGCCCTGGCCCGGGAACATCCAGACGACCGCAGGCGCGGTGGTTTCGGCACGTTGCTCCGGGGGGGCTCGGCGCAGCGCGGCAGTGGCCTGCGCGGCATCGGTGGCGACGATCGCGCAGCGGTGGGCAAAAACGCTGCGGCCCAATTGCAGGGTATGGGCAGCGTCGGCCAGATTGATCGACGGGTGCTGCTGCAGGTGCTGTGCCAGAGCCTCGCGCATCGCGTCGAGCGCGGCCTCGCTGCGAGCCGACAACATCAGCAGTTGCACGCCCTTGGCCGGCGACGACGCGGCTCGCGGCGGCGCCTCTTCGAGCACCACGTGGGCGTTGGTTCCGCCGACGCCGAAACTGCTGACCCCGGCTCGCCGGGGCTGCGCTCGGCGCGGCCACGGCGTCAGGCGGTCGCACACCTGCAAGGAGCGGCCGAAGTCCAGGGCCGGATTCGGTGCCGTGTAGTGAATGCTCGGCGGAATGCGCTCGTCAGCCAGCGCCAGCACGGTCTTGATCAAGCCGGTGGCGCCGGCGGCGATCACCAGGTGGCCGACGTTGCTCTTGGCCGAGCCGATCAGGCAGGGGGCGCGCCCCGGCACGTCGAGCACGCGGCGCAACGCGTCGACCTCGATCGGGTCCCCGATCGGCGTGGCCGTACCGTGGGCCTCGACGTAGTCGATCGATGCCGCCTCCACTCCGGCGTCGTGCAGTGCTGCCGTGATCACCGCCGCCTGCCCCGCGCTGCTCGGCGCCGTGAAGCTCGCCTTGTCGCGGCCGTCGTTGTTGACCCCGACGCCGCGTATCACCGCCAGCACCTCGTCGCCGTCGACCAGCGCGTCGCGCAGGCGGCGCAACAGCACGACCGCGGCGCCGTCGGAGAACACGGTACCGCGCGCCTCGGCGTCGAAGCTGCGCGTGATGCCGTCGGGCGACAGCATCGAGCCGTCCTGATGGAGGTAGCCGCTGCGCGGCGGGCAGGTGATTGATACGCCGCCGGCCAGCGCCATGTCGCACTGGCCGGCGCGCAGGTTCAGTACCGCCTGCGCGACCGCGACCAGCGAGGTCGAGCATGCGGTGTTCAGGCTCACCGCGGGGCCGGTAAGGTTCAGCCGATTGGCCACGCGGGTGGCGATGTAGTCCTTCTCGTTGCCGAGCATGGTCTGGAACTCGCCGACAAGCTCGGCGCGCTCGGGGTGGTGCTGCACGTGGTGACGCCAGTACGTGGCGTTGTGCATGCCGGCGAAGACGCCTACCGGTACGTGCGTGGCGTCAGGCGCATGGCCGGCGCGTTCCAGGCAATGCCAGCAGAGCTCGAGGAAGACGCGCTGTTGCGGATCCATCAATTCCGCCTCGCGCTGGCCGATGCCGAAAAATGCGGCGTCGAACATGTCGGCGCCATCGATCACGCCACGTGCTTTCACATAGTCCGGGTCGCGGGTCACCGCGGTCGGAAGCGATGCATCGAGCTCCTCGTCGGCAAAATGGGTGATGCCGTCGTTGCCGGCCAGCAGCATCGACCAGAACCCATCGACGTCGCCGGCGCCGGGGAAGCGCCCGGCGACGGCGACGACTGCGATCGGCTCGGCGGCGTCTCCGCCGCCCGCGGCGCCGCGCGCGATGCGCTCGGGGCTGACGCTTGGCAGATCGTGCAATGCGCGTAGACGAGCTGCCAGCCGCGCCGGCGTCGGCGCGTCGAACAGGGCCTGTGGTGCGAGTTCGGTCTGGCCAGCGGCGCGCAACTCGCTCAAGGCGCGGATCGCCAGCAGCGAGTTGCCGCCGAAATCGAAGAAGTGGTCGAGACGACCAACGGCGCGCAGGTCTAGCAAGCGTGCGAACACCTCGCAGATTAGCGCTTCGAGCGAATCGCGCGGCGCTTCGTAATCGCCCGCCAGCGGCGGCCGTTCGCCTGCCGGTTCGGGAAGTGCGTTGGCGTCGAGCTTGCCGTTGGCGCTCAGCGGCAGCGAGTCCATCCATTGCAGCGACGCCGGGATCATGTATGCCGGCAGGCGCGCGGCGAGGTGACGGCGGATGTCGGCGGTGGCCACGGCGGACTGGCGCGGCACCAGGTAGCCGAGCAGGCGCGGCTCGCCCGCTGCGCCGCGGCGTGCTACCACGGCCGCAGCGCGCACCGCGGGATGCTCGAGCAGCCGCGCCTGCACCTCGCCAGGCTCGATGCGCAGACCGCCGATCTTGATCTGCGCGTCGATTCGACCCAGGTAGTCGAGGTTGCCGTCGGGCAGCCAGCGCACGAGGTCGCCGGTGCGGTACAGGCGCTGCCCGGCGGTCCCGAAAGGGTCGGCAACGAAGCGCTCCGCGGTGAGGTCGGGGCGTCCGACGTAGCCCCAGGCCAGTCCGCTGCCGCCGACGTAGAGCTCGCCGACCAGGCCGGGCGGCAGCGGTGTCATGCCGGGGCCGAGGACGTGCACGCGGGTATCGTGAATCGGCTGGCCGATCGGAATCGCACGCAGCGACTCGGGAAGGTCGTCGGGGATCGCGTAGGTCGTCGTGAACGTCGTGCACTCGGTCGGGCCGTAGCCGTTGTACAGCCGCACGCCGGAGAGCTCGCGCTGTGCCCGGCGGACATGCGCCGGCGACAGTGCCTCGCCTCCGGTCAGCAGTTGCTCGAGGCCGCGCAGTTGCCGCGCGCCGGTATCAACCACAAGGTTGAACAGCGCGGCGGTCAACCAGGCCGTGTTTACCCGTTGCGCGCCGATGCAGCGTGCCAGGCCAGCCGGCGTCGGGATGTCCTCGTCGTGCACCACGCAGACGCCACCGTTGAGCAGCGGCCCCCAGATTTCCAGTGTCGACGCGTCGAATCCGAGCGGCGCGGCGTGGAGCATCCGGGTATCCGGCCCCAGCCGCATGAACGCGCGGCCTTGCCCCAGATCGGGTCGGACCAGGCGCATGATCGACGCATGCGTGATTCCGACCCCCTTGGGCGTTCCGGTCGAACCCGATGTATACATCACATAGGCCAAGTCGTCGACGCCGGGACTGCGCGCCAGCGAGCGGGTTGGCGCCGCCGATTCGGGGTCGAGCCGCGGCACGATGCCGAAAACGTCGGCGCAAGTGACCGGAGCAAGCACCAGGCAGGCCTGCGCGTCGTCGAGCATCTGCGCCAGGCGCTCGGCCGGATGCGACGGATCCAGCGGCAGGTAGGCCGCTCTGCAGCGCAACACGGCGAGCATGGCCACCACCGCACCCGGCCCACGTGGCAGCGCGATGCCGACGACGGCACCAGCGCCAACGTCGCAGGCGTGCAGTCGACGCTGAAGCGTCGCGGCGGCTGCGGCGAGTTCGGCATAACTCAGTTCGCCTGCTGCATGGCACAGCGCCGGCGCGTCGCCGCGCGCGGCAACTTGCGCGCCGAACGCATCGAGCACGGTTTCACCGATAGGCTGCGGCGGCTGGTTGCGTGCGTCCAGCCAGGCGCGTTGCGCCGGGCTCATCGGATCAATCTGCGTCAGCGCGGGCGACTCCAGCATACGCAGCACAGCGTGCTCGAGTGCTTCAAGTACGGCTGCGGCCTGCTGCGCATCGATGTGGCTGCCGTCGTCCCGCAGGCGCAGCGTACCCATGTCGAGTTCGGCCCAAGCGGCCGGCCCGACACCCCAGCGCAGCGTCTCGTCGACCGTAGCCCCGCGCCAGGCTTGCTGCAGCATCGTCAGCGCCTGCGCGAGTACGGCGTCGGCGCGCGATGCCGTAAGCGCTGACAGCGCGTCGCGAAGCGACGCCGGAATCGTGCGGCGCACGTCGACCGCTCGGGTGTCGGCGCAAAACTGTGCCGCATCTGCGACCGCCTCTATCATCGCGTCCATCAACAGTCAGCTGCTCGTGCAGATCGGGGGCTCGGGGGATCGAATGCGTGGCGCCGTAGCTTGCTCATCGTCGGACGATCCGACGACGGTGAAGTCTAAACGACCGTTTGATTTGTCTGAACCCCGCGGGTGGTGGTCCATTTGGCGTGTTGCAGAGTGCGTCTAGGTCGAGGCTTGCGACACAACACGAGGTATCGGGATGGCAGGAATCGATGGCGCGCGCGCGACGCGAGCCGGCGCACGCGCAGTTGGCCGACGGCGGGGTTCGGGCGCATGCTCGGCGCGGTGCTGACGCGGACTGCACGCGCCGGTGCTGCGGCGTGGAGCGATCGTGCGCACCCGGCCTGGCTGGTCGTTCGCCAGATTGGCGTGCGCGGCATGACGGCGATTAAGTTCATCGTCGGCGCGCGCTTGCTCGGGCCCGGTGCCATCGGCCTTGTGGGAGTCGCTCTGGTCTCGTTGGCCATCACCGAGGCCATGTCGGATACCGGCCTTTCCGAGGCGGTCGTGCAGCGCGCCGACGCGCTTGATCGCGACGAGGCTGGCGCGGTGTGGACGTTGCAGTTGGCGCGGGGCATCGGCCTGAGCGTGCTGCTGGCGGTGGCGTCGCCACTGATCTGTCGGTATTTCCGCGTGCCGCAAGCGCAACCGCTGATGTTGCTTGCGGCGCTGACGCTGCTGCCGCGTAATGCCTTGAATCCCGGTATCGTGCTGGTGCAGCGCGCGCGGAATTTCCGCCTTCTGGCCCTTGCGCTGATGGCGGGCGGCGTACTCGATCTGCTGGTGGGTATCGGTCTCGTGCTCGCACACGAGGGCGCCATAAGCCTGCTCATCGGCACCGTGGTCGCCGACCTCTGGATCGCGCTGCTGTCGTGGACGACGTGCCGCATGCCGCTGCGGCCGAACGTGAGGTGGCATTCGATCGGCAGCCTAACGGCGTTCGGCAAGTGGGTCTGGAGCACCAGCTTGCTTACGCTGCTCGTGCACCAAGCGGACAAAGTGGTCGTGGCTCGCTTACTCGGCCCGGTCGAGCTCGGGCTGTACCAGGTCGCGCAGAAGCTTGCACAGTTGGTGATGGTCGACACCGCCGGCTTGTTCGGTCAATATCTATATCCAACGCTGTCGCAGTTGCACCGCGAATCGCGCGACTCGGCACGGGTCTACATGCTGCGTCTTTTGCGTCGCTACGTTCCGGGCATGGCGATGATCGCTGGACTTTTGGTGCTTCTAGCGGGGCCGTTGATCGGGCTTGGCTTCGGCCCTCGCTGGCTGGCCGCGGTGCCCTTGTTGCGCGCGCTTGCCGGGTACGGACTGGCCAACGGACTGTTGATCGTCCTGGTAGCCTATTTGCGCGCGACCGGCCATCCGCGCTGGGTGAGCCACGCGGCTGTGCTGCAACTGTTGGTCATGGGTGTGTTGATGGCGCCGTTGTATCTGCTGCTTTCGGCGGTGGGGGTCGCACTCGCGCTGACGGTTGCCACCTCAAGCGCAGTGATTGCACTGGGGTGGGCCGCGTTGCGATACGCGCCGCGCGTCGCGCCCGGCGCTCGAGGGGGTTGAGCTCCGATACACTGGCCCCGCCGTCGCGCTCTCGCCCGGCGCAGCGGCAAAGACCCAGACATCCGCCATGCGTCAACTGAAGAACCCGCTCGTAGTGCTCATCAGCCTGCTGCTGTTCACGATGGCGGCGCGGTATAACCCGGCGCAGCTGACGCCGGCGCAGCTGCTCGCGGTCATCACTGACCCCACCGGTTTCCGCCCGTTGCCGATCTGGCTTTCGGCGCTGACCGCGCGCAGCGCCTATGCGATTGTCGTGTTGCTCGGACTGGTCGGCCTGTACGCAATGTTCAGCGGCTGGCGCGCACACCGCGTCGGCATCCTTTATGCGATTTTCATCGCGTTGATGGGGTTGCGTGACCTCAACGTCGATGCGCCTGCAGCGTCGATCGTCGCAGTCATCGTCGGCATTCTTTTCTTCGCCATCGGCCGAGTGCCGGATGATGCGGCCGCCTGCGCCACGCTGGAGCAGCGCCTGGTCACCGCGTTCGTGGTTTACGCCTCGCTGATGACGCTCGCGAATTGCGCATTGATCGTCGAGGGCATCGGCTATCTGCAACACCGTTTCGAAGGTCTCGCGTTCCACCCGAACGCGCTGGGACAGATGGTCGCCATCACCGGTGTCGCGATGCTGTCGATCACGGTCAACCAGGACTACTCGAGGCTGCTTCGCGCCTGGACGCTCGCCATCAGCATCGGCGACCTCTACCTGCTGCTCTCGTCCGGGTCGCGCGGCGCACTGTTGGTGTACGTGTTCAGTGCGGCGATGCTCGCTTATCAGATGAAGGCGTCGCCGCGCCTGGTCGTCGCGGCGCTGTTGGTTGTGCTGGCACTGGACTGGTTGCGTGACCTGATCAACACCAGCAATCCCGACATTCTGTTGAGGCTGGTGTCCACCAACAATGATCGGACCGGTGCGTTCCTGAGAATGTGGGAATCCTTTATGGCCAGCCCGGTTTGGGGTTCGGGGAGCGACGTCGGCGCCTCGGAGAACGCCTTTCTGAAATCGTTGGCAGCCACCGGAGTGGTCGGTGGTGCGGTGTTCATGGCCTTCGTCTATAGCGCGTTGCGCATGGCTTTCATCGGCCTGCGTGAGCGCGCACGGCGCGGCCCTGAGGCGCGCTTGGCGTTCTTCGGCCGCATCATTGCCGCGATCGCGCTGAGCATGATGGTCGACGGTTACACCGTGGAGCGCGCCAGTCTGTCGGGTGCGCTTGTGCTGCTGTCGGTGACCGCGATCATGGCCTCGCTGCGAGCATCGGGGCGCGCAGCACTCATCCGCTAGCGTCCAGCCGGTCGAGCAGACCGGTGGATTGCTCGCTGTTGACCTTGCGTACGAACAATTCTTTGCGTTCGCGCAGCAGCGCGTAGTCGTCGGCGACGAAAACGCGCACTCTGCGCGGGTATTCGAAGTAGTGCAGATTGCGCAATGCGGTGACGTTGGATACGTCGGCCTCGGCGCCGCCGTAGGGCGTGGCGCGCGCGAAATCGGAATTGTGGACGAGCGTGTGGAAGTAGATTTCGTCGGCCGGAAACGAGCTGTGAAAATACCGATTGAGGCGGGCGTCGTTGCGGCATTCCAGCAAATATTCCGCACAACGTCGTGTCACCGCCCATTGTGCGCAGCCCCAATGGATCTGCAGCGTGCGCGCGCCGTACCTAACCTGCGCCGACTTGCATTTGAGGTCCGCGTCGCGGATCAGCCGGTTGATCACGCGCTTGAACAGATTGGGCCGATCGAACCACTGCGGATAGCGAGCCTTGGCGTAGATGTAGCGCGAGCGGCTGGTGCTGGCGTTGCAGGCTCGGATGAACTCGACGTCCGGCCGCGCGGCGAAAAAGGCATGCAACTCGGCGTTGCTGCGCAGAGGATAGTCGGCGCCCTGCAGTAGGACGATGCGCTTGGCCGGCGTCGCGTGCAGCGCCCGTTCGAGCAGCCGCTGCGTCGCCAGCACGGCGCTGTAGCCACCCCACCAGACTTCGATGCGTTCGTCCAGCAGCGAGACGCGCGGAATTCCGTGCAGCAGCTGCGCAAACGGAGCTACGTCGGTTTTCGCGTCGACGTGCACGAGCACGTGATCTTCCGTCCCCAGCGTGAGCTTGCGCGCGAGGCGGGCGACATGTGTTGGGTCCCTGTGGCAGAGCACGAGGTAGGCGATATTCATCTTGTCAAATTTAACGCAGCAGCTGATGGCACAATGGCGAACTGTGAACCTATCCGATCGCGTTAGCGCGGATCGCAGATATGCAGGAACGAGGCGTGAGGTCGGAGCGTGACGGATTTGCAGCGCCTAATTTTCTGGGAACCTTGCCTTTCGCGTCACAAGCTCGAAATGTTCGAGGCGCTCGGGCAACAGTGTCCGCGCTTGCAGGTGATCTGCTGCGCCGATACCGATTGGCCGGCACCGGCACTGATTTCCGTGCTGCCCGCGCATGTGCGCACCGTGGTGCACCCGTCCGTCGCCGAGATTGACGCCCTGATCGATGAAGCGCCGGGCGCCACTTTGCACGTGTTCTCCGGCCTGCGTTGGGTGCCGACTATCGTCGCGGCGCTGCGCGGCGTCAGGCGTCGTGGCGCGAGCTTCGCCGTGATGTCCGAGCCTCGGGTACGTGAAGGTCTCGGGGGGGCGGCGCGCTGGGCGCAGTCGT
>JAJZHH010000097.1 GCA_021804595.1 Pseudomonadota bacterium
TCGTCGCGCAATTCGTCAGCGACGGCCCGCTGTGCTACCTGAAGCTGCCCGCCGGCGACTACACGGTCAGCAGCACGCGCCGCGGCGAAACGCGCTCGGTGAAAATGCACACCGGGCAGATGGACGCCTACCTGCGCTTCTGAACGTCGGCGCGGCGCGTCAGCCGGTGATCCACGCGGTCGCCGCGTCGATCTCGCCGCCGTCGAACATGCGCACCATGCCAGGCATGGCCAGCGCGAACAGCGCCATCGACGCGCGGATCCAGGCCACGTCGGTGACCACCGCGACGCGCTCCCAGCCGGCCAGGTGGCGCAGGCCGACGCGCGCGTCGTCCCACATCGCGCCCCAGTCGAAACCGGTGAAGTCGTTGCTGATCTGGTACAGCAGCCGCACCTTGGCGCGCTGCGTGAAAGCTTCCTCGACAGCCGGGATCAACACCGTCTCGTAGTCGGCGGCGCTGACCTGGCCGCTGGCGCGCAGGCCGAGCACGCCGGCCGGCAATCCGGGTATGCGTTCGATCATCGCGATCTCCTTGCGGGCCGTTGCCGCGCTGCGATCGATGTTACGCCGCGACCGGCGCCGCGAACACCGCGCCGGGTCAAGCGCGCCAGGCGTCGGCACCGTCGCGGCGCAGCCGCTCGAGCCATGCCGACGCGTCGTCGCGCCCGAGCTGGAGCGCCGCGCGAATGCCGGGCGCGTCGGTGTAGTCCCAGCTCGACACCGGGATCGGCCGCGACGGCTGCAGATAGACGCGCGCGTCGGTGCGCGGCAGCGGCCGCGGATAGCGCCGCGTCAGCAGCACCAGCGTCGGCGCGGACGGCTGCGGCAGCGCGTCGACCGGCACGTTGTCGACCATGCCGCCGTCGAGCACCGCGCGCCCGGCCAGCCGCAATGCCGGCGTGAACGGCGGCGTGCACGACGACGCCAGCAGCAGATCGGCCAGCGCCTCGGGCGTGGCGCAGTCCTGCGCGCGCAGCACTTCGGCGCGGAAACCCAGCGTGCGCGCGGCGCGCGGGTGCAGCGCGCCGCGCACCTTCTTGTCGAACTGGTAGGCCAGCGCGCCGACCACCAGCGCGGCCGGCACCGGCAGCCAGCGCGGCGGTCGCGCGACCTGCACATAGACCGGCGCCTGCGTGCGCAGCTGGCGCAGCGCGTCGGCATCGAGCAGCTGCAGCAGCGCGCCGCGGTAGATCTGCGCGTGGGGAAACGCGCGCTCGCCGCGCAGCCAGCGCTCGGGCTGGAAATTGCGCCGCAGCCCTGCGGTGACGTCGAGGTAATGCGCCAGCGCCGGCTCGCCGCGGCCGGCCAGCAGCAGGCACGCGGTGGCCGCCCCGGCCGAGACGCCGGCGATCGCGCGCGGCGCCAGCCCGGCCGGATGCAGCACGTCCCAGACCCCGGCCTGCCACCAACAGCGGTTGCCGCCGCCGGCGAACACCGCGTGCGCGAAACCAGCCAGCGCGTCGCGGGCGCGCTGCGCGGCTGGGTCACGCGGTGCGGCCGCCGTCGCGCCCGTCGGGCGGGGCGCGTCGGTCGGCGCGGAAACGGGCATGACGGTCGACATCGCGCTGCATGCTAGCGCGAGCGAATTCCAACTTCATCCGGATGCGCCTCGACATCGCCTGAACCGACTCTACACATCAATAAAAATGCCGCACACAACGACGTGATGCCAAACGCATGCCGCTGGAGTCAAACCTTCCCTGGCGACAGGGTCGCTTGCGTATCGCCGCACGCGGTCGATACTGGCGCGGTGCTCGCGCCGATGCGCCCGAGCGCTCACGCCCGAGGAGGCGACGATGGCCACGACTGCCACCCAACCCGATTCAGCGGGTTCACCGGTTTCACCGTTTCGACCACGGCGTCGCGCGGCGCGTGACGCCGCACTGGTGCTGCTGTGCTGCGCCGCCATGTGGCTGGGCAGCGGCTGCCGGCGCAACGTCACGCCGCGTTCGCCGGCTTCGGCACCGCTGGCCGACGCGTCGCCGGGACGCGACGCCGAGCCCTATCTGTCCGACGTCTGGATCCGCATCGGGCGCGCGCGCACGGTGTCGATCACCGACCTGCCGCCGCCACGCCAGGCTGCGCTGCGCGCGGTGCTGGCACGCGCCCCGGTGGCGGCCGACGACGACGGCGGCTGGGTCGATCCGCTGCCGCCGCTGGCCACCGCTGACGCCGACGCTGCGCACGCGGTGTTCACGCCGATCGACACCGGCGGACTCGATTTGCCCGACCTGCGCCCGCTCGGCACCCGGCGCGAGCCTGCCGGCACGGCGCCGCGGCTGCGCGTGCAGCGCTATTGGCGCCGCGCGGACGGCGTCGGCGTGAGCCTGCGCGAGGACGCGCTGACACCGCGGCTGGCGGTCACCGAGCTGCGCGAACAGCACAACGTCGCGGTCGGCGCGGCAGCGGCACAGCTGCTCGTGCAGCGCACGCCGGGCGGTCGCGCGCGCACGCTGCTGCGCTGGAACGACGCGCGCGCGCGCTGCACGCTGCGTGTCGACGACGACGTCGACCACCCGGCGCAGCGGCGCTGGGACCGCGTCTGGCTGATCAACGTCGCGCGCCGGCTGGCCGCGCGCGCGCCGGTTTGACGTGGCCGCTTCAGCCGACGTGATCGGGCTGCCGCGCCGGCGCCGCGGCGGCGAACGCCGGCAGCGCAGTGCAGTGGGCGTAGACCGCGCGCACGCGCGGGAACGCGTCGAGCGGACACTGCATGCGCAGCGCGTTGGCCACCTGCGGCACCAGGCAGCAGTCGGCCAGCGTAGGCTGCGCGCCGAAGCAGCACGGGCCGGCGTCGGCGCGCTCGAGCAGTCGCTCGACCGTGCCCAGGCCGTCGGCGACCCAGTGCGCGTACCAGTCGCGGCGCGCGTCGTCCCCGGCGCCGAGGCGGTCCTTCAGGTAGCGCAGCACGCGCAAGTTGTCGAGCGGGTGGATGTCGCAGGCGATGGTCTGCGACAGTTCGAGCACGCGCGCGCGCCGCGGCTGCTCGAGCGGAATCAGCCGCGGCTGCGGCTGCAGCGTGTCGAGGTAGTCGATGATGGCCAGCGACTGGCCGAGGTCGACGCCGTCGGCGCGCAGCGTCGGCACGCAGCCGCCCGGGTTCAGCGCCAGGTAGTCGGCGCCGCGCTGCTGCTGCGCGCGCAAGTCGATCGGCACGGTATCGTAGGCCAGACCCTTGAGCGCCAGCGCGATGCGCACCCGGTACGAAGTCGAGCTGTTGAAGTAGCCGTACAGCTGCAACGAGGCCATCGGCTTCACCGCGCCGCGATGCGTACGCCGAGTTCGCCGAGGCCGTCGATGCGCGCTTCGATCAGGTCGCCGGGGACGACCGCGCCGACGCCTTCCGGGGTTCCGGTGAAAATCAGGTCGCCGGGCTGCAGTTCGAAATAGCGCGACAGGTGGGCGATCGTTTCCGGCACCGACCAGATCAGCTGGTCGAGGCTGCCGCTCTGGCGCCGCTGGCCGTTGACGGCCAGCTCGATCGTCGCGCGCGCGTCCGGCGCGCTGCGCTGCAGCGGGCCCAGCGGCGCGCTGGCGTCGAACGCCTTGCCGATTTCCCACGGTCGGCCGGCCTTGCGCATCGTCTGCTGCAGGTCACGCCGCGTCATGTCGAGGCCGACGCCGTAGCCGAACACATGGTCGAGCGCGTCGCCGGCGACGATGTCGCGGCCGCCGCGACCGATCGCGACGACCAGTTCGACTTCGTGGTGCAACTCGGCGGTCTGCGTCGGATACGGCAGCTCGAGCACGGCGCCGGCGTCCACCGGCACCACCGCGTCGCCGGGCTTGCAGAAGAAGAACGGCGGCTCTCGATCCGGATCCGAGCCCATTTCACGCGCATGCGCGGCGTAGTTGCGGCCGACGCAGTAGACGCGGCGCACCGGGTAGCGCGCGCGAGTTCCGAGCACCGCGACGCCGACCGGCGGCTGCGGCGCGAAAGCATAGTCCATCGCCATTCCTTGGTTGCGTGCCGGGTATTGTGGCACGCCGGGCCGAGCGCTTCACGGCGCCGCTGGCCGACAATGACGTTTTCGACCACAGGCGGAGACCCCGGAGATGAACGAGCTGCAGACCTTGCGCGTCGAGCGCGGCGGTGACGGCGTGGTGCGCGTGACGATGGCGCGCCCCCAGGTGTTCAACGCGTTCGACGAAACGATGATCGGCGAGCTCGACCGGGTGTTCGCCGCGCTGAGCGACGACGCCGCGGTGCGCGTGGTCGTGCTCGCCGGCGACGGGCGCCACTTTTCGGCCGGCGCCGACCTGCAATGGATGCAGCGCGCCAGCACCGCGTCGATCGACTGGAACCTGGCCGACGCGCGTCGCTTCGCCTCGATGCTCGCGCGCATCGCCGCGTGCCCGAAGCCGACGCTGGCGCGCATCCAAGGCGCCGCGCTCGGCGGCGGCGTCGGTCTGGCCTGCGCCTGCGACATCGCGATCGCCGCCGATGACGCCCGCTTCGCGGTCAGCGAAGCGCGCTTCGGCATCCTGCCGTCGGTGATCGGCCCCTATCTGGTCAACGCGGTCGGCCTGCGCCAGGCGCGCCGGCTGGCGCTGACGACGACGCGCATCGGCGCGGCCGAAGCCGCCGCGATCGGCCTGGTGCAGCAGGTGGTGGCGGCCGCCGCGCTCGACGCCGCGGTCGACGCCACCGCCGCCGAGCTGCTCGCTGGCGGCCCGCAGGCGCTGGGCGAGATCAAGCAGCTGTTCGCGCAACTCGAAGTCGGCCCGGTCACCGACGCGGTGCGCGAGCTGACCGCGCAGACCATCGCACGCGTGCGCGGCAGCGACGAGGCGCGCGAAGGCTTCGCCGCCTTCCTCGACAAACGCGCCGCGGCCTGGGTGTCGGCGTCGCGCTGACGCGTCGCGCGCGTCAGTCCAGCGCCAGCACGTCGGGAGCGCCGCGCAGCCGCGCCAGCAGCAGCCGGTAGGTGTCGAGGTCGAAGGCCAGCGGCTGCCGCGCGGCGAGCAGCGCACGCGCACCAGCCTCGTCGGGCGCGCTGCCGAGGTGGCGCCAGTCGTCGAACACATGCAGCTCGCTGCCGCCGGCGCCGCGCTCGCGCAGCGCGATCGCGCCGCGCCACGGCCACGCCTGCAGCCGGTGTTCGGCCAGCGCCGCGCGCAGCCGCGCGTGGTGCTGCTGCGCGCTTTCATCGCCGCAGCACACGCCGCGGCAACGACCGAGCTGATGCGCGAAGCAGCGCCCGCTGCCCGCTTCCAGCCCCAGCGCGCGCAGGCACAGCGCGTCGCGCTCGGCGATTTCGCGCAGCGCCTCGACCGCCTGCCGGCGACTGCGGTAGACGCCGTAAAGCCGGTCGCCGGTGGCGTCGATCGCACCGCGCACCAGCCGCAGCTGGGGCCGCGCCGCGGCGTCGTCGGCCAGCTGCCAGCTGCACAACTGCCCGCTGCGGCGCAGCTGCCGGTTGTACAGCGGCTGCCACTGCTTGACCAGGCGCGCTTCGAGCAGCAAGGCGCCGAACTCGCCGACCGTCTCGATGCACTCGACGCGGCGCAGCTGCTGCGCGATGCGCATTTCGCGCGCGTCGGCGTGATCCGCCTGGAAATGCTGCAGCACGCGACGGCGCAAGTTGACTGCTTTGCCGATGTACAGCGGAATCGTCTCGTCGCCGTGGAACAGGTAGACGCCAGGGCCCTGCGGCAGCGCCTCGGGCACCGTATCCAGTTGCGGCGGCAAGCTCGAGCCGCTGCGCAGCAGCGCCGCGGCGGCGTCGCGCAGCGCGGCCGCACCCAGATCGGCGGCAGCCGCGGCCAACCACGCGCGCAGCGCTTCGGCGTCGCCCATCGCCCGGTGACGCGCCAGCCGCCCCGACGGGTCCACCGCCGGCGCGTCCAGACCGTGGCGACGCAGCAAGGCGTCGAGCCCGTGCCCCACGGCGTGCGGGTAAAGCCGCCGCGCCAGCCTGACCGTGCACAAGGTGCGCACGCGCAGCTCAAGGCCGGCGCGCGCCGCCGCGTTCTTCAGGAAGCCATGATCGAAGCGGGCGTTGTGCGCGACCAGCACGGCACCGTCGAGCAGTTCCAACAATCGCGGCAACAGCGTCTCGATGCGCGGCGCGCCGCTGACCATCGCCGGGCTGATGCCCGTCAGACCTTGCACGAAAGGCGGAATCGGGCGTTGCGGATCGACCAACGACTGCCAACGTTCGACGACTTCGCCCTTTTCAACACGAATCGCAGCAATTTCGGTGATGCGGTCCTCGACCGGATTCCCGCCCGTCGTTTCCAGGTCGACCAAGACATAACACGGAAGCATCAGCTTATTGTGCCTGCACCGGATATCGCGTGAACAAGATATAAACATCATGATCCACGTGGTCTATCGGCTGTGGCAGCCGATACCGAGACAGAATTGAGTTTCACCGATGTGCTTCATCCGGCCAAGCGCAGGCTGTCGGCATCGCCGCGGCTCACGCCCGGCCCGCAGTTGGCTTGGCACGCAGCTTGCTCGAAGAACCCATCGAAGCCGCCCCCCGATCCTGCGCGAGGTCCCCATGCACGCCGTGACGAAACCGCTGCCGCCCGGCATCGCCGGCACCGTCGATACGCGCTGCGCCAAGGCGCTGGCACGCGGCCTGCGCTGCAAGGCACAGGCGCAGCACGCGCGCGCCGCCCGCTGGCTGCATGCTGCGGCGCAGCGCGGCAGCGCCACCGCGCAGTTCCACCTCGGTGCGATGCACCGCCAGGGCCACGGCGTGCACCAGGACCGGGCGGCCGCGGCGCGTTGGTATGCGCATGCCGCTGAACAGGGCCACAGCCGTGCGCAGGCCGCGCTGGGCCTGCTGTACAAGACCGGCCAGGGCGTACCGCATGACTTCGCGCGCGCCGCGCACTGGCTGGCCGCGGCCGCGGCGCAAGGGCATGCGCTGGCGCAGTATCACCTCGGCGACCTGCACGAGCGCGGCGTCGGCGTCGCGCGCAACGCGGTCGCCGCCGCGCACTGGTTCGAGCGCGCCGCGCGCCAGGACTGCGGCCCGGCTCAATACCGGCTGGGCCTGCTCTATGAGCGCGGCAGCGGCGTGCCCGGCAGCCGCGAACACGCCGTGCTGTGGCTGCGCCGCGCCGCCGAGCAGGGCTGCCACCTGGCACGGCTGCGGCTCGCGCAGCTGCTGCGCCACGGCGCAGTCGACGCCGACGCGCAGGCCGCGTCGTGGCTGCGCCGCGCGGTCGACTACGGCGACCTGGCGCCTCAGCGCCCGGCGAGCATTTCGCGGTCGCGCGCTTGCACGTAACGCGACACCGCAGCTTCGAACGCTGCGGTTTTCTGCGTGAACTCGACGCCGACCGGCACCATCACGCTGCCGTCGGCGCGACGCACCGCTTCGTCGAGGTGCTGCACGCGCCCCTGCGCCTCGAGCTCGACGCCTTTCAGCGTGAACTGCACCGACGCCAGCACTTCGCCGTCGCGCAGCGGGAAGTCACCGTGCCCGGGATGCGCCAGCAGGCGCATGCCGCCGGCGCTGAGGTCGTGGCAGCGGCCGACGACTTCGGCCGCGCCCAGTCGCAGCAGTCCGACCGGGCCGACGTCGTCGGCGCCGACCGGAACGCGGTAGTACTGCCTGCGCTGCAGGAAATAGACGTGGCTCGGAAAGCGCGATTTCAACGCCGGCGCTCCGCGCCAGTCGATCACCGCCAGCGAGTCGGTCTGGAAGCCGACGTAGATGCCGGCGTAGCGAACGACGCCCATCAGCGGCTGCATGGCCAGCAGCGCGTCAGCGTCGACTTGCGGCGCGGGCATGTCGAGCACGATCCAGTCCTCGGCCTCGTCGACCGCGATCAGGATCGAACTCAGGTCGCGCTCGGCGCCGTCGGGCAGCAGCGCGACGCGCTCGTGCTGCTCGCAGATCTCGCGCAGCAGGAGTGCGGCGCGCTTGCGCGTGGTCAGCCGGTGTTCGTGGGAGAAAATCTGCTCGGCGATCTCTTTCATCGTGGTCGGTGGCCTGAAGCCGCGCACGACACCGCGCGGCGTGAGACGATGCGCCCATGTTAGTGAATCGTCAGCTCGCTTCGCATGTGCCGTTCGACGTCGCCCTCGTGGGCGGCGGCATCAACGGCGTCGGCATCGCGCGCGACCTCGCCGGGCGCGGCCTGCGCGTGCTGCTGTGCGAGCGCCACGACCTCGGCGCGCATACCTCGTCGGCGTCGACCAAGCTGGTGCACGGCGGCCTGCGCTACCTCGAGCATTTCGAGTTCGCGCTGGTGCGCGCGGCGCTGGCCGAGCGCGAACGGCTGCTGCGCGCGGCGCCGCATCTGGTGCAGCCGCAGCGCTTCGTGCTGCCGCACCCGCCGCAGCGCGGGCGGCCGCGCTGGATGGTCGCGGCCGGGCTGCGGCTGTACGACGCGCTGGCGCGCGGCTCCAGCCTGCCGCACAGCGTCGCGCTGACGCTGCACGACGACGCGCTGGCGCCGCACTACCGCGACGCCCACGCCTACTACGATGCACGCACCGACGACGCGCGGCTGGTCGTGAGCTGCGCGATCGACGCCGCCGAGCGCGGCGCCGTCGTGCTGCCGCGCACGGCCTGCGTCGCCGCGGCGCGCGGCCGCGCGCAATGGCGGCTGACGCTGCGCGACGCGCAGCGCGAATGGCGGGTCGACGCGCGCGTGCTGGTCAACGCCTGTGGCCCCTGGGCCGGACGCTTCGCGCGCGAGGTGCTCGGCCGCGAGCAGGCCGCGCCGCTGCGGCTGGTGCGCGGCAGCCACCTCGTCGTGCCGCGGCGGCAGCGCGGTGACGACGCCTACCTGCTGCAGGCCGGCGACGGCCGCGTGCTGTTCGCGATCCCGTTCGAGGATGACTTCACGCTGCTGGGCACGACCGAAGTCGACGTCGGCGACGACGCGCTCGACCAGGGCTGCAGCGACGCCGAGGTCGACTACCTGTGCCGCGAGCTCGGACGTCATTTGCGCGACGCCCCCCGCCCGACCGACGTCGTCTGGCGCTACGCCGGCGTGCGCCCGCTGCACGCGTCGCGACGCGGGCGCGCCGGCGCCGCATCGCGCGACTTCGCGCTCGAACTCGACACCGACGGCGCGCCCTTGCTCGAGGTCTGGGGCGGCAAGCTGACGACGTTCCGGCTGCTCGCCGAGCGCGCCGCCGACCGCGTCTGCGCCGCGCTGCGGGTCGACGCGCCGCGCTGGACGGCGTCGGCGCACCTGCCCGGCGGCGACCTCGAGCGCTGGATCGGACCGTGCGCGCATGCCGACGTCGCGCTGGCGCGCTTCACCGCCGCGCTGCAGCAACGCTGGCGCTGGCTGCCGCCCGAGCTGGCGCGACGCTACGCGCGCGCCTACGGCACCCGCGTCGAACGCGTGCTGCGCGACGCGCGGCTGCGACCGGCGCGCAGCCTGGCCGACCTCGGCGCCGAAGTACGCCCGGGGCTGTACGCGGCCGAAGTCGCCCATCTGCGCCGCGAGGAGTGGGCGCGCACGATGCAGGACCTGCTGTGGCGACGCAGCAAGCTGGGGCTGCGCGGCGGCTGAGGCTCAGACGCGCAGGCGCTCAGACACGGCCGGCGGCCTGCAGCGCTGCCCACTCGGGGTCGTCGTACAACCTCGAGCGGGTCAGGAAGCGGCGCCCGGTCGGCCCCTCGAGCGAGAACATGCCGCCGCGGCCGTCGACCACGTCGATGATCAGCTGGGTGTGCTTCCAGTACTCGAACTGCGCCTGGCTGATGTAGAACGGCATGTCGCCGATGTGGCCGAGCAGGCGATCGGCGTCGCCGATCAGGAACTCGCCGGCCGCGTAGCACATCGGCGCACTGCCGTCGCAGCAGCCGCCGGACTGATAGAACATCAACTCGCCGTGCGTCGCGCGCAGCCGCTCGATCAATTCGAGCGCGGCCGGCGTCGCGGTCACCTGCGGCGGGACAGGATCACTCATCGTGGTCTCCGTGCCGCCGGGGCAGCGTGCGGCACCGGCGGCCTGGGGGGCGGGCCGGGCATGGCCCGGCCCTGGGGCGGCGTCAGAAGAAGCCCAGCTTGCTCTCGCTGTAGCTGACCAGCAGGTTCTTGGTCTGCTGGTAGTGGTCGAGCATCATCTTGTGCGTCTCGCGACCGATG
>JAJZHH010000012.1 GCA_021804595.1 Pseudomonadota bacterium
GAAGGCGCAGGTGAACAGGAAGTACACGTACCACAACGGGTACTCGAGCAGGCTGTGCAGCGCGATGCAGCCGGCGCCGGCCAGCGCCGGCAGCAGCGCGGCGCCGCGCTGCGCGTCGCGTGCGCCGTCGTGCCACGGCGCACGCAGCAGGCGCCAGGCCAGCGCGGCGCCCAGCAGCAGCACCGGTGCGGTGCCGACGACGCCGCAAGTGGCCAGCAGCTGCAGCACCAGGTCGTGCGCGTTGTCGATGTTGTCCAGCGGCAGCGGGTGCAGGTGCTGCGTCACCGCGGCCTGCTCGAAGCCCCAGCCGATCTGCCCCCAGCCCCAGCCCAGCCAAGGCCGCTGGCGCCACACCTGCAGCGCGTCGTGCCAGATCAGCGCGCGCGCGTTGACCGGCTGGTCCATCTGCCGCGTGATCGCGTCGAGGTAATGGATCCAGCCCAGCGTCGCGGCGCCGCGCAGCAGCAGCCACCAGCCGGCGTACAGCAGCGGCAGCGCCAGCAGCGGTCGCAGCCGCGGCGTGCGCCAGGCGCGTGGCACCAGCAGCAGCACCAGCAGCGCGATCAGCAGCGTGTGCGCCAGCGCGGTGCGCGAACCGCTGACTTCGAGCGCCCAGCTCAAGCCCAGCGCCGCCGCCCAGACCTGGCCGCGGCGCAGGCGCGGCGCCACCGCGGCCAGGCCGGCGCAGCCCAGCGCCAGCGCGGTCGCGTAGTGGTTGGGTTGGCGCAGATTGCCGTAGATGCGGCCGTCGCCGGGGAAGCTGACGAATTGATAGAACCATGGCGCATGCGCGCTGATGCCGCTGGCGACGCCCGGCAGCTGCCACAGCGCGAACTGGATCAGCCCGATCGCGACCTGCAGCAGCCCCTGCAGCAGCAGCGCGCCGCCTGCCACCGCGATCCAGTCGCGTTCGGCCGCCAGCCGCCGGCCCAGCCCGGCCACCAGCGCGGCGCCGAGCAGCAGCGCCACCGTGTCCCAGCCCTGGCTGGGGTAGGCCAGCATGCCGCCGGCGGTCTGCGCGCCGACCACCAGCGCCGGCAGCACGAACAGCGCCGCAGCGAGGCCCACGCGCGGCGTGCTGCCGGCGTACGCGGCAGCCAGCAGCGTGGCGCCCCACAGCCCGGCGGCGATCAGCATCGACGCGGTCTTGGCGCCGGGCCCGGGGTCGAGCGACCAGACGAAGGGCAGGCACAGCGCGAGCAGCAGCAACCCCTGGGCCAGGCTGCGCGAGCCCGGGGCTTGGCGGGAAAAGCTCATTGCGGAATCATCTTGTCCAGGATCTTGTCGCGCGCCAGCCGCTGCTTGAACACGGCCAGCCTCGCGTCGACGATCGAGGCTTCAAAATAGTTGGTGTCGGGGGTCTTCTGGGCGATCTTCAGCTGCACGATCGCGCCTTCGAGGTTGCCTTGCAGCGCGTAGGCTTCGGCCGTCGCGCGGTGCTGCGCGGCGACCCTGCCGCCGGCTGCGTCGGCCTGCGCCAGCCAGCGCCACAGGTCGACGTCGTGCGGATGCAGCACGGTCTGCTGGCGCAGGAAGTCGCGCGTGGCCGCCGACGCGGGCAGCGCCAGCAGAGCGCGCGCCTGCAGATGCAGCACGGCGCGCGAGGTCGGCGCCAGCGCGCGCAGCCGCTGTGCCAGCTGCAGCGCGGCGTCGGCGTTCGACGCGTCGAGCAGCAGGTCGCCATCGAGCAGGTCCAGCGGCAGTCGTTCCAGCTCGGTGAACGGCGTCGCCAGCGTGCGCGCGCGCTGCAGCGCGGCACGCGCGCGCGTCGCATCCCCGGCGCCGCGCCAGCACAGCGCCTCGCCGTAGGCCCAGGCCGCGAGCTGCGCCGGCCAGCGCCGCGGCAGTGCCGCGCCGGGCTGCGCGAACAACCCGGCCTGCCGTCGCAGATCTTCGGCGCGACGGCGGTTGAGCGCGCGCGCGCGAGCGTTCATCAGCCAGAAGCCCAGGCTGCGATCGGGCGGCAGCGGCTTGTCGCCGCCGCGCGCCTGCGCGTCGGCGATGCGCTCGCTGTCGAGCGGGTGATCCTGCAGGAACGCGAACACGTCGCCGTTGTCCAGGCGCGACATCGACTCCAGCCGCTCGAGCATCGCCGCCATCGCCTGCGGCGGATAGCCCGACGCGCGCAGCACCGCGATGCCGACGCGGTCGGCGTCGCGCTCGACGTTGCGCGAGAACGCCAGCGTGCGGTCGATCGCCGCGGCCTGGCCGCCCATGGCCAGCCCCTGCGCGGCGTTGCCGTTGCCGGCAGCGCCGGCCAGGATCGCCAGCACCAGCGAGCCGACCGAGATCAGCGTGTCGGCTCCGGCGTGCGCGATCTTCTGTGCGACGTGGCGCTGGGTGATGTGCGACATCTCGTGCGCGAACACCGCGGCCAGCTCGTCGCCGCCCTGCGCGTCGACCACGGTGCCGGTGTGCATGCAGATGAAGCCGCCGGGCAGCGCGAAGGCGTTGAAGGTCGGGTCGCGCAGCACTTCGACGACGAAGCGGTGCGGCGCCTCGGGCTCGGCGGTCGCGTCGGCCGCCGGCGTCAGCCGGTCGACGATGCCTTGCAGGTATTCGCGCAGCAGCACGTCGTCGAGATACGAAGGGTCGCTGCGGATCTGCGCCATGATGCGTTCGCCCAGGCGCATTTCGACCGCCGGCGACAGCAGCCCCTGCGCAGCATCGCCCAGCGCCGGCAGCCGGCCGATGCCGTCGCCGCTGAGCGCCGCGCGCGCCGCCTCGGGCAGCGCCAGCAGCGGCAGCGCGCAGCACGCGCAGCGCAGCAGCCGGCGCCGCTGCGGGTCGGTCGGGCGTTCGCGGTCGTTCACGTCGGTGTCGCTCAAGCGTGCGTTTCGGGTGGGCCGAGTGCCGCGGCGTCAAGCCGCCAGCGCGGACAGCGCACGCGCCTGGCTCTCGGGCTCGAATTCGGCGAGCACGGCCTGCGCCAGCGGCGCCAGCCGCGCGCAGTCGGCGCGCAGCACTTCCTGCTTGACCGCCAGCAGCTGCGCCGGGTGCATCGAGAAACTGCGCAGCCCCATGCCGAGCAGCAGTCGCGTGAGCTGGGGGTCGCCGGCCATTTCGCCGCAGACGCTGACATGCACCGGGCGCCCCTTCCAGTTCTCGGCGCCGTGCGCCTGCGCGATCGTCTGCCCGAGCAGCTGCAGCACCGCCGGGTGCAGCGGGTCGTACAGGCTGGCGACGCTCTCGTCGGCGCGGTCGATGGCCAACGTGTACTGCACCAGATCGTTGGTGCCGATCGAGATGAAATCGAAATGGCGCAGGAACAGCGGCAGCATCAGCACCGCCCCCGGCACCTCGATCATCGCGCCGACCTCGACCGTGCCGTGCGCCTGGCCGGCGGCGTCGAGTTCGGCGCGCGCCAGCTCGAGCTGGGCGAAGGTCTGGCGCACTTCGCCGGCGTGCGCCACCATCGGGATCAGGATGCGCAGCGGCCCGCTGGCCGCGGCGCGCAGCAGCGCGCGCAGCTGCACGCGGAACATCGCCGGGTCCGACAGGCTGTAGCGGATCGCGCGCAGACCCAGCGCCGGGTTCAGGTGGGTGAACTCGCCGTCGCGGTAGTCGTCGATCGGTTCCAGCGGCTTGTCGGCGCCGATGTCGATCGTGCGTATCGTCACAGGGCGGCCGCGCATCGTCTCCAGCACGCGACGGTAGGCGGCGTACTGCTCGTCCTCGCCGGGCAGCGCGGTGGCGCGGTTCATGAACAGGAACTCGGTGCGGAACAGGCCGACGCCGGCGGCGCCGCTGGCCAGCGCCGCGTCGCAATCGTCGGGCAGCTCGATGTTGGCCAGCAGCTCGACGGCCTGGCCGTCGAGGGTGCGCGCCGGCGTGTGCACCAGGCGCTTGAGGCGCTCGCGCACCAGCCCCGATTCCTGCTTGCGGACGCGGTAGTCCTCGAGAATGATCGGCGACGGGTCGACGATCAGCAGTCCGTTGTCGCCGTCGATGACGATCCAGTCGTCCTGCCGGATCAGCCGGCTGGCCTCGCGTGCGCCGACCACCGCCGGGATGTCCAGGCTGCGCGCGACGATCGCGGTGTGCGAGGTCTTGCCGCCGACGTCGGTGACGAAGCCGCCGAACACGCCTTGCTTGAACTGCAGCATGTCGGCCGGCGAGATGTCGTGCGCGACCAGCACCAGCGGGTCGCCGTTGGCGCCGCGCAGCGCGGCGTTGGCGCGCAGCGGCCCGCTGCCCAGCAGCGCGTACAGCAGCCGCTCGACGACCTGTTCGACGTCGGCCTTGCGCTCGCGCAGATAGCTGTCGTCCATTTCGTCGAAGCTGCGCGCGATGACTTCGAGCTGCGCGGTCAGCGCCCACTCGGCGTTGTAGCGGCGCTGGCGGATCCACGCCGCGGTCTCGCGGCCGATCTGCGGGTCGTCGAGCAGCATCTTGTGCACGTCGATGAACGCCGACAGCTCGGGCGGGGCGTCGTCGGGCAGCTCGCCCTGCAGCGTGTCGAGCTCGGCGCGCACCGCGGCGCGCGCCGCGCGCAGCCGATCGACCTCGTGCTCCTCGGTGCCCGGCTCGATGAAGTAGTGGGCGACGTCGAGGCGAGCCGAGGTCAGCAGAACCGCGCGCCCGACGGCGACGCCGCGGGAGACCGGAATGCCGAAGATCTGGACGGACATGGTGCAATGGTAGACGCAGCGCCACCTCCTGGCGTTGACTGCCGCATCAATTTGCGCTCAGGGCGGCGGCTCGCCGAGTTCGAGCACGAAACAGGCCCCGCCCCCGGGGTTGGCCTCGCAGCGTGCATCGCCGCCGTGCAGTTGCGCGATGCGGCGCACCAGCGCCAGCCCCAGCCCGCTGCCATCGCCGCTGCGCCCGCGCAGGCGCACGAAAGGCTCGAAGATGCGCTCGAGGTCGGCGGCCGGCACGCCGGGGCCGCGGTCGCAGACGCGCAGGCTCGCGCCGCGTGCGTTGCGTTGTACGTGCACCGTTGGCGGCTGCCCCGGCGCGTGCTTGCGCGCGTTGTCGAGCAGGTTGCGCAGGGCATGGCGCAGCAGGCGCTCGTCGCCGCTGACGTGAGCCCAGTCGCCCTGCACCTCGATCGCGTCGCGCGCCGCTTCCTCGGCGGCCAGCGCCAGCAGGTCGACGTCGGCGCGCTCGAGCACGCGCCGCCCGCCGGCGTCGAGGCGGCTGAACAGCAGGATCGAGCCGATCAGGTGGTCGAGCTCGGCGAGGTCACGCCGCGCCTCGTGCAGCGCGGGAGTCTCCGGGGTTTCGGCGCCGATCGCCTCGATCGCCATGCGCAGCCGAGTCAGCGGCGTGCGCAGCTCGTGCGAGGTGTAGGCCAGCAGCGACTTGTGGCTTTGCACCAGCGCCTCGATGCGCCCGGCGGCGTCGTTGAACGCTGTGGCCAGCGCGGCGACTTCGTCGCGCCCCTCGACCGCGACGCGCGCGCCCAGGTCGAGGTTGCCCAGCGCCTGCACCGCGCCCTGCAGCCGGCGCAGCCGCGCGCTGAGGCGGCGCACCAGCGGCACGCTGATCGCCGCCACCAGCAGCGCGCTGAGCAGCGTCGTGCTCAGCGGCGACAGCAGCAGATGGCGCAGCGGCGACGGCTTGACGCCGTACAGTCGCATCATCGCGTGGAACACCGCGCGGCGCAGTTCGGCCTGCTGCGGGTCGAGGAAGAACAGGTGGTGCAGCACCAGCGCCGACACCAGCGCCTGCGCCAGCAGCGCGGCGACCAGCGCCAGCGCGAAGCGCGCCCACATCGGCACGCCGCGGCGGGGCGCTTCAGTGCCCATCCTGGCTGCGCGCGAAAACGTAGCCGGCGCCGCGCAGCGTCAGGATGCGCCGCGGATGGCGCGGATCGTCCTCGAGTGCGGCGCGGATGCGGCTGATGTGCACGTCGATCGAGCGGTCGTAGACGTCCTGCGCGTCGCCGCTGGCCTTCACCGCGTCGAGCAGGAACTCGCGCGACAGCACCCTTCCCGGGTGGCGCGCCAGTGCCAGCAGCAGGTCGAACTGGTAGCCGGTCAGCGTGCGCGCCTCGCCGTCGACGCGCGCCTGGCGCGCCGACGGGTCGATCTCCAGACGGCCGAAGCGCAGCAGCGGAGCCGCCGCCGCGCCGCCGCGGCGGCGCTGGATCGCGCGCAGCCGCGCCAGCAGCTCGCGCGGCTCGAACGGCTTGGGCAGGTAGTCGTCGGCGCCGAGCTCGAGGCCGAGCACGCGGTCCATCGGGTCGCCGCGCGCGGTCAGCATCAGCACCGGCAGATCGTTGTCGGCGGCGCGCAGCCGCCGGCACAGATCGAGCCCGTCGCCGTCGGGCAGCATCAGGTCGAGCACCAGCGCGTTGTAGCCGGGGCCGCGGCCGATCGCGTCGGCCACGCCGAGCTGCGCTTCGGCCTGGCCCAGCGTGGCCGCGGTGTCGACGTCCCAGCCGGCCTGGCGCAGATAGTCCTCGACCATCTGCGCCAGGCGGGCGTCGTCCTCGACCAGCAGCACGCGCATCGCGTCGGCCCCGGCCGGGCTCAGCGCAGGCCGCGGCGATGGCCGCGCTGCAGCAGCTCGAACAATTGCGCGCGCTGCGGCGCGTCGAGCACCTCGGCGATCGCGATCTCGGTCTTCAGTCGCTGCTTCGACGCCTGCTCGAGCAGGCCCATGCGCTGCGCGCGCAGCGCCTCGAGCTCGGCGCGGTCGATGGTCGGCGCCGCCAGCAGCCGCCATTGGCGCTGTTGCAGCTCGCGCAACTGCTGCCAGGTCGCTCGCCGCTGGGCGCGCGCGCCGCGCACGATGCCACGGATCTGTGCCCGCTGCGCGTCGCTGGCGTGGACGCGGCGCAGCATGTGGGCGAACCAGGCTCGCTGCGGCGGGTGGTGCCAGCCCGCTTGCGCGGCAGGCGCCGCTGCGCTGGCCGGCGCACCGGCGGCCAGCGCTGCCGGCGCGGCGGCGAGCATCGCCGCGGCGGCCGCGGCCGCCATCGAAGTACGCATCAAACGCAACATGATCGAATCTCCTCGACGAAACTCAACGTGGACTATGTCGATGATGATGCGGCGCCAGCGTTGCCCGCGTATGCGCGTCGTGTGTCGCAATATTGCTTGCGCGGCGGGAGCGCGCCGCAAGCGCTTATTCGCCTTCGCCGAACTTGTCGTCGACCAGCTGCGCGATCGCGTCGAGCGCCTGCGCCGCGTCGTCGCCTTCGGCCTCGACCGCGACACGGGCGCCGATCCCGGCAGCCAGCATCATCACGCCCATGATGCTTTTCGCATTGACCCGGCGCGAGCCCTTGCTGATCCAGATGTCGCTGCTGAATTCGGACGCCAGCTTGGTCAGTTTCGCCGACGCGCGAGCGTGCAGCCCGAGTTTGTTGCTGATCAGCAACTCGCGTTTCAACATGCCGCTTCCTCCTGGGGGCCTTCGTCCATCGCTGCGATGCCGCGCCGGCCGCCTTCGAGCGCGCGCGCCGCGAGCACGTCGAGCGGCTCGTTGCGGTAGCAGACCGCGCGCAGCAGCATCGGCAGGTTGACCCCGGCCAGCACCGCGACGCGTGCGGACGTGCGCGACAGCCCGCGCGCCAGATTGCACGGCGTCGCGCCGGCCGCGTCGACCAGCACCAGCGCGCCGTCGGGGCCGCCGACCCGGGCCAGCGCGTCGGCGGCGCGTTGCGCGAACGACTGCGCGGTCGCGTCGGCTTCCACGTCCAGCGCCTCCAGCCCCTGCGGGCACGCGCCGTGCACGTGCACGACGCAGTCGCGCAGGGCGCTGGCCAGCGGGGCGTGGGCGACGATCAGGATGCCGGGCATCGGTGGAGGGGGGCTGGAAGACGGCGGAAGGTCGATTTTAGCTGCAATGCAGCATCCGATCGCGCCCGCTCAAGGCCCCGGCAAGCGGATCGACGCGGCGAAGCTGCGCGCCGCGTCGTCCTGATAGTGCGCGCTCGTGGCCAGCGCGGTGGCCTGGTAGACCTGGCTGCCCTGCGCGAACAGCACGACGTGCTCGCGCACCGCGCCGCCGCGCGGGTCATGACCGGCCACGTCCATCTCGACAGCGTCGGCCAGCCCGGGCGTGGCGTGGGCGACGGCGCTGGCGTGCACCGCGGCGGCGCTGCCGTGCACATTGGCCAGCGCCGCCGCGCGCAGCGTGGCCAGCGCCGGCGCCACGCGCGGCGCGCTGCCGACGTCGGCGTGCGCCAGCGCGAAGGTCATGCCGGAGGCCACGCAGCCGGTCATGCTCATCGTCACGCGCTGCTCGCCGAGCATGACCGGCTGCGTGACCTGCTGCGGCTTGCACGGGAAGGTCAGCAGCAGGTCGGTGCCTTGCGGGCGTGCTTCGCGCCAGTCCAGCGCCGGCGAGCACGCGCCGAGCAGCAGTGCACAGGTCAGCAGCACAACAAAACGCGCGGTTCGCTGGGTATGCCGCATGGCATTTGATGAAAAATCGGACATGGAGCGGATTATCGGCGCCGCGCGTCGCGGGCGCCGGGGAGACTCGAGATGTCGACTGAACTGCGTTCGAAAGCCCGCGCCGGGTTCGTGGCGCTGGCGCTGCTGGCGGCGGCGGTGGCCGCGCACGCCGACACCGTGTTGCCGAGCGCGCACGACCTGCGCGCCAGCGCGGCACGCGCCGCGGCGCGCGGCGAACCGCTGGTGCTGCTGTTCAGCCTGCCCGACTGTCCGTATTGCGAAACGGTGCGTGCCAGCACCTATCGCTGGCTGCTGCGCGACGGCCACGCGGTCGAGCAGGTCGAGATGCGCGACGACGCCGCGCTGCGCGATTTTGCCGGCGCGCCGACCCGCGGCGCCGAACTGGCGCGGCGTCTGCACGTGAAGCTGGCGCCGACGGTGCTGTTCGTCGGCCCCGGCGGCCGCGAGCTGGCCCCAAGGCTGGTCGGCGCCGGCGTGCCGGATTACTACGGCGGCGAGGTCGACGATGCGCTGCGGCAGGCGCAGCGGGCGCTGCGCGGCGGCGGTTGAGCGTGCCCTGTCCTCTGCAGGTATACTACCGGCAGTATAAGGACGCGTGGCCGATCGCCACGCCGACAACGAACAACGATAGAGGTCTAGCGATGAAGGTTTCCGCGTCACGACGCACGACGGGCGCGCTGCTCGCGCTGGCTCTGGCCTGGCCAGCATGGGCGCAGGCGCGTCCGCTCGATTTCGCGCAGGCGGTCGAAATCGCGCTGCACCAGAACCCCGACCTGCGTTCGGTGCAGGCGCAGATCGCGCAGGCCCGCGCCGGCGTCGCCCAGGCGCGCGGCGCGCGGCTGCCGCGCGTCAGCGTCAGCGTCGGTGCCACGCGCACCAACGACGCGCTGAACGCGTTCGGGCTGAAACTGGCGCAGCGCGGCGCGACCTTCAACGATTTCGGCGCCGGTCAGTTCAACCCGGCGCAACCCGGCGTGCTCGACATCGCGCCGACCAACCTGAACCACCCGGCAGCGGTCAACGACTTCAGCTCGCGGCTGGAGGCGCAGCTGCCGCTGTACACCGGCGGCAAGCTCGACGGCTATATGCGCCAGGCGCACTCGATGCTTCTGGCCGCGCAGGCCGGCGACCGCGCCGCGCGTCAGGCCATCGTCGATCACGTGCTGCAGGCCTACGACGGCGTCTACACCGCGCGCGCCTGGCGCGACGTCGCGGCCAAGGCGCTGGTCGCCGCGCAGAGCCAGCTGAAGATGGTCGACAACCTGTACCGGCAGGGCGTGGTGCTGAAGAGCGACCTGCTCGCGGCCCAGGTCAACCTGGAGAACGTGCAGGTGCAGCAGGACCAGGCCGCCGACATGGAAGCGCAGGCGATGGACGGGCTGCACGTCGTGCTCGGCCTGCCGTTGGCCGAGCCGCTCGAGCTGGGCGCGCCGGTGTCGGTGGCGATGCCCGCCGGCACGCCGGCGGCGTGGCTCGACGCCGCGGAGCAGGACAACCCGCGCCTGGTCGCGCTGCGCGAGCAGGTCGCCGCCGCCGGCGGCCAGATCGAAGTCGCGCGCGCCGACCTGTATCCGCAGATCGGCGCGATGGCGCGCTTCGAGACCCACGATCCGAACGCCGGCTTCGCCGCGCACAGCTACACCGTCGGCGCGCAGCTGACGTGGAACGTGTTCGACGGCGGCGTCGCCCGCCACGCGGTCGACCAGGCCGCCGCCGCGCGCGACGCGCTGCAGCTCAAGCTGCAGTCGGCGCGCGACCAGCTGGCGATGGGCATCGAGGACGCCTACCGCAAGGCAAGGCTGGCCAACGGCCAGATCAAGGGCCGCGAGCTCGCGGTGCAGCAGGCCGCCGAGGCCGAGCGCATCGTCGCGCGGCGCTACGCCGACGGCGTCGGCACGCTGCTCGAGCTGCAGGGCGCGCAGGCCATGCTCGACAAGGCGCGCGCCGATCTGGTGCTGGCGCGCAGCACCGCGACCACCCAGCGCGCCGCGCTGCTGCTGGCGCTCGGGCGGCTGACGGCGAGCGCCGCGCAGCCGCGCTGAGCCCCGCCGCGCCCCCACCGCGAACCCGTTTGCGCATTCCACGACATTCCCGCCGAGACCACCATGAACTCCAACCAACTGCCGGCCCTGTTGCGGCCGCTCGCGTTCTCGTTCGCCGCCGCGCTGCTCGCCGGCTGCGGCCACCACGACGCCATGCCGCCGGCGGCCGCGCCGCGACCGGTGGCGGCGGCCACGGTGCGGCTCGCCGCGCGCGACGCGACCCAGCGCACGCTGTTGTCGGGCGTCGTCATGTCGAGCAACCAGGTGCAGGTCGCGTCGCGGCTGATGGGCTACATCCGCGCCATCGAGGTGCACGAGGGCCAGCGCGTCAAGGCCGGCCAGTTGCTGCTGCAGGTCGACCCCAGCGACATCCAGGGCATGGTCGCGCAGGCGCGCGCCGGGCTGGCGCAGGCGCAGGCCAACCTGGTCGACGCACAGGCCGACTACACGCGCTTCGGCAACCTGTACAAGGCCGACGCGGTGACGCGCCAGCAATGGGACGGCATCCAGCTGCGCTACAAGGTCGCGCAGCAGCAGGTCGCCGCAGCGCGCGCCGGCTACGCCACGGCGAGCGCGCAGATGCGCTACGCCAGCGTGAGCTCGCCGATCGCCGGCGTCGTCGTGCAGAAGATGGCCAACCCCGGCGACCTCGCCGCGCCGGGCCGCCCGCTGCTCGTCGTCGAAGGCGAGGGCCGGCTGCAGGTGCAGGTACAGGCCCCGGCCGAGGTCTGGGACCACGTCCACGTCGGCGACACGGTGCCGGTCTACGCCGGCGCGCGTGAAGTCGCCGGGCATGTCGCCGAGGCGGTGCCGGTGGCCGACCCGATGAGCCACACCCACACCGTCAAGATCGACCTGCCGGCCGACGCCGGGCTGGCCAGCGGCAGCTTCGTGCGCGTGGGCTTCGCGCTGGGGAGCGCGCCGCAGCTGCGCGTGCCGGCGGCCGCGGTGGTCGAGCGCGCCGGCATGCGCGGCGTATTCGTGGTCGACGCCGACGGCATCGCCCATTTCCGTCTGGTGCGGCTGGGCGCGGCCGGCGGCGACAAGGTCGACGTGCAGGCCGGGCTGCGCCCCGGCGACACCGTCGTCACCAGCCACCTCGACGCGGTCGGCAACGGCGTGAAGATCGTCGGAGGCCAACGTGGCTGAGCACAATGTTGCGATGAACAGCGCCGGGCGGCTGGCGCGCGCCTTCATCAGCTCGAAGATCACCGCGCTGATCATGCTCGCGCTGACCCTGGCCGGGGTCCTCGCGCTGCTGGTGACGCCGCGTGAGTACAACCCGCAGATCGTCGTTCCGGCGGCCAACATCATCGTCGCCAAGCCCGGCGCCGGGCCGGCCGAGATCCACGACCTGGTCGTCAAGCCGCTCGAGGCCATCATGGCGTCGGTGTCGGGGGTCGACCATACCTACGGCTACGCGACCAACGACTTCGGCGTCGTCACCGTGCAGTTCAAGGTCGGCGAGGACCAGCAGAAAAGCCTGGTGAAAATGTACAACCAGGTGATGCAGAACCTCGACCGCATCCCGCCCGGCGCGATGCAGCCGCTGATCAAGCCGATCGACGTCGACGACGTGCCGATCCTGACGCTGACCTTGAGCTCGAGCAGCATGGGTCAGGGCGAGCTGCGCGGCGTCGCCACCAAGCTGCTGAGCCACTTGCGCAACGTGCCCGGGGTGTCGTTCAGCGAAGTCGTCGGCGGCGCGCCGCGCGCGGTCAATGTCTGGATCTCGCCGGCCAAACTCGCCGCCGCCGGCATCCCGCTGCAGCAGGTCGACCAGATCCTGCGCGGCAGCAACGCCGCAGCGCCCTTGGGCAACGTGGTCGACGCCGACCGCGTCACCCCGGTGCGCATCGACAGCTTCCTCGGCGACGCCCGCCAGGTCGGCGACATCCTGATCGGCGCGCCCAACGGCAAGCCGGTCTACCTGAAGGACGTGGCCCGCGTCGTCGACGGCCCGGCCGAAGTCGACAGCCTGTCGCACTTCGCCTGGGGTCCGGCGGCCAAGGGCGAGCCGCACGGCCGCGAAATGAGCGCGGTCACGCTGGCCATCGCGAAGAAGGCCGGCACCAACGCGGTGGTCGTCGTCGGCGCGGTGCTGAGCAAGCTGCACACGCTGGAGTCGTGGGCGCTGCCGCAGGGCGTGCAGGTCACCGTCACGCGCAACGACGGCGCCAAGGCCGACGGCGCGGTCAACACCCTGGTCGAGCACCTCGGCGTGGCCATCGTCAGCGTGTCGCTGCTGCTGTGGCTGTTCCTCGGCTGGCGCGAGGCCGGCATCGTCACGCTGACCGTGCCGCTGACGCTGTTCGCGGTCATCACCGTCGACCTCATCGTCGGCGAGACGATCAACCGCATCACGCTGTTCGCGCTGATCCTGTCGCTGGGCCTGCTCGTCGACGGCGCCATCGTCGTCATCGAGAACATCCACCGCCACCTGCACCACGGCCCGGTCGGCGATTTCGAGCGCACCGTGGTGCACGCCACCAACGAGATCGGCAACCCGACCAATATGGCCACGCTGGCGGTGATCCTGGCCTTCGTGCCGATGGCCTTCGTCAGCGGCATGATGGGTCCGTTCATGCGCCCGATCCCGGTCAACGTGCCGGTGGCGATGATCGCCTCGCTGCTGCTGGCCTACACCGTGGTGCCGTGGGCGGCGCGCGCGTGGCTGTCGAAGAAGGCGGCGCGCGACGCGCTCGCGCGCAGCGAGCCGCTCGAGGAGGAGGAGGGCGAGCGTCGCGCGCAGCAGCCCGACCGCCTGCACGCGGCCTATCTGAAGCTGTTCGGTCCGCTGCTCGCGCAGCGTGGCCGGCGCAACGTGATGCTCGCGCTGGTGCTGGTGCTGCTGCTGGCGGCGATGCTGATGCCGGCGTGGCAGTTCATCCGCCCCTCGGGCATGAACGGTCCGCTGTCGGCGCTGGGCGTCGAGCTGAAGATGCTGCCCAACGACAACACCAACAGCTTCCTGGTCGAAGTCGACACGCCGGCCGGCTCGTCGCTGGAGCACACCGACGCGGTCGCGCGCGCGGTCGGCGACGTGCTCGCGCGCAACCCCGAAGTCGTCAATTACCAGACCTTCGTCGGCATGGCCGCGCCGATCGATTTCGCCGCGCTGGTGCGCGGCGACATGATCAAGCGCGGCGACAACTTCGCGCAGATCCGCGTCGACCTGACGCCGAAGGACGAGCGCTCGACGCCGTCGCACGCCATCGTGCAGCGGCTGTACGCGCAACTGGCGCCGCTGCGCGCGCGCTACGCGGCGACCTCGATCAAGCTCTACGAAACGCCGCCGGGGCCGCCGGTGCGCTCGCAGGTGATGGCCGAGCTGTACGGACCGTCGTACGCGAAGCTGCGCCGCGTCGCGCACGAAGTGCTCGGTGACTTCGACCACACCTACGGCCTGATGAACCAGGACGACTCGGTGACCGCGACCACCGACGAATACCGCATCGTGATCGACCGCGCGAAGGCGGCGCAGTCGGGCATCGTGCCGGGGCAGGTGATCCAGTTGCTGCACGGCTACGTCTCCGGCATGCAGGTCGGCGCGGTGCACGAGGCCGGCGCCGACGAGCCGGTGGCGATCGACGTGCGCGTGGCGCGCGCCGAGCGCCAGTCGCCGCAGCAGCTGCTCGACATGCCGATCCAGGCCGCCGGCGGCCGCGTCGTGCCGCTGTCGGCGATCGCGCGCGTCGAGCGCACCGACCTGGCCAAGCCGATCTATACCCGCGACCAGCATCCGGTGGTCTACGTCGGCGGCGAGATGGCGCGCTCCAGCCCGGTGTACGCGACGCTGAGCCTGAACAGCCGCCTCGACGGCCACGCGCTGCCCGACGGCACCGTGCTGCGCACCGGCAACCTCGGCTTCACCGCGACGCCGCCGTCGGACCTGAAGGGCTACCAGCTGCTGTGGGGCGGCGAGATGCGGCTGACGCTCGACGTGTTCCGCGACCTCGGCTCGGCGTTCATCGTCGCGCTGGTGTTCATCTACCTGCTGCTCGTCGCCTACTACCGCTCGTTCATGCTGCCGGTGATCGTGATGGGGGCGATTCCGCTGACGCTGATCGGCGTGTTCCCCGGCCACTGGCTGACCCACCAGGCGTTCACCGCGACGTCGATGATCGGCGTCATCGCGCTGGCCGGCATCGTCGTGCGCAACTCGCTGCTGCTGATCGACTTCATCCTCGACTACCGCGCGCGCGGCTTCAGCCTCGAGGAATCGGTGGCGCAGGCCGGTGCCGTGCGCCTGCGTCCGATCCTGCTGACCGCGCTGGCCATCATGTTCGGCTCGGCCATCATGATCACCGACCCGGTGTTCGGCGGTCTCGCGGTGTCGCTGATCTTCGGCACGCTGCTGTCGACGCTGCTGACGCTGATCGTGATCCCGTTGATCTACTACATCTGGCAGATCCGTTTCGTCATTCCGCGCGCCGCGCGCCAAGCCTGATCCCCCGGAGAACAGACCATGACCATCGAACGTTACATCCGTGTCTTTGCCGGCAGTTTCGTGCTGCTGTCGCTGCTGCTCGGCGTCGACGCCAGCCCGCTGTTCGTGTCGCGCTGGTTCCTGTGGCTGGCCGCCTTCGTCGGCGCCAACCTGCTGCAGTTCGGCTTCACCAATTTCTGCCCGCTGGCGCTGATCCTGAAAAAACTCGGAGTTCCGGAATCGCGCCTGTCGTGCGGGAACTGAAATCCTCCGCCATGCTCTACAGGGCAGGGCACGCGCAGCGACGCGTGTCCGGGGCGTGATCCCGGGGCAACCCGGGATCGCGGCATTTCACCCTTGTGGGTAACATCAGCAAGGAATTGGATGATGAGCAAACCGCGCCAGAAACCGAAAACCCCCGAGCCAGGAGAGCATGTGATGTCCGTACTGACCAACGAAGCGTCGCGCACCGACATTCTGAATCGTCTCAAGCGCGCCGAAGGTCAGTTGCGCGGCGTGCAGCGCATGATCGACGAGGGCGAGCCGTGCCTGAAGGTCGCGCAGCAGCTGTCGGCGGTGCGCAAGGCGCTCGACAGCACCTTCGTGCGCATGACCGTGTGCTACATCGAGCAGGAGCTCGACACGCGGCTCGACGGCAGTCCGAGCGAGAAGGTCAGGCTCGAGTCGATGATGGAGGAAATGGAGACGCTGCTGGCGCGCATGACCTGAGCGGTCGCGCTCAGGCGGCGGCGTCGATGATGCCGCCGCCCAGGCAGACGTCGCCGTCGTACAGCACCGCCGACTGTCCCGGCGTCACCGCCCACTGCGGCTGCTCGAAGCGCAGCGCGAAGCCGTCGGCCGGCGCCGCGCCGCCGTACTCGATGCGGCATGCGCTGTCGGCCTGGCGGTAGCGCGTCTTCGCGCCGTAGCCGGGCGCCGCGTCGGGCGCGCCGCCGGCCACCCAGCTGGCGCCTGCGGCCACCAGCGTGCGTGTCAGCAACCACGGATGGTCGTGACCCTGGGCCACGAACAGCGTGTTGCTGGCGACGTCCTTGCGCGCGACGAACCACGGCTGCCCGCTGCCGTCGCGGCTGCCGCCCAGGCCGATGCCGCGGCGCTGGCCCAGCGTGTAGAACGCCAGCCCGATGTGTTCGCCGACGACGCGTCCGTCGGCGGTCTTCATCGGCCCGGGGCGCGTCGGCAGATAGCGGTTGAGGAATTCGCGGAACGGCCGCTCGCCGATGAAGCAGATGCCGGTCGAGTCCTTCTTGCGCGCATTCGGCAGCCCGATTTCGGCGGCGATGCGGCGCACTTCGGTCTTCGGCAGCTCGCCGACCGGAAACAGCGTGCGCGCCAGTTGCGCCTGGTTCAGGCGGTGCAGGAAATAGCTCTGGTCCTTGCCCGGGTCGAGCCCGCGCAGCAACTGCCAGCCGGCATCGGTCTCGCGCACCCGTGCGTAATGACCGGTGGCGATGCGCTCGGCGCCGAGCCGCATCGCGTGGTCGAGGAAGGCCTTGAACTTGATTTCGGCGTTGCACAGCACGTCGGGGTTCGGCGTGCGCCCGGCGGCGTATTCGCGCAGGAATTCGGCGAATACACGATCCTTGTATTCGGTGGCGAAATTCACCGCCTCGATGTCGATGCCGATCAGGTCGGCGACGCTGACCGCGTCGAGCCAGTCCTGGCGCGATGAGCAGTATTCGCTGTCGTCGTCGTCTTCCCAGTTCTTCATGAACAGGCCGACGACCTCGTAGCCCTGCTGCTTGAGCAGCCAGGCGCTGACCGACGAGTCGACGCCCCCCGACATGCCGACGACGACCCGGGTCATGAGCGCGCGCTCGCGTCGGTGTAGACCGCGTCCAGCGGCAGGCGGCGCCCGGCGACGTGGTCGGCGACGCACTGCCACACCAGCGGGCTGCGGTGACGCGCGCGGCTGGCCAGCACCTCGTCGGCGCTCAGCCACAGGCAGCGCACGATGCCGCTGTCGAGTTCGCGCCCGGCGATCGGCTCGCCGACGCTGCCGCGGAAGGCCAGCCGCAGATAGGTGTTGTCCTCGCCGCCGCGCTGGGTGCGCGCCAGGTACACGCCGAGCAGCGCGTCGGGCGTGAACACGCGCGCGGTTTCCTCGAGCGCTTCGCGCACCGCGCCGTCGAGCGGGCTTTCGCCGGGTTCGAGGTGGCCGGCCGGGTTGTTCAGTCGCAGGCCGTCGGGCGTGTGTTCCTCGACGAGCAGGAAGCGTCCGTCGCGTTCGACGATCGCGGCGACGGTCACGCTGGGTTTCCAGACTTGGCGCATGGGTGGGTATTCACATCGATGAACGCACATTGTCGGTCATCGAATTCGCGCGCGTTCATATTCGCATCGCGCGGCGACAATGTTAAGTTCGGTGTTAGCTGTACCACGACACCCAACAAAAACTGAGGAGAGTCCGATGCGCATAGGCGTACCCGCGGAAACGCTGGCAGGCGAAGCGCGCGTGGCGGCCACCGCGGAGACCGTGAAGAAGCTGGTCGCGCAGGGCCACGCGCTGCTCGTGCAACGCGGCGCGGGGCTGCGCGCCGGCGTCACCGACGACGACTACGCGGCCGCCGGCGCCGAGCTGGTCGACGCCGACGCCGCGCTGGGCGCCGAGCTGGTGCTGAAAGTGCGCCGCCCGCAGGCCGACGAGCTGGCGCGCATGGCCCCCGCAAGCGTGCTCGTCGGCATGCTCGAGCCGCATCAGGCCGAAGGCCTGCAGGCGCTGGCCGCGGCGCGACTGAGCGCGTTCGCGCTGGAGGCGGCGCCGCGCACGACGCGCGCGCAGAGCCTCGACGTGCTGTCGAGCCAGGCCAACATCGCCGGCTACAAGGCGGTGCTGGTCGCCGCCGACCTGTACCCGCGCTTCATGCCGATGCTGATGACCGCGGCCGGCACCGTGAAGGCCGCGCGCGTCGTCGTGCTCGGCGCCGGTGTCGCCGGCTTGCAGGCCATCGCCACCGCCAAGCGGCTGGGCGCGGTGGTCGAGGCGTCTGACGTGCGTCCGGCGGCCAAGGAGCAGATCGAATCGCTGGGCGCGAAGTTCATCGACGTGCCCTACGAGACCGACGAGGAGCGCGGGATCGCGCAAGGCGTCGGCGGCTACGCGCGGCCGATGCCCAAGGCCTGGCTCGAGCGCCAGGCCGCGCGCGTGGCCGAACGCGTCAAGCAGGCCAACATCGTCATCACCACCGCGCTGATCCCCGGGCGGCCCGCGCCGGTGCTGGTCAGCGAGGACATGGTGCGCAGCATGAAGGCCGGCTCGGTGATCGTCGACATGGCCGCCGCGCAAGGCGGCAACTGCACGCTGACCGAAGCCGATCGCGTCGTCGTCAAGCACGGCGTCACGCTGGCCGGGCCGACCAATCTGCCGGCGCAAGTCGCCGCCGACGCGTCGGCGCTGTATGCGAGGAACGTGCTTGATTTCCTCAAGCTGATCCTGAACAAGGATGGTGCCTTCCACATCGACTTGAACGACGACATCGTCGCCGCGTGCCTGATGTGCGCCGACGGCGAAATCAAGCGCAAGTAATTCACGGAGACGCTCATGCATGAAATCTCGCCGCTGCTCGTGAACCTCACGATTTTCGTTCTGGCGATTTACGTCGGATACCACGTGGTGTGGACCGTGACGCCAGCCCTGCATACTCCGCTGATGTCGGTCACCAATGCGATTTCGGCGATCATCGTGGTCGGTGCGATGCTCGCCGCCGGGCTGACCGTGACCCCGCTGGGACGTGCCATGGGCATGCTCGCGGTGGCGATGGCGTCGGTCAACATCTTCGGTGGCTTCCTGGTCACGCGCCGCATGCTCGGCATGTTCAAGAAAAAGGACAAGGTCGTCGCTGCGCGCAGCGAATGAACCGGCGCCTCTCCTGCAAGGATTCGTCATGACCCTGAGCATGAATCTGGTCACCCTGCTTTACCTGATCGCGTCGGTATTCTTCATCCAGGCGCTCAAAGGCCTGTCGCATCCGGCATCGAGCCGTCGCGGCAATCTGTTCGGCATGATCGGCATGACCCTCGCGGTGCTGACCACCGCGGCGCTGGTGCTCAAGCTCGGCGGCAGCGACGGCGTGGCCGGCCTCGGCTACGTGCTGGTCGCGCTGCTGTTCGGCGGCGCCATCGGCGCGGTGATGGCCAAGCGCGTGCAGATGACCAAGATGCCCGAGCTGGTCGCGTTCATGCACAGCATGATCGGCCTGTCGGCGGTATGCATCGCGGTGGCCGAAGTGGCCGAGCCGCACGCCTTCGGCATCGTCGCCGCGGTCGGCCAGCCGCTGCCCTACGGCAACCGCATCGAACTGTTCATCGGCGCCATCGTCGGCGCGATCACGTTCAGCGGTTCGGTGATCGCCTTCGGCAAGTTGTCGGGCAAATACAAGTTCCGCCTGTTCCAGGGCGCTCCGGTGCGCTTTCCGGGCCAGCACTGGATCAACCTGGCGGTGGCGCTCAGCACGCTGGGCTTCGGCATCGCGTTCTGGGCCGGGGCGCAGTGGACCCCGTTCGTGCTGATGCTGGCGCTGGCCTTCGCGCTCGGCGTGCTGATCATCATTCCGATCGGCGGCGCCGACATGCCGGTGGTCGTGTCGATGCTCAACAGCTATTCGGGCTGGGCCGCCGCCGGCATCGGCTTCTCGCTCGAGAACAGCATGTTGATCATCGCCGGCAGCCTGGTCGGCTCCAGCGGCGCGATCCTGTCGTACATCATGTGCCGCGCGATGAACCGCTCGTTCTTCAGCGTCATTCTCGGCGGCTTCGGCGCTGCGCCCGGCACCGAAGCCGCGGCCGACGGCGCGCAGCGCAGCGCCAAGTCGGGCAGCCCCGACGACGCCGCCTACATCCTGGGCAACGCCGAGACCGTGATCATCGTGCCCGGCTACGGCCTCGCGGTGGCGCGCGCGCAGCACGCGCTGAAGGAGCTCGCGCTCAAGCTCGGCGAACGCGGTGTCAGCGTCAAGTACGCGATCCACCCGGTCGCCGGGCGCATGCCCGGCCACATGAACGTGCTGCTGGCCGAGGCCGAAGTGCCCTACGACCAGGTGTTCGAGATGGACGACATCAACCCCGAGTTCGCGCAGGCCGACGTCGCCGTCGTGCTCGGCGCCAACGACGTCGTCAATCCGGCCGCGCGCAACGATCCGAAGTCGCCGATCGCCGGCATGCCCATTCTCGACGCCTGGCGCGCCAAGACGGTGATCGTCAACAAACGCTCGATGGCCACCGGCTATGCCGGCCTCGATAATGACCTGTTCTACATGGATAAAACCATGATGGTGTTCGGCGACGCGAAAAAGGTGATCGAAGACATCACCAAGGCCGTCGAATAGCCGGGAAGCGCGCTTGATCTGAAAAGGGGCCGCCGTCGTGCGGTCTTTTTTCTGCGCCGCCGTTTCGATTATGATGTCGCCTGCGAGTTCGCGTACCCATTTAACGCCGGAGGTCATCATGTCGTCTTATAAGGAACTGCTCAACCAAATCGAGGCCCTGAAGCAGCAAGCCGAGTCGCAGCGCAAGTCGGAAATTGCCAGTGTCGTCGCCGATATTCGCGCCAAAATGCAGGAGTACGGCATCACGCTGGCCGATCTGGGCAGCGCGCGCAGCTCGCGCACGAAAGGCACGACGGTGGCCGCGAAATATCGCCACCCGAACACCGGCGACACCTGGACCGGTCGCGGCAAGATGCCGAAGTGGCTGGCCGCCGAAGTCGCCACCGGCAAGCACAAGGAAGATTTCCTGATCGTCTGAACCCGCGTCGGCGCCATCGGCGCATCTTTCATAGAATGGGCGGCTTGATCCCGACAAACCGTCCGATGTCCGCCGACGCAACCCAGCCCCTGGTCGAATTCGACGCTGTCGATTTCGCCTACGGCGCGCGCGCGGTGCTCGCCGCGGTGACGCTGCGCGTGATGCCCGGCGAAGTCGTCGCGGTGATGGGCGCCTCCGGCGGCGGCAAGACGACCACGCTGCGCCTGATCGGCGGCCAGTTGCGCGCCAGCGCCGGCGTCGTGCGCTTCGACGGCCGCGACGTCGGTCGCATGAACCACGCCGAGCTGTACGCGGCGCGCCGCAGGATGGGCATGCTGTTCCAGATGGGCGCGCTTTTCACCGACCTGACGGTGTTCGACAACGTCGCCTTCCCGCTGCGCGAACACACCGACCTGCCCGAATCGATGATTCGCGACCTGGTGCTGATGAAGCTCAACGCGGTCGGGCTGCGCGGCGCGCGCGATCTCTACCCCAGCGAGCTGTCCGGCGGCATGGCGCGACGCGTCGCGATGGCGCGCGCAGTCGCGCTCGATCCGGCGCTGGTCATGTACGACGAGCCGTTCGCCGGCCTCGACCCGATAGCGCTGGGCATTTCGGCGCGGCTGATCCGCGACCTCAACGACGCGCTGGGGCTGACCAGCATCATCGTCTCGCACGACGTCGACGAGACCTTCGCCATCGCCGACCGCGTGTTCGTGCTCGGCAACGGCACGCTGATCGCCACCGGCACGCCCGCCGAGCTGCGCGCCAGCGACGACGCGCTGGTGCGCCAGTTCGTGCGCGGCGACCCCGACGGCCCGGTGCGCTTCCACTATCCGGCGCCCGACGTCGCCCGCGACCTGCTCGGCGAGGGGGGGCAACACCCATGAACGCGGTGCTTGCGATGCTGGCCGCCATCGGCGCGCGCACGCGCCGCGTGCTCGCCGACCTCGGCTACGGGTTGCGGCTGTTCCTGCGGCTGCTGATGCTGCTGCCCGGCGCGCTGCGGCGGCTGCAGCTGGTGCTGCAGCAGGTTTTCTTTCTCGGCAACTATTCGCTGTCGATCATCGCGGTATCGGGGCTGTTCGTCGGCTTCGTGCTCGGCTTGCAGGGCTACTACACGCTGGCGCGCTATGGCGCGGCGAATTCGCTGGGCCTGGTCGTCGCGCTGTCGCTGGTGCGTGAGCTCGGCCCGGTGGTCACCGCGCTGCTGTTCGCCGGGCGTGCCGGCACCTCGCTGACCGCCGAGATCGGGCTGATGAAGGCCGGCGAGCAGCTCACCGCGATGGAAATGATGGCGGTCGACCCGGTGGCGCGCGTGCTGGCGCCGCGCATGGCCGCCGGCATCATCGCGATGCCGCTGCTGGCCGCGGTGTTCAGCGCGGTCGGCGTGATCGGCGGCTATGTCGTCGGCGTGCTGCTGATCGGCGTCGACTCCGGAGCATTCTGGTCGCAGATGCAGGGCGGCGTCGACGTGTTCGCCGACGTCGGCAACGGCGTCATCAAGAGCCTCGTGTTCGGCGTCGCGGTCACCTTCATCGCGCTGTACCAGGGCTGGCGCGCGCAGCCGACGCCCGAGGGCGTGTCGCGGGCGACCACGCGCACCGTGGTGGTCGCGTCGCTGACCGTCCTCGGCCTGGATTTCATGTTGACCGCGCTGATGTTCAGCACTTGAGAACCGGTCGATCGGGAGACACTATGCAGAACAAATGGATCGACGCTTGGGTCGGCCTGTTCGTCGTCATCGGCGCCGCGGCGTTGTTGTTCCTGGCCTTGAAGGCCGGCAACTTGCTGAGCCTGAATTTCGCGCCGACCTATGATGTCGTCGCGCAGTTCGACAACATCGGCGGGCTCAAGCCGGATGCACCGGTGAAAAGCGCCGGCGTCGTCGTCGGCCGCGTCGCCCGCATCGACTTCGACAACCATACCTTCGAGGCCAAGGTCACGCTGGCGCTGGACAAGCGTTTCCAGTTCCCGACCGACACCTCGGCCAAGATCCTCACCTCGGGTCTGCTCGGCGACCAGTACATCGGCCTCGACCCGGGAGGCTCGGAAAAGAATCTACGCAATGGCGACAGGATCCAGAACACGCAATCGGCGATCGTGCTGGAAAATCTGATCGGACAGTTCCTCTACAACAAGGCGGCGTCGTCGGGCGCGGCCAAATGATTTCCTGCACACGATGGTGAAATCCCCAAGCTGGCGTTCGCCGCTGTTCGCGGCCGTGCTGCTGCTCGGCGGCTGCGCCAGCGCGCCGCACGCGCCTGATCCGCACGACCCGCTGCAGCGCTACAACCGCGCGATGTTCGGCTTCAATGAAAAAGTCGACCAGGCGGTCACACGCCCGATCGCCGTGGCGTACCGGAACGTGACGCCGGCGCCGATGCGCCGCGGCATCGGCAATTTCTTCGGCAACATCAACGATGCGTGGTCGGCGCTCAACGACTTGCTGCAGCTGCACGTCGGCTACGCCGCGAACGACATCCTGCGCGTCGAAGTCAACACTTTCTTCGGCATCGGCGGCACCATCGACATCGCCAGCGAAATGGGCCTGTACCGTCATCCGAACGATTTCGGGCTGACGCTGGCGCGCTACGGTGTCGGCTCCGGCCCGTATTTCGTGCTGCCGGTGCTTGGGCCCAGCACGATACGTGACAGCGGCGGCACGGTCGTCGACGACTACCTGTACGCGCCGCTTCCGCGCCTGACGAGCAATGTGGCGCTGCGCAACAGCGCCATGGGGCTCGATCTCGTGCAGCACCGCGCGTCGCTGCTGGCGACCACCGATCTGCTTGAAAGCATCGCCATCGACCCCTATGTCTTCACCCGCGACGCCTATCTGCAGCGGCGCGATACGCGAGTGCACGCCGTGCGTTCAATAGGCGTACTGACGCCGCCCGACGACGCTGGCGGCGAATGACTCGCCCACGACTGGAGAATCTGATGCACAAGACTTTGCGATCCGTCCTGCTCGCCGCCGCGCTGCCGCTGCTGGCGCCGGCCGCGATGGCGGCAGCCGCGCCCACCCCGGCGGTGGCGGCCGATGCGTCGCCGGTGGCCGTCGTGCGCCAGTTGACCGATTCGGTGATGAACGCGGTGCGCGCCGACCCCGAGCTGCGCGCCGGCAATCCGCGCAAGATCGCGCAGATGGTCGAAACCAAGATCCTGCCCTTTGTCGATTTCCGCGAAATGACCGCGTCGGCAGTCGGGCGCTTCTGGCGCCAGGCCAGCGCGCAGCAGAAGGACCAGCTGCAGGCCCAGTTCAAGCAACTGCTGATCCACACCTATGCCGGCGCCGTCAAGCGCGTGCGCGACCAGCAGGTGCGCTTCCTGCCGTTGCGAGCCGACCCCGGCGCGACCAGCGTCGTCGTGCGCACCCGCGTGATCGACCAGGGCGACGTGATCCAGATCGACTACCGGCTGCTCAAGTCCGACGCCGGCGCGTGGAAGATTTCCGACGTCAACGTGATGGGCGTGTGGCTGGTCGACAACTATCGCGGCGTGTTCGCGCAGGAAATCGGCCAGAAGGGAATCGACGGCCTGATCAAGACGCTGGAGCAGCGCAACCAGGCGCTGGCCTCGGGTAACGCCCAGTGACCATGGCCGGCGCCCGTTACCTGCTGCCCGCTCGCGTCACGCTCGGCGACGCCGCGGCGGTGCGTGCGCAGGCGCTGGCCGAGCTGCGCGCGGCCGCGCCCACGGGGCCGTGGGAAGTCGATGCCGGCGCGCTGTCGACGTTCGACTCGTCGTGTCTGGCGCTGCTGCTCGAGCTGCGCCGCGCCGCCGCCGACGTGCGGCTGCGCGCGGCGCCGACGCGGCTGGCGCAGCTGGCGCGCGCCTATGGGGTGGAGTTCGTCGTCGATGGTTGACGCTGTGCGTTTCGACGGCGTGGTCAAGCGCTTCGGCGCCCACGCCGCGGTCGACGGCGTCGACTTCGGCATCGACGAAGGCGAATTCTTCGCCCTGCTCGGCGCCAACGGCGCCGGCAAGACGACGCTGATCAGCATGCTCGCCGGTCTGGCGCGGCCGAGCTCGGGGTCGATCCGCGTGCTCGGCGTCGACGTCGTCGCCGAGCCGCTGCGCGCGCGCCGCCTGCTCGGCGTGGTGCCGCAGGAGCTGGTGTTCGACCCGTTCTTCACCGTGCGCGAAGCGCTGCGCCAGCAATCGGGCTATTTCGGGCTCGGGCGCAACGACGCGTGGATCGACGAGCTGCTGCATCACCTCGGCTTGAGCGCGCAGGCCGAGCAGAACATGCGCACGCTGTCGGGCGGCATGAAGCGCCGCGTGATGGTCGCGCAGGCGCTGGTGCACCGGCCGCCGGTGATCGTGCTCGACGAGCCCACCGCCGGCGTCGACGTCGAGTTGCGGCAGAGCCTGTGGCAGTTCATCACCGGCTTGAATCGCCAGGGCCATACCGTGCTGCTGACCACGCATTACCTCGAGGAGGCCGAGACGCTGTGCAGCCGCATCGGCATGCTCAAGCTCGGCCGCCTGGTCGCGCTCGATCGGACGCACGAGCTGCTGGCGCGCTTCGCGTCGACGCAGCTGCTGTTCCGCGTCGTGCGCGGCGAGCCGCCGGCGCAGCTGGTGTGCCGCAGCGAAGGCGCGCGGCTGGCGTGCACCGTGCGCGACGCCGCGCAGGTCGAGGCGGCGCTGGGCGCGTTGCGCGAAGCCGGCTGCGACATCGACGAGCTCGAAGTGCGCCGCGCCGACCTCGAGGACGCCTTCCTGCAGCTCGCCGGCCGTGGCGCGGCGCGTCCGCTGGAGGCGGCATGAGCACCGAGCCGCGCAGTGCCGCAGGCGCCACGTTGAGCCCGCTGATGCCCGCCACCGGTTACTGGAGCGGCGGCGTGTGGTCGCTGCTGCGCAAGGAAGTGTTGCGCTTCTGGTCGGTCGGCCTGCAGACGCTGGGCGCGCCGATGGTCAGCAGCTTGCTGTACCTGCTGATCTTCTCGCACGCGATTTCGGGCCATATCCGGATGTTCGGCCGCGTGCCGTACACCAGCTTCCTGATTCCGGGGCTGGCGATGATGAGCGTGCTGCAGAACGCGTTCGCGAACACCTCGTCGTCGCTGATCCAGTCCAAGATCACCGGCAACCTGGTCTTCATGCTGCTGTCGCCGCTTCGTGCCGGCGAGATGTACATCGGCTACGTCGGCGCGTCGGTCGCGCGCGGCCTCGGCGTCGGCGGCAGCCTGCTCGTCGTCGCCTGGCTGTTCGTGCCGCTGCAGTTCGCGCACCCGCTGTGGATCGTCGTGTTCGCGCTGCTCGGCGCGGCCATGCTCGGCGCGCTCGGGCTGATCGCTGGGATCTGGGCCGAGAAATTTGACCAGATGGCCGCGTTCCAGAACTTCCTGATCGTGCCGGCGACCTTCCTTTCCGGTGTGTTCTACTCGGTCAACGCGCTGCCGCCGTTCTGGATGGTGGTTTCGCACCTCAACCCCTTTTTCTACCTGGTCGACGGTTTCCGCTATGGATTCTTCGGCGCGTCGGACGTGTCGCCGTGGCTGTCCCTGCTTGCGGGTTTGCTCGGCAACGCGGTGTGCGGCGGCATCGCGCTGAACTGGCTGCACCGCGGCTACAAACTGCGTTACTGAAGCGATGGACACGACCCCTCCGACCCCCGCGCAGCTGCGCGCCTTGATCGCCGCCGGGCTCGAATGCACCCGGCTCGAGGTCGACGGCGACGGCCGCCACTATTTCGCCACCATCGTCAGCCCGGCCTTCACCGGGCTGAACCGGCTGGCGCGGCACCGGCTGGTCTACGGCGTGCTCGGCGAGCGCATGCGCGAACAGGTCCACGCGCTGTCGATGCGCACCTTCGCGCCCGGCGAAGCGATCGCCGACTGACGATTCCCCCCTTTCATGGACAGACTTCGTATCCACGGCCAGCAGCCGCTGCGCGGTGACGTTCGCGCCAGCGGCGCGAAAAATGCCGCGCTGCCCGAGATGGCCGCCAGCCTGCTCAGCGCGCAGCCGCTCGAGCTCGACAACGTGCCGCAGTTGATGGACGTGCGCACGCTCGGCGCGCTGCTCGGCGGCATGGGCGTGAGCGTCGCGCGCGACGGTGCGCGCGTGCGCCTTCAGGCCGACGCGGTGCACGACTGCGTCGCGCCCTACGAGCGCGTGAAGACCATGCGCGCCAGCATCCTGGTGCTCGGCCCGCTGCTGGCGCGTTTCGGCCACGCGCGCGTGAGCCTGCCCGGCGGCTGCGCGATCGGCGCGCGCCCGGTCGACCAGCACGTCAAGGGGCTGCAGCTGCTCGGCGCCAGGGTCGACATCGAGCACGGCGACATCGTCGCCAGCGTGCCCGACGGCCGGCTGCGCGGCGCGCGCATCACCACCGACATGATCACCGTCACCGGCACCGAGAACCTGATGATGGCCGCCGCGCTGGCGTACGGCGAGACCGTGCTGGAGAACGCCGCGCAGGAGCCCGAGGTCGCCGACCTGGCCGCGCTGCTGAACAAGATGGGCGCGCGCATCGACGGCGCCGGCAGTTCGCGCATCCGCATCGAAGGCGTGGCCGAACTCGGCGGCGCCGCGCATCGCGTCGTGCCCGACCGCATCGAGGCCGGCACCTTCCTGTGCGCGGCGCTGGCCACGCGCGGCGACGTCGTCGTGCGCGACTGCGTGCCGCGCCACCTCGACGCGCTGCTCGACAAGCTGCGCGACGCCGGCGCCGAGGTCGACTGCGGCGACGACTGGGTGCGCGTGCGCGCCGACGCACTGCCCGGTGGTCGGCCGCGCGCGGTGTCGGTGCGCACCGGCGAATACCCCGGTTTCGCCACCGACATGCAGGCGCAGTTCATGGCCGTCGACTGCGTCGCGCAAGGTGCGGCGACGCTGACCGAGACCATTTTCGAGAACCGCTTCATGCACGTGCAGGAGTTGGTGCGGCTGGGTGCCAACATCACCATCGAAGGCAACACCTGTGTCGTGCAGGGGGTCGAGCGGCTGTCGGGCGCCACCGTGATGGCCACCGATCTGCGCGCCTCGGCCGGGCTGGTCATCGCCGGTCTGGCCGCCGAAGGCACCACCGTGATCGAGCGCATCTACCACCTGGACCGCGGCTACGAGGCCATCGAGCACAAGCTCGGCGCCCTCGGCGCGCGCATCGAGCGACTGCGCGCCTGAGCGCGCACCTTCGACGAGACCCGACCATGCTGACACTCGCGCTGTCCAAGGGCCGCATTTTCGACGACACGCTGCCGCTGCTGGCGCGCGCCGGCATCAGCGTCACCGAGGACCCCGATTCCACCCGCCGGCTGATCCTGCCGACCAACCGCGACGACCTGCGCGTCGTGCTGGTGCGCGCCAGCGACGTGCCGACCTATGTGCGCTACGGCGGCGCCGACTTCGGCGTCGCCGGGCTCGACGTGCTGCTCGAGGCCGACGCCACGCTCGGCGGCGACGGCCTGTACCGGCCGCTCGACCTGGGCATCGCGCGCTGCCGGCTGGCGGTGGCCACGCGCGGCGACTTCGATTACGCGCAGCGCGTGCGCCAGGGCGCGCGGCTGCGCGTGGCGACCAAATACGTGCACCTGGCGCGCGAGCACTTCGCCGCCAAGGGCGTGCACGTCGACCTGGTCAAGCTGTACGGCTCGATGGAGCTGGCGCCGCTGATCGGCATGGCCGACGCCATCGTCGACCTCGTCTCCAGCGGCGGCACGCTGAAGGCCAACGGACTGGTCGAAGTCGAGCGCATCATGGACATCTCGTCCAGGCTGATCGTCAACCAGGCCAGCTACAAGACGCGCGCCGCGCAACTGCGCCCGCTGGTCGACGCGCTGCGCGCCGCGGTCGCCGCGCAACCGGAGAACGCCCGATGAACGCCCCCCTGCAGCTGCGCCGGCTCGACACCGCGGCGGCCGACTTCGACGCCGCGTTCGACGCGCTGTTCGCGCGCATGGCCGAGGAGAATGCCGAGATCGACACCCGCGCCGGCGCCATCGTCGACGACGTGCGCCGCCGCGGCGATGCCGCGGTGCTCGAGTACACCGCGCGCTTCGACCGCGTCGACGCCGCCGCCGTCGCCGCGCTGGAAATCGACCAGCCCTCGCTGCAGCGCGCGCTGCGCGAGATCCCGGCCGAGCAGCGCGACGCGCTGGTCGAGGCGGCGGCGCGCGTGCGCGACTACCACCAGCTGCAGATGGAGCAGGTCGGGCGCAGCTGGGAGTACCGCGACGCCGACGGCACGCTGCTCGGGCAGAAGGTCACCCCGCTGGACCGCGTCGGCATCTACGTTCCCGGCGGCAAGGCGGCGTACCCGTCGTCGGTGCTGATGAACGCGATTCCGGCGCACGTCGCCGGCGTGCCCGAAATCGTCATGGTCGTGCCCACGCCGGGCGGCGAGCGCAACCCGCTGGTGCTGGCCGCCGCGGCCGTGGCCGGCGTCAGCCGCGCCTTCGCCATCGGCGGCGCGCAGGCGGTCGGCGCGCTGGCCTGGGGCACCGCGACGGTGCCGCGCGTGGACAAGATCACCGGCCCCGGCAACGCCTACGTCGCCGCGGCCAAGCGCCGCGTGTTCGGCATCTGCGGCATCGACATGATCGCCGGCCCGTCGGAAATCCTGGTCATCGCCGACGGCAGCACGCCGCCGGACTGGGTGGCGATGGACCTGTTCAGCCAGGCCGAGCACGACGAACTGGCGCAAAGCATCCTGCTGTGCCCCGACGCGGCCTACCTCGACGCGGTCGCGCAGGCCATCGCGCGGCTGCTGCCCGACATGGCGCGGCGCGACATCATCGAGGCCTCGCTGCGCGACCGCGGCGCGCTGATCCGCGTGCGCGACCTCGACGAGGCCTGCGCACTGGCCGACCGCATCGCCCCCGAGCACCTCGAGCTGGCCTGCGCACAGCCGCGTCCGCTGGCCGACCGGCTGCGCCACGCCGGCGCCATCTTCCTCGGCGCCTACACCTCGGAGTCGCTGGGCGACTACTGCGCCGGCCCCAACCACGTGCTGCCGACTTCGGGTACCGCGCGCTTCTCGTCGCCGCTGGGCGTGTACGACTTCATCAAGCGCAGCAGCCTGATCGAAGTCAGCGCCGCCGGCGCCGACCGGCTCGGCCGCATCGCGTCGGTGCTCGCGCACGGCGAGCGGCTGCAGGCGCACGCGCGCGCCGCCGAACTGAGGCTGGCGCGGTGAGCCGCTTCTGGAGCGAAGTCGTGCACGGCCTGACGCCCTACGTGCCGGGCGAGCAGCCGAAGATCGACGGGCTGATCAAGCTCAACACCAACGAGTGCCCGTATCCGCCGAGCCGCGCGGTGCTCGACGCGATCGCCGCCGCCGGCGGCGACGCGCTGCGCCTGTACCCGGACCCGCAGGCGCTGGAGCTGCGCGCGGCGATCGCCGCGCACCACGGCGTCGACCTCGCCCAGGTGTTCGTCGGCAACGGCTCCGACGAAGTGCTGGCCCACGTCTTCATGGCGCTGCTGCGCCACGATGCGCCGCTGCTGCTGCCCGACATCAGCTACAGCTTCTACCCGGTGTATGCGAAGCTGTACGGCATCGACGCCGAGCCGGTCGCGCTCGACGAGGCCTTGCACATCCGCGTCGACGACTATCTGGCGCGGCCGCGCAACGGCGGCATCGTGCTGGCCAACCCGAACGCGCCGACCGGCATCGCGCTGGAGCTGGCCGAGATCGAGCGGCTGCTGCGCGGCAACCGCGACAGCGTCGTCGTGGTCGACGAGGCCTACGTCGACTTCGGCGCGCGCAGCGCGTTGGCGCTGCTTGACGGCCATCCGAACCTGCTGGTCGTGCGCACGCTGTCGAAGTCGCGCGCGCTGGCCGGGCTGCGCGTCGGCTACTGCGTCGGCGCGCCCGAGCTGATCGACGGGCTCACCCGGGTCAAGGACAGCTTCAACTCCTACCCGCTCGATCGCCTGGCGCTGGCCGGCGCGACCGCGGCGATGCGCGACGACGCCTGGTTCGCCGACACCTGCGCGCGCATCATCGCCAGCCGCGAGCAGCTGATCGCGGGCCTGGCCGAGCTGGGCTTCGACGTGCTGCCGTCGGCGGCCAACTTCGTGTTCGCGCGCCACCCGGCCGCCGACGCGGCGCGGCTGGCCGCCGAGCTGCGCGCGCGCCGCATCCTGGTGCGCCACTTCGCGCGGCCCGAGCGGATCGCCCAATTCCTGCGCATCAGCGTCGGCACCGACGCACAATGCGACGCTTTGCTGCAGGCTTTGCGTGAAATCTTGTCGCAAGCTCTGTAAGCTTGGTTAACATCCGAGCCATGCGACGCGCCCAAGTCACCCGTGAAACCGCCGAGACGCGGATCGAAGTCGAGCTGAACCTCGACGGCAGCGGCCAGTCCAGGCTGGACACCGGAATCGGCTTCTTCGACCACATGCTCGACCAGATCGCCCGCCACGCGCTGGTCGACCTCGTCGTCAGCGCTCGCGGCGACCTGCACATCGACGGCCACCACACGGTCGAGGACGTCGGCATCACGCTGGGCCAGGCGCTGGCCGCCGCGCTCGGCGACAAGAAGGGCGTGCGCCGCTACGGCCACGCCTACGTGCCGCTGGACGAGGCGCTGTCGCGCGTCGTCGTCGACTTCTCCGGGCGCCCGGGGCTGGTCTGGAACGTGCCGTTCACGCGCGCGTCGATCGGCCAGTTCGACGTCGAGCTGGCGCACGAATTCTTCCAGGGTCTGGTCAACCACGCCCAGATCACGCTGCACATCGACAATCTGCGCGGCGAGAACTCGCACCACCAGTGCGAGACCGTGTTCAAGGCCTTCGCCCGCGCGCTGCGCGCGGCCGCCGAAATCGATCCGCGCGCCGCCGGCGCGATTCCGTCGACCAAGGGCTCCCTGTAACGCCAGCGGCCGCGCCGCGCGCGGCCACGCTTTCCCTCAACAGCCGAAACCCTTCCCCAGAGCGGATGAAAACCGTCGTCATCGTCGATTACGGCATGGGCAACCTGCGCTCGGTGTCGCAGGCCGTGCTGCACGTCGCCCGCGGCCTGCCGTGGCGCGTCGTCGTCAGCGCCGACGCGGCGCAAGTGCGCGCGGCCGATCGCATCGTGCTGCCCGGCCAGGGCGCGATGCCCGACTGCATGCGCGAGCTGCACGACTGCGGGCTGCAGCGCGCGGTGCTCGACGCGGTGGCCGGCGGACGGCCGCTGTTCGGCGTCTGCGTCGGCATGCAGATGCTGCTCGAGCGCAGCGAGGAAGGCCCCACCGACGGCCTCGGCCTGATCGGCGGCGACGTGCGCCGTTTTCGCCTCGACGGCCTGCTGCAGCCCGACGGCAGCCGCTACAAGGTGCCGCACATGGGCTGGAACGCGGTGCACCAGTGCGCGCCCGACGGCGTCGTCCACCCGCTGTGGGCGGGGGTGGCGCAGGAGGCGGCGTTCTATTTCGTTCACAGTTTCTACGCGAATCCGTCCCTTCAGGCTGACGTGGCCGGCACGACCGATTACGGTGTGACTTTTGCCAGTGCGGTCGCCAGGGATAACATTTTCGCGACCCAGTTCCACCCCGAGAAGAGCGCCGCGGCCGGGCTTGCGCTGTACCGCAACTTCCTCGACTGGAACCCTTGAGCGGTTCCGTGGTCTACCACCATCATTGCCTGTATCGCCAACCCATCCTGTCAACGCTGTCCCGAACCGTGCTGCCATGTTGCTGATCCCCGCGATCGATCTGAAGAACGGCGAATGCGTGCGCCTCGAGCAAGGCGAAATGCAAGCCGCCACCGTGTTTTCCCGTGACCCGGCCGCGATGGCGCGGCACTGGGTCGAGCAGGGCGCGCAGCGCCTGCACCTGGTCGACCTCAACGGCGCCTTCGCCGGGCGCCCGGAAAACGAGCCGGCGATCCGCGCCATCCTGCGCGAAGTCGGCGCCGACATCCCGGTGCAGCTCGGCGGCGGCATCCGCGACCTCGAAACCATCGAGCGCTACCTCGACGACGGCCTGGGCTACGTGATCATCGGCACCGCCGCGGTGAAGAACCCCGGCTTCCTGAAAGAGGCGTGCAGCGCTTTCGGCGGCCACATCATCGTCGGCCTCGACGCGCGCGACGGCAAGGTCGCCACCGACGGCTGGAGCAAGCTGACCGGCCACGAAGTCGTCGACCTGGCGCGCAAGTTCGAGGAATACGGCGTCGAGGCGGTGATCTACACCGACATCGGCCGCGACGGAATGCTCACCGGCATCAACATCGACGCCACCGTCAGGCTGGCCGAGGCGCTGACCATTCCGGTCATCGCCAGCGGTGGCCTGGCCGGCATGGCCGACGTCGAGCGCCTGCTCGAAGTCGAGCCCAGCGGCGTCGAAGGCGTGATCTGCGGCCGCGCGATCTACACCGGCGCGCTCGACTTCAAGGCCGCGCAGCAGCGCGTGGCCGCCGCGGCCGAGGAGGCCTGATGCTGTTCAAGCGCGTCATTCCCTGCCTTGACGTCACCGGCGGGCGCGTCGTCAAGGGGGTCAACTTCGTCGGCCTGCGCGACGCCGGCGACCCGGTCGACGTTGCCGCGCGCTACAACGAGCAGGGCGCCGACGAGCTGACCTTCCTCGACATCACCGCGACCAGCGACGACCGCGGCATGCTGCTGCACATGATCGAAGCGGTCGCCGCGCAGGTGTTCATTCCGCTGACCGTCGGCGGCGGCGTGCGCAGCGTCGACGACGTGCGCCGGCTGCTCAACGCCGGCGCCGACAAGGTCAGCTTCAACTCGGCGGCGGTCGCCAACCCCGACGTGATCGCCGCGGCCTCCGCGCGCTACGGCGCGCAGTGCATCGTCGTCGCGATCGACGCCAAGCGCCGCGACGGCGGCTGGGACGTCTACACCCACGGCGGGCGCCGCAACACCGGGCTCGACGCGGTGCAGTGGGCGCAGCGCATGGCCGAGGCCGGCGCCGGCGAGATCCTGCTCACCAGCATGGACCGCGACGGCACCAAGGCCGGTTTCGACCTCGAGCTCACGCGCGCGGTGGCCGATGCGGTGCCGGTGCCGGTGATCGCCTCCGGCGGCGTCGGCGGGCTGCAGCACCTGGCCGACGGCATCCGCCAGGGCCACGCCGACGCGGTGCTGGCGGCGAGCATCTTCCACTACGGCGAACACACGGTCGGCGAGGCCAAGCGCTTCATGGCCGCGCAGGGCATCCCGATGCGGCTGCAGAGCTGACGCGCCGCACTACACTTCGCGCATGGACTGGATCGACGACATTCGCTGGGACGAAGCCGGCCTTGTGCCCGCGATCGCGCAGGAAGCCGACAGCGGCGACGTGCTGATGATGGCGTGGATGAACCGCGACGCGCTGCAGCGCACCGTCGAACTCGGCGAGGCCGTCTACTGGTCGCGCTCGCGCGGCCGGCTGTGGCACAAGGGCGAGGCATCGGGCCATGTGCAGAAAGTCGAATCGATCCGCCTGGACTGCGACGGCGACGTGCTGCTGCTGCGCGTGCGCCAGCTCGGCCACGAGCCCGGCATCGCCTGCCACACCGGGCGCCACTCGTGCTTCTACCGCGAACTGCAGGACCAGCGCTGGGCCAGCGTCGAGCCGGTGCTGAAGGACCCCGAAAGCATCTACCGATGAGCCAAGCCCCTGTCCACGACGTGCTCGAACGCCTCGCCGAGGTCATCGAAGGCCGCAAGACGGCCGATCCGGCGACGTCCTACGTCGCGCGCCTGTTCGCCAAGGGCGACGACGCGGTGCTGAAGAAGGTCGGCGAGGAGGCCACCGAGTTCGTGCTCGCGGCCAAGGGCGGCGACCGTGCACAGCTCGTCTACGAAGCCGCCGACCTGTGGTTCCACTGCCTGGTGGCGCTGGCCGCGCACGACGTGAAGCCGGCTGAAGTGCTGCGCGAACTTGCGCGACGTGAAGGTTTGTCGGGGCTCGACGAGTTCGCCGCGCGTACCCAGGTAAAATAACGCGGATTGCACCGCACTTGGCGGTGCCGCCGCAGCTTTGCGTGGAGGTGGAGAAATGGGCGGTTTGAGCATTTGGCACTGGCTGATCGTTCTCGTCATCGTGATGATGGTGTTCGGCACCAAGAAGCTGAAGAACATCGGCACCGACCTCGGCGCCGCGGTCAAGGGCTTCAAGGAAGGCATGCGTGACGGCGAAGGCGAAAGCGCTGCAGCCGACAACAAGCAGGCCATCGCGCAGCAAGGCGCGGTGAAGAAGGACACCATCGACGTCGAGGCGAAGGAAAAGTCATCCTGAACCGTTAGCGCCACGGCGCCGGCCGGCGATCGCGCCGGCCTTTTTGTTCGCCAGCGCAATCCAGCATGTTCGACATCGGCGTTTCGGAACTTGGCGTGATCGGCGTGGTCGCGCTGGTCGTGCTCGGCCCCGAGCGGCTGCCCCGCGTCGCGCGCACCGTCGGCAACCTGATCGGCCGCGCGCAGCGCTACATGGCCGACGTCAAGTCCGAGGTCAACCGGCAGATGGATCTCGAGGAGCTGCGCTCGATGAAAGCCAGCGTCGAGGAGTCGGTGCGCCAGATCCAGACTTCGGTGGCCGACAACGTCGGCCAGATCCACGACGAATTCGACGCCGCGTGGCGCGAAGCCACCTCGGGCCTGCACGGCGACGCCGACACGTCCGCCGATGCGCTGCCCGCCGGCCCGCAGCCCTACCTGGGCGACGCGCCGAGCGCCCGGCGCACGCGGCGCCAGCCGCCGGCGGTGCCGGTCTGGTACCGGCGGCAGTCGCGCGTGCGTCGCCATGCGCTGTCGGCCGCCGCGCGTGCCGCGCGCCAGACGCGGCGCGGCTGAAAGCCTCAGCGTCCACCCCGAACCCAGCATCCCGTGAGCGACACCCAGCCGAGCGAAGCCGACGCCGAACAGCCGTTCATCACCCATTTGATCGAACTGCGCGACCGCCTGATCCGCGCGATCATTTCGATCGCCGTCGTGTTCGCCGCGCTGATGCTCTACCCGGGCCCGTCGGGGCTGTTCGACCTGTTCGCGCGGCCGCTGATCAGCCACCTGCCGCACGGCTCGACGATGATCGCCATCGGCGTCATCACGCCGTTCCTGGTGCCGCTCAAGCTCACGCTGCTGGCGTCGCTGATGGTCGCGCTGCCGGCGGTGCTGTACCAGCTGTGGGCCTTCGTCGCACCGGGGCTGTACGCGCACGAGAAGCGCCTCGTCGTTCCGCTGATCTTCATCAGCACGGTGCTGTTCTACCTCGGCGTCGCGTTCGCCTATTTCATCGTCCTCGGCCGCCTGTTCACCTTCATCCAGGACGTCGCGCCGAAAGTCATCACCGCGGCGCCGGACATCGAGTCCTACCTCGGCTTCGTGATGACGCTGTTCCTCGCCTTCGGCGCCGCGTTCGAAGTGCCGGTGGTGCTGATGCTGCTGGTGCGTTTCGGCGTGCTGACGATCGCGCAGCTGAAGCAATGGCGCTCGTACTTCATCGTCGTCGCCTTCATCATCGCCGCGGTGATCACGCCGCCTGACGTGTTCTCGCAGACGTCGCTGGCCGTGTCGATGATCCTGCTCTACGAAGTCGGCATCGTCGGCGCGCGCCTGCTCGGCCGCTACGCCGCGCCGCCTGACGACGACGCCAGGCCCGAGCCGGGCGGCGCAGCCGACAAGGCGGACGACAAGACGCCCTGAGCGCGCTGCGGAGGGTCGGCCCGCACGCGCTGCGCGGCTTCGGAGCGGCCGTGCGCCGCGCGCAGGATTTGCCGCCAACGCGCTGCGCGCTCCCACCTCGCCGCCTGCAGGCGGCGAGGGCTTCGTAGGGCGCGCTCAGGAATGCCCGCCCGGCCCGCCGCGGTCGCGGTCGGCGCTGGCCGGGCGCAGTCCCACGGTCAGTTGCAGCTCACGCGTGCTGCCGTCGCGCAGCACGCGCAGCGTGGCCTGCGCGTGCGGGCGCAGCGCGGCCACCGCGTTGAGCAGATCGCCGGTGTCGCGCACGCGGCGGCCGTCGATCGCCAGCACGACGTCGCCGGCGTGCAGCCCGGCGCGCGCGGCGGGGCCACCGCGCAGCACCGCGTTGATGCGCACGCCTTCGTCGAGGTGCAGCGCGGTGGCCTCGCGGCTGCTGAGGTCGCGCGGGGCGACGCCGATCCAGCCGCGCAGCACGTGGCCGGTGGCGATCAGCTGCTGCATCACGTTGCGCGCGGTCGACGCCGGGATCGCGAAGCCTATGCCCAGCGACCCTCCCGAGCGCGAGAAGATCGCGGTGTTGATGCCCAGCAGCTGCCCGCGCATGTCGACCAGCGCGCCGCCCGAGTTGCCGGGGTTGATCGCCGCGTCGGTCTGGATGAAGTTCTCGTAGGTGTTGATGCCCAGCTCGTTGCGCCCGAGCGCGCTGACGATGCCCTGGGTGACGGTCTGGCCGACGCCGAACGGGTAGCCGATCGCCAGCACGACGTCGCCGACGCGCGCGTGGCCGTCGTCGGCGAAGGCCAGCGTCGGCAGGTGATCGAGGTCGATGTGCAGCACCGCCAGGTCGGTGTCGGGGTCGAGCCCGACGATGCGCGCGCGCGCTTCGCGGTGGTCGGCGAGCTTGACGACGATGCGCGACGCGCCGTCGACCACGTGGTCGTTGGTGAGCACGTAGCCGTCGGCGCTGACGATCACCCCCGAGCCCAGCCCGACGGTGGGCACCGTGTCGCCGAACAGCCGGCGCTGGCGCGCGGTCGGCGGCCGCGTCGACGTCACCGCGACCACCGCCGGCATCGCGCGCTGCGCGGCGGCGGCGAACGATACCGCGGCCGCCGGCGCCGCGACCCAAGGCGCCGCGGCGTGCAGTGGCGCCGCCGTTTCGCGCACCACGGTCACCCGCGGCGCCAGCCACGACGGCGCCACCGCGCGCAGCACGAACAGCCCGGCGACGATGACCGTGACCGCTTGAGCGAAAATCAACCAAAGCTTGCGCATCAACTCGAGAACCCCATGATCGAACGCGAACGCCTGACCGCCCATCTGAACGATCTCCTGCGTGTCGACGCCTTCGACGATTATGGCCCAAACGGGCTGCAGGTCGAGGGGCGTGCGCGCATCGAGCGCATCGTCAGCGGCGTCACCGCCAGCCTGGCGCTGGTCGAGCGCGCCGTCGCCTTGCGCGCCGACGCGCTGCTCGTGCACCACGGCTGGTTCTGGCGCGGCGAGGATGCGCGCGTGCTCGGCCCGAAGCGCCGGCGCCTGGCCGCGCTGCTCGGTGCCGACATCAACCTCTACGCCTACCACCTGCCGCTGGACGCCCACGCCGAGCTCGGCAACAACGCGCAGCTGGCCGCGCGGCTGGGCTGGCAGGTCGACGCGCGCTTCGGTCGCGATGCGCTGGGCATGCTCGGCCGCGCGCCGCGCTGCGCGACGCTGGCCGAGCTGGCCGCCTCGGTCGAGCGCGCGCTGGGCCGCGCGCCGCTGCTGGTCGGCGACCCGGCGCGCGCGGTCGGCCGGCTGGCCTGGTGCACCGGCGCCGCGCAGGGCTGGATCGAGCAGGCCGCGGCCGCCGGCGCCGACACCTACCTCAGCGGCGAAATCTCCGAGCCGACCGTGCACAGCGCGCGCGAGACCGGAGTCGCCTATCTGGCCTGCGGCCACCACGCCACCGAGCGCTACGGCGTGCAGGCGCTGGGAGCGCAGCTGGCCGCGCAATTCGACCTCGAGCACTTCCATGTCGACATCGACAACCCCGCCTGACATCCCGCTGGCGATCACCATGGGCGATGCCTGCGGCATCGGCCCGGAAATCATCGTCAAGGCCTTTGCCGCCGGCGCCGCCGCCGACGCCGTCGTCTACGGCGACGCCGAAGTGCTGGCGATGGCCGCCGCGCAGCTGCCCGGCGCGCGCCCGGTGGTCGCGCGCATCGACACGCTGGCGCAGCGCGCCGCGCTGCCCCGCGGCGTGCTGCCGGTGCTGCAGGTGCCGGGCATCGTGCCCGGCTCGCTGCGCGAACTCGGCGTCGGCCGCATCGACGCGCGCGCCGGC
>JAJZHH010000098.1 GCA_021804595.1 Pseudomonadota bacterium
TCGGCGCCGACCACGCCGTGCACGACGCGGCCCGACTGCGCGTTGCGCACGAGGATGTCCTGCCCCTGGCTGCCGTCCTGCAGCGCGATGCCCAGCGCACTGAGCCGCATGCCGGGGGCCACCGCGAGCAGCGACACCGACTGACCGTAATGAATCAGCTGGGGGCCGCGCAGCATGTCGCGGCTCAGCGCCTGCCCGGCGGCGACGCCGTAGCGCAGCACCTGGCCGACGGCCTGGCGCGGGTCCGACAAGGCCCCGGCTGGCAGGCTGGAGAGGTCGCGCGAGACCACGGTCAGGTCGGCCGGCGCGATCACGTGTCCGGCGCCCAGCGCACGCAGCACGAGCACCGCGCCTTGCAGCGTGTCGACGCGCACCGGCAGATACAGCGACCAGCGCTGCGGCCCCTGGCACGAGACTTCGACGGTCTGCGCGCCGAACGGCGATGCGGCGCCGAACGCGCGCGCCTGCAGTTGCACGCAGCGCGGGAAATGCAGCGCCGGCGCGGGCCCCTGCACGTCGATGTGGGCCTGGGCGCGCAGCGCCGCCGGCATCTGTTCGCGCACGAAGCGCGCCGCGACGTCGCGAATCGCCGCGGCCGGCTCGAAGGTCGCCGCGGCACGCGCTGGCGCGGCGCGCAGCAGCGCGCCACAGCTCAGCAGCAGGATCAAGACGACGAAACGCTGGCGGTGGGACATCGAAGCGACGGCAAACGTAGCGCCCGAACGGGCATCGAGACGGTCCTTGCAAGCTTCGGGCCAGCAAGCCCTGAACGGCGGCGCCCTCCGCGCGGGCGGCAAGGCCGAGCGGCAAACCCTTGCCGCCGGGGGCCACGACGCCGCCGCCGCGGCGCCAGCCACGCGTCACCGCCTCCCCCGGGCCATGAGCTGCGAGGCGCTGGCATGTTTCCTGCATCAGAAGCGGCGTCGAACTTGAAAGCCCGTCATGACCACCGCCCTCGACCAACACTTCGCGCTGCTGCAGCAATCGCTCGACTTGCGCGCGTACCGCCAGCAGCTGCTGGCAGCGAACATGGCCAACGCCGACACGCCGAACTACAAGGCCGTCGACCTCAATTTCAGTGCCGCGCTGCGCGGCGCGCTGTCGGGCCAGGGCCAGGCCATGCCGCTGGCCACCGACAACGCCGCGCAGCTGCAGCCGCAGTCGACGGCCGAGCCGGCTGCCGCGTTCGTCGCCTACCAGGCCGGCAACAGCGTGCGCCTGGACGGCAACAGCGTGAACATGAACCGCGAGCAGGCCGCGTTCGCGCGCAACAGCCTGCAGTACGAAGCCGACTTGACGTTCATCACCGGCAAGATCAAGACGCTGGCGTCGGCGATCACCGGTTGAACGTCAAGGCATCGAAGGAGCCACCACCATGTCCCTGTTCAGCGCGCTCGACGTCGCCAATTCGGGCCTCAACGCCGAGAGCTACCGCCTCAATGTCGTCGCCAGCAATCTGGCCAACGCCGACTCGGCGACCAGCTCGAACGGCCAGACCTACCGCGCCCGCGAAGTCGTCTTCGCCGCGCAGCCGCTCGACGGCGGCACGGCCGGCGTCGACGGCGTGCAGGTCGCCGGCGTGGTCGAGAAGCCCGGCCCGCTCAAGCTGGTCTACGACCCGGGCAATCCGCTGGCGAACAAGCAGGGCTATGTCAGCTATCCGAACGTGAACCCGGTCGACGAAATGGTCAACATGATTTCGGCGTCGCGCGCCTACCAGGCCAACGTCAACGTGATGAACACGACCAAGAACCTGCTGGCCAAGACGCTGACGCTGGGCCAGTGACATTGACGGCATGAAGGAAACGCGATGACCACTCCGATCAACAACAGCACCAACTCATTGATCGCCTCGCTGCAGACGAGCAGCAGCGCGGCGACTTCGGGCAGCAGCGCCAGCGGCATGTCGGCGCTGGCCAACGCCAACAGCTTCTACAACCTGCTCGTCACCCAGCTGACCAACCAGGATCCGCTGAACCCGATGAGCAATTCCGACCTCTCGGCCCAACTGGCGCAGTTCAGCACCGCCAGCGGCGTGCAATCGATCCAGCAGTCGATGTCGGCGCTGACCGCGCAACTGGCGCAGTCGCAAGGGCTGCAGGCCGCCAACCTGGTCGGCCACAACGTCGTGTTCGACAGCAATTCGATGAGCCTGGGCACCAGCGGCGGCAGCGCCGGCGGCTTCACGCTGTCGGGTGCCGCGACCGACGTGCAGGTGCAGGTGCTCGACAGCGCCGGGCAGACCGTCGACACGATGGACCTGGGCGCGCTGCCGGCCGGCGTGCAGAGCTTCAGCTGGGACGGCAAGAACAGCAGCGGCCAGCAGGCGGCGGCCGGCAACTACACCTTCAACGTGCAGGCGGTCGACGCCAGCGGCAACGCGGTCGGCGCAACGCCGTTCGGTACCGGCACGGTGCAGGCGGTGCTGCTGGGCGGCAGCAACGGCGCATCGCTGCAGATCCAGGGGCAGAACGGCTCGGTTCCGCTGTCCAACATCCAGGGCGTGGTCTGACCCCCGCCGACCGCAACGAGGAGAACGCCAGATGAGTTCCTTCCAGACCGCGCTGTCCGGCCTGCAGGCCGCGTCGACCGACCTGCAGGTGATGGGCAACAACATCGCCAACGCCAGCACCGTCGGCTTCAAGGAGTCGAACGCGCAGTTCGCCGACGCCTACGCCGCGGCGATCGCCGGCAGCGCGCCGGTCAACAGCCAGATCGGCGTCGGCACTTCGGTGGCCGCCGTCGCCCAGCAGTTCTCGCAAGGCAACATCCAGTCGACCAACAACCCGCTGGACGTCGCGATCAACGGTTCGGGCTTTTTCCAGTTCGACTACAACGGCGCCACCGTCTACGGCCGCAACGGCCAGTTCCACCTCGACAACAGCGGCTACATCGTCGACAGCAACGGCGCCAAGCTGATCGGCGTGCCGGCGACCAACGGCACGCTGACCAGCGGCAGCGGCCCGCTGCAGGTCGTCGCCAACACGCTGGCACCGTCGGGCACCGGCAAGGTCGCGCTGTCGATGAACCTGAACGCGTCGGACACGCCGATCGCCAGCGGCACCGCGTTCAACCCGAACGACCCGACGACCTACAACTACTCGACCGTCAGCACCGTTTACGACAGCCTGGGCAACTCGCACTTGATGACGACGTACTACACGCTCGCGTCGGGTGGCACCGCGACATCAGGACAGACCTGGGACGTGCACTACTCGCTCGCCGGTGCCTACGCTTCGGGCGCCGCGACCCCTGGAACGAGCAGCAGCGTATTCACCGGGTCGGGGCAGGTCGCACTGAGCTTCGACCAGAACGGCCGGCTGCTGACCTCGGGCACGACCAACACGCTGGTCGCGTCGGGCTTCGCCTGGTCGGACGGCGCCAGCGGCAACGCGATCAGCGTCAGTTTCGCCAACTCGACCAACTACTCGGCGGCCGACGGCGTCAACAGCGTCAACGCCGACGGCTTCGGCATCGGTCAGCTCAACAATCTGTCAATCGGCGCCGACGGCACCGTGCAGGGGATCTACAGCAACGGCCAGACCTGGACGCTGGGCAAGGTCACCTTGACCAACTTCGCGTCACCGCAAGGCCTGCAGCGCGCCGGCAACAACTATTACATGCCGACCGCGGCGTCGGGCCAGCCGGTCACCGGCACGCCGAGCAACAACGGCCTGGGCGTGCTGCAGTCCAACGCGGTCGAGGAGTCCAACGTCGACTTGTCGACGCAGCTGGTCGACCTGATCGTCGCGCAGCAGGCCTACCAGGCGAACTCGCAGACGATCAAGACCGAGAACCAGGTGGTCCAGACTTTGCTTTCGTTGTAATCAACGACGCTATTCCGACACATCATGGACACGCTCTGGATTGCCGCCACCGGTGCCCGTGCCGTCCTGCGCCAGCAGGACGTCACGACCAACAACCTGGCCAACGTCGACACCGGCGGCTACCGCGCCGCGCAGGCGCAGTTCCGCGCGCTGCCGGTGTACGGCGAGCCGCTGCCGAGCAACGCCTACGTCGCCACGCAAGGCACCACCGCCGACATGGCCAGCGGGCCGATCCGCCACACCGGGCGCAACCTCGACGTCGCGGTCAACGGCCAGGGCTGGATCGCGGTGCAAGGCGCCGACGGCCAGCCGGCGTACACGCGCAACGGCGACCTGCAGCTCAACAGCAGCGGCGCGCTGCTGACCAGCACCGGGCAGCCGGTGCTCGGCCAGGGCGGCGCGCCGATCACGCTGCCGGCGCTGGAGTCGGTGCAAATCGGCGCCGACGGCACCATCTCCGGCGTTCCAGCCGGGTCGACCGCGAGCAATCTGGTCGTGATCAACCGCATCCAGCTGGTCAACCCGCCGGCGGCGCAACTGCAGCGCGGCGCCGACGGACTGTTCCGCGACACGCAGGGTCCGGCGCCGACCGACGGCAACGTGCAAGTGGTCAGCGGCGCGCTCGAAGGCAGCAACGTCAACCCGGTGCACGCGATGGTGCAGATGCTCGACAACACCCGCGCCTTCCAGCTGCAGACCAAGCTGATGCAGACCGTCGACCAGAACCGCCAGGCGTCGCTGCAAGTGCTCAACGTCAGCTGACCCGCCACCCCGAACCGATACCGAGGACACCGCGATGATCCGCTCCCTCTACGTCGCCGCCACCGGTCTGCAAGCCCAGCAGACGAGCATGGACGTGATTTCGAACAACCTGGCCAACGCGAACACGACCGGGTTCAAGAGCGCGCGAACCGTGTTCCAGGACTTGATCTACCAGAACATGATCCAGCCTGGCGCGCAATCGTCGCAGACCACCCAATACCCGTCGGGGCTGCAGCTCGGCGCCGGCGTCACCTCGGTGGCCAGCGAGCGGCTGATGACGCAGGGCAGCCTGACGCAGACCGGCAATTCGCTGGATCTGGCGATCAACGGCCAGGGCTTCTTCCAGATCCTCGAACCCAACGGCACCGTCGCCTACACCCGCGACGGCACCTTCCAGCTCAACAACCAGGGCCAGCTGGTGACCTCGACCGGCTACCTGGTGCAGCCGACGATCACGGTGCCGTCCAACGCGCAGAGCATCACCGTCGGCACCGACGGCACGGTGTCGGTGACGCTGCCCGGGCAGAGCGCGCCGCAGACCGTCGGCACCTTGCAACTGGCCAGCTTCGTCAACCCGGCCGGGCTGCAGAACGTCGGCGGCAATCTGTACGTGCAGACCGGCTCGTCGGGCAGCCCGAACACCGGGCAGCCGACGCTCAACGGCCTGGGCACGCTGCAGCAGGGTTACCTGGAAGCGTCGAACGTCAACGTCGTCTCGGCGCTGGTCGACATGATCACGACGCAGCGCGCCTACGAAATCAACAGCAAGGCGGTGCAGACGTCCGACCAGATGCTGCAGTACGTCGAACAGAATGTCTGAACACGCCGTCCTGCGCGGCGCGCTGCGCATCCTGCTGGCCGCGCTGGCCTGCGCGCTGCTCGGCGCCTGCGCCTCGTACCCGGACCGCCTCGGCAGCGCCAGCGAGAAGCTGCAGCCGCTGCCGATCCCGGCCACGCCCGAAGCCTTCGACGCGCACCCGGCCAACGGCGCGATCTGGCAGTCGGGCACCAATGTCGCGCTGTTCGAGGACACCCGCGCGCACCGCGTCGGCGACCTGATCACGGTGCAGATCCAGGAAAACGCCAACGCGACGAAGTCGACCAACACCTCGATCAGCAAGACCGACAGCGTCTCGGGCGGCATCAGCGCGCTGTTCGGCGGCGTGCCGGCGGCGCTGTCCAGCGGCATCGGCGGCAACAGCGCGACCAAGTTCGGCGGCAACGGCGCGGTGGCGCAGAGCAACACCTTCACGACCACGCTGCAAGCCACCGTCGTGCGCGTGATGAGCGACGGCAACCTGGAGATCTCGGGGCAGAAGGAAGTCATGCTCAATGGCGGCCACGAGTTCATCCGCATCGTCGGCGTCGTCCGCGCCGCCGACGTGACGCAGCAGAACACGGTGCTGAGCACGCAGATCGCCGACGCGCGCGTCGAGTACAGCGGCAACGGCAGCGTCTACGCCGCGGCGCAGACGCCGTGGCTGACCAACTTCTTCCTCTCGCTATGGCCTTTCTGAAACGCGCCGCCCTGAAACAGGCGCTGCTGCTGCTCGCGCTGCTCGCACCGCTGCTGCCGGCGCGCGCCGATGCGATCCGCGACCTCGCCCACGTCGAAGGCGTGCGCCACAACCAGCTGGTCGGCTACGGCCTCGTCGTCGGCCTGTCGGGCACCGGCGACCAGGCCACGCAGGTTCCGTTCACGACCCAGTCGCTGCTGAACATGTTCCAGCGCCTGGGCATCAACCTGCCGGCGTCGATCGCGTCGAACCTGCAGCCCAAGGACCTCGCCGCGGTGATGGTCACCGCCGAGCTGCCGGCGTTCGCGCAACCCGGGCAGACGATCAACGTCACCGTGTCGGCGGTCGGCAACGCGTCGAGCCTGGCCGGAGGCACCTTGCTGATGACGCCGCTGAAAGGCGCCGACGGCCAGACCTACGCGGTCGCGCAGGGCAGCATCGTCGTCAGCGGCTTCGGCGCGTCGAGCGGGTCGAGCAGCACGCAGACCAACTTCCTGACCGCCGGCACGGTGGCCAACGGCGCCACCGTCGAGCGCGGCGTGGCCAGCAGCTTCGACCACCCCGGCGACCTCAGCCTGACGCTGGACACCGCCAGCTTCGCGACCGCGGCGCGCATCGCGCAACGCATCAACCAGCAGTTCGGCGCCGGCACCGCGGTGCCGCTCAACGCCGGCGTCGTGCGCGTCAAGGCGCCGGCCGACCCCGGCGCGCGCACCGCCTTCGTCGGCGACGTGCTCGACCTCGGCGTCGATCCGCAGACACCGCCGGCCAAGGTCGTGATCGACGCGCGCAGCGGCACCGTCGTGCTCGGCCAGAACGTCACGCTGAGCAGCTGCGCGGTGGCCCACGGCAATCTGTCGGTGACCATCGACACGAAGTACGAAACCAGCCAGCCCAACCCGCTGGGTGCCGGCCAGACCGTGGTCACGCCGAGCACCAAGGTGAAGGCCAAGCAGGACCAGGCCGACCTGCTGATGTTCAAGCCCGGGGTCACGCTCGAAGCGGTGGTGCGCGCGCTCAACGCGGTCGGCGCGACGCCGAACGACCTGATCGCGATCCTGCAGGCGATGAAGCAGGCCGGCGCGCTGCACGCGCAGCTCGACGTGATCTGATGCCGGGAGCACGACGATGGCCCTGCCCTCCTCGATGATCGGCGCCGCCGGCGCCGCGGCCGCCTCGGACGCGCTCGGCTTCTCGGGACTGAACCGGCTGGCGGTCGCGGCGCAGTCGGCGCCGGGCAACGCGCAGACCATCAAGGCGGTGTCGCAGCAGTTCGAAGCGCTGCTGCTGCAGCGCATGCTGTCGACGATGGAGGAAACCAAGCTCGGCCCCGACATGCTCGGCGACACCGGCGGGCCGATGTTCCAGTCGATGATGAACCAGCAACTGGCGACGACGATCGCGCAGGGCCAAGGCGTCGGCATCGCGAGCTTCCTGGCCCGCGAACTGGCCCAGCGCTACGGCGTCAAGACCGCCGGCGCCGGCGCGGCCGCAGCGGCGCCGGCCGCCACCGACAAGGCCGCGCCGGGCGCCACGATGCACACGGTGCCGGCGCGCACGGCCATCGGCGCCGCCGCGGCAGCCGCGGCCGCCGCGCAACAGGGAGCGGCGGCCGGTGCGGCAGCACCCTCCGCCCCGCCGGTGGCCGGCGACGCTCCCGCCAAGGCCGGCGCCGCCGACGACTCGCTGACGCAACGCGCGCGCCGCTTCGTCGCCGCGATCCTGCCCAGCGTGCGCGAGGCCGCCGCGCAGCTGCAGGTCAGCCCGGTGGCGCTGCTGGCCCAGGCCGCGCTCGAGACCGGCTGGGGCAGCCACGCGCCGGGCCACAACCTGTTCGGCATCAAGGCCGGCACGAGCTGGAGCGGCGAGCGCTTCGACGCGCTGACCCGCGAAGTGCGCCACGGCGTCGCGCAATTCGAGTCGGCCGCGTTCCGCGGCTACCGCAGTGCCGCCGACAGCGTGCGCAACTACGCCGAAGTGCTGCTCAGTTCGCCGCGTTACCAGCAGGCGCGCGGCCGCGGCGGCGACATCGCCGGCTTCGCCAGCGCGCTGCAGCACGCCGGCTACGCGACCGATCCGCATTACGCGACCAAGTTGCTGGCGGTCGCCCAGGGGCCGGTGATGCGCGACGCGCTGACCGCGCTCGGCATGCAGCCCTAAAGTTTTCCGCCAACGTGACGTTCCATCGGCAAACCCAGGGGCAAAGATGAGCTCCACCGTACCGACCGACGAGGCGCAACTGGTTGCCGCACTGACCGACGTGCTGCGACGCAAGCGCGAAGCCCTGCTCAGCGACGACCCGCTGCGCGAGGTCGCGTTCGTCGAGCCGATCTGGCCGCCGCTGCTCGAAGCGCTGGCCGCGCACGCCGCGCGCCGCCGCGCCGCGCCGGACACGCCGGCGTCGGCCGAACTGCGTGCGCAGGTCGCCGCGCTGCAGCTCGAGTTCGACACCGTGCTCAACGGCGTCAACGTCTGGAGCGAAGTGCTGCGGCGGTCGATCGACGTCGCGCGAGCTCCGCTGCAAGGCGCTTACGGCAGCGGGGCCGCGGCGCCGCAAAGCCTGGGGAGAGGTTGAGATGTCGGGCATCAGCGGACTCGTCAGCAGCGCGCTGACCGGACTCGAGGCGTCGCAGCAGGCGCTGCAGGTCACCGGCAACAACATCGCCAACGTCGGCACCGCCGGCTACAGCCGCGAACAGGCGAACCAGACGACCGCGCTGTCGACGCTGGTCGGCGGCCTGTACCTGGGCAACGGCACGCAGATCGCGTCGGTCACGCGCAACTACAACGCCTACATGCAGGCGCAGGTGTGGGGCACGACGGCGACCGCCAGCGGCGCCAGCACCTACAACAGCCAGCTGCAGCCCATCGTGCAACTGCTGGCCGGAACCGGCACCGGCATGAGCAGCGCGATCAACCAGTTCTTCGCCAGCGGCGTCGCGCAAGTCGCCGCCAATCCGTCCGACACTGCGTCGCGCCAGGCCATGCTCGGCCAGGCTGACCAGCTCGCGCAGACGGTGCAGAGCACCGCCGCGCAGCTGCAGCAGGTCGGAGACGGCATCAACCAGCAGCTCACGCAAAGCGTAGCCCTGGTCAACAACCTGACCAGTCAGATCGCCAAGCTGAACAACCAGATCGCGATCCAGTCGAGCACCGGCGCGGCGCCCAACACCCTGCTCGACCAGCAAAGCGCGCAAATCGAGCAACTGGCCGGTCAGGTCGGCGTCACCGTACTGCAGCAAGGCAACCAGTTCGACGTCTACGCCGGCAACGGCCAGGCGCTGGTCGTCGGCAACCAGTCGTTCCAGCTGACGACCCAAGCCAACCCCTTTGATGCGTCGCAGACCGAAGTCGCTTACGCGGCCACCGGCCAGATCATTTCGCAGAACCTCAGCGGCGGCGCGATCGGCGGGCTGCTGAACTTGCGCAACCAGGTGCTGAT
>JAJZHH010000013.1 GCA_021804595.1 Pseudomonadota bacterium
CCTCCGGCGCCGCGTCGGCCGCGCGTCGAGCGGCCACCCGGGCGGCATCGGACGCCCGGCCGGCGGCAGCGGCGTCGGCTGCCCATGGCCTCGCGGCGCACGCAGCGGCAGCGGCGAAGCCGCCGCCGCGCCCGGTGCCCGACGCGGCGGCGATCATGTCGCTGCTGCGCGCGACCAACGCGTTCTGGAACGAGATCCCCTACCAGGAAGACGACGCGACCTGGGGCGACGCCAACTACATGCCGTCGCCGGTCGAGACGCTGGGCGCCGACAACGCCGACTGCAAGGCCTACGCGATCGCCAAGTACTTCACGCTGAAGGACCTCGGCGTTCCGGTCGACCGCATGCGGCTGACCTACGTCACCGTCACCGGGGTCGACGAGCCGCACATGGTGCTGGCCTACTACCCGACGCCCGACGCCGACCCCTACATCCTCGACAACCTGCAGCCGGGCATCGACCGCGCGTCCGAGCGCACCGATCTGGTGCCGGTGTACAGCTTCAACGACGATGACCTGTGGGCGGTCGGCGTCAGCGGTCCGGTCGGCAACTCGAGCCAGATCCGCGTCTGGCGCGACCTGCAGCAGCGCATGGCGCGCGAAAACCAATACTGATCGAAACGGGGGCGGCATGACACTCTTCCAACGCATCTTCATCGTGGTCTCGATGCTGTTCGCGCTGCTGCTGGCGAGCCTCGAGGTCAGCTACGTGCGCGCATCGCGCCACTACCTTCAGGAGCAGCTGACCTCGCACGCGCAGGACGTCGCCACGTCGCTGGGTCTGGTGCTGCCGCTGTCGATGGCCGGCAACGACCGCGTGCGCATGGAAACGACGGTCGACGCGGTGTTCGAGCGCGGCTACTACCGCGCGATCCGCATCGTCGACACCGGCGGCCGCACGCTGCTGCTGCGCCAGCTGCCGGCGGCGCCGCCGTCCGTGCCGGCGTGGTTCGCGCGCGCGGTGCCGCTGGATGCGCCGAGCGCGCAGTCCCTGATCACCGGCGGCTGGCGCCAGCTCGGCCGCGTCATCGTGACCAGTTCGCCGAATTTCGCCTATGCGCAATTGTGGGGTACGACGCGCGACGCCACGGCGCTGCTGCTCGTGTTCTACGTCGTCGCGCTGGCGCTGCTCGGCACCTTCCTGCGCACCATCCTGCGCCCGCTGCGTGAAATCGAGGCCGTCGCCGAGGACATCGGCGAGCGCCGCTTCACCACCGTGCAGAGCCTGCCGGGTGCGCGCGAGCTGCGCCGCGTCGTGCAGGCGATCAACCAGCTGTCGGGCAAGATCCGCGACGCGATCGGACTGGAGATCGCCACCGCCGAGCGCTACCGCGTCGAGGCCTATCGCGACGCGCTGACCGGCTTCGACAACCGGCGCAGCTTCCAGCATCAGCTCGAGAACAGCCTGCAGACGCACGGCGGGCAGTCGGCGGTGCTCTACATGGTGCAGGTCGAGGGGCTGGACGCGCTGAATACGGCGCAGGGTTTCGCCGCCGGCGACGCGCTGGTGCGCGCGCTGGCCGACGCCTTGCGCGAATTCGATCCCGGCGCGCAGCCGCTGCGCGCGCGCCTGGGTGGGTCGAGCTTCGCGCTGCTGGGCTGGCAGGTCGAGCTCGACGCGGCACGCCGCTGCGGCCAGCAGCTCGACCAGGCGGTGGCCGCGGTGATCGAGCGCAGCGGCGGCGCCGGCGTCAGCCACGGCGTCGGCGCGGTCTACGTGCCGCACAGCGCCGACGGCGTCTCGGCGCTGCTCGGCGAGGCCGACGCCGGCGTGCGCCAGGCGCTGGCGCAGACCGGCAGCCACCATCTGGTGCTGGTGCAGCACGACCCGGCGGCGCTGGACACGGCCGGTGCCGGCAAGTGGCGCGAGTTCATCAGCGGCGCGCTCAGCGCCGGCGACATCGCACTGTGGCAGCAGCCGGTGTTCGCCTTCGGCGACGGCGAGCCGCGCGTGCTGCAGCGCGAAATCACCGGCTCGCTGATCGACGCCACCGGCGAGCCGGTGCCGGCGGCGCGCTTCATCCCGATGGCGCTGCGCTTCGGGCTGATGCCGGCGCTCGACGGCGCCTTCCTCGACGCGATCTTCCGCCACTACGCGGCGGACGGCGCCGACGCGACCCAGATCGCGGTCAATCTGTCGATGCAGTCGGTGCATGACGAGCCCCTGGTCGAGCGCCTGCTCGGCCGGCTGCGCGAGCAGCCGGAGCTGGCGCGGCGCATGGTGTTCGAGATTTCCGAGTTCGGCCTGGCGCACGATCTGCTGCGCGCGGCCGACGTCGTCGCGCGGCTGCGTGCAGCGGGCAGCGGCTTCGCGGTCGACAACTTCGGCTTCCACGCGTCGGCCTTCCAGTACCTGCAGCAGCTGCGACCCGACTACATCAAGCTGGCCTCGTCGTACCTGCAGGACCTCGAAACGCACGCCGAGAACCAGTTCTTCATCGCCTCGGTGGTGCGCGTCGCGCGCCCGCTCGACATCCTGACGCTGGCCTGCGGCGTCGAGTCCGAGCCGCGGCTGGCGCTGCTGCGCAATCTCGGCGTCAGCGGCTACCAGGGCTATGCCGGCGCGCGGCCGCAGCGCCTGGGTTGAGCTGCCGGTGTTTCAGTCGGCGGCGCGCTGCAGCAGCATGGCGTCGCCGTAGCTGAAGAAGCGGTAGCGGCGCTCGACAGCGTGGCGGTAGGCGGCCTGCACCTGCGGCAGCCCGGAGAACGCCGCGACCAGCATCAGCAGCGTCGAGCGCGGCAGGTGGAAATTGGTCAGCAGCAGGTCGATCCACTGGAAGCGGTGCCCGGGCGTGATGAAGATCGAGGTCTCGCCGCGCACCGCGCCGCCGATGGCGTCGAGCTCGTCGAGCCGGCAGCGCTGCGCTGCCGTTTCCAGCGAGCGCACCGTCGTCGTGCCGACCGCGACCACGCGGCCGCCGGCGGCGCGCGTGCGCGCGATGGCCTGCAACGTCGTTTGCGGCACCTCGAAGCGCTCGCTGTGCATGCGGTGCGCGGCGACGTCGTCGCCCTTGACCGGCTGGAAGGTGCCGGCGCCGACGTGCAGCGTGACGTCGGCGCGCTGCACGCCGCGCGCGGCCAGCGCGGCCAGCAGCGCCTCGTCGAAATGCAGCGACGCGGTCGGCGCCGCCACCGACCCGGGAACGCGCGCGAACACGGTCTGGTAGCGGCGCGCGTCGTCGGCGTCGTCCGCATGATGGATGTAGGGCGGCAGCGGCACGTGGCCGTGGCGCTCCATCAGCGCGTACGGCTCGTCGCTGAAGCGCAGCCTGAACAGCGCGCCGTCGGCGTCGGGCCAGCGGCCGCGCAGCTCGGCTTCGAAGCCGCCGTCCATGCGCAGCAGGGTCCCGGGTGTGGGTTTGCGGCTGGCGCGCAGGTGGGCGACGACGTCGCCGTCGTCGAGCACGCGCTCGACCAGCAGCTCGACCGCGCCGCCCGACGGCTTGGCGCCGAACAGCCGCGCCTTGATCACGCGGGTGTCGTTGAACACCAGCAGGTCGCCCGCACGCAGCAGCTCAGGCAGCTCGGCGACCACGCGGTCGACCAGCGGCGAGCCGCGCGCGTCGAGCAGGCGGCTCGCGCTGCGCTCGGGCGCCGGGTGCTGCGCGATCAGTTCGGGAGGAAGGGCGAAGTCGAAATCGGCCAGGGACAGCGCGGGCATCGGGGCTTGAGTGGGGCAGGGAAAACGAAGCGCCCCAGCGCGAGCGCGCGCCCCGGACGGGGCGTTGCGGGACCGGGCAGTGCCCGGCCCCGCACGGCCTTCAGTTCAGCGGAACCGCTTGCGCCGCGGTGTTGGAGCTGTCCGGATAGTACACGTCGGTGCGCCGGTTCTCGGCCCACGCCGCCTGCGACGAACCCTGCGCCCGCGGGTGCTCCTTGCCGTAGCTGACCGCTTCCATGCGCGACGCGGCGATGCCCATCTTCTCCAGCGCCTTCATCACGACTTCGGCGCGCTTCTGCCCCAGCGCCAGGTTGTACTCGCGGCTGCCGCGCGCGTCGCAGTTGCCCTGCAGCACCGCGTGCGCCTGCGGATGCGCCTGCATGTACTTGAAGTGGGCCAGGATGTGCGCGTGGTTGTCGCGGTAGTTCGGCAGGATCACGTAGCGGTCGTACGGGAAGTACACGCTGCCCAGCGGCGGCGGCGGCAGTTCGCAGGACTTGATGCGCGCCGCGATGACCTGCACCGCGTCGTCGAAGGCCTGCGCGCTGTTGGCCGGATACTCGTGGCCGGTGCCGCCGGCGATCGCCATCGCGGTCAGCACCGCGTACGCCGCCGGATTGGCGCGTTCGTCGACGCCGGCGCCCATGCCGACGATGAAGGTGCGGATGCCCTGCTTGCGCAGCGCCTGGATGCGCTCGATGGTGTCGATCAGCGCCTGGTCGTTGGTGCTGGACAGGTCGATCTGCCCGGGCACCGCGCCGGCCGGCATGTTGTTGCCTTCGTCGACGATGCCGTGCGCGGCGTCGCCGGCGACGCCGTAGAAGCCGGCGTGGATCGCGTAGCCCTGGCCGGCCGCGCTGCCCAGCGGCGGCCAGTAGTCGCCCGACAGGTCCTCGGTCGGCAGCCCGTCGGTGACGACGATCAGCTCGCGCCCGGGGCAGTCGCCGAACGGGCCCTTGCCGAACAGCTGCCCGGCGCCCTGCACCAACCCGGCCAGCGGCGACTGCACCGCCATCGCCTTGATCTCGCCGGTGCGGCTGTTGCCGGGGTCATTGGTTTCGGGTGCCAGCGCGGCGACGAACGGCGCCATGGTCTTGTCGATCTGGCCGGCGCCGTCGGTCATCGGCACCTCGGTGGCGGCGGTGTCGGGCGCGGCGTTGACGACGTAGCCGAAGCCGCGCTGCACGAACAGCGCGCGCGGCGAATACGGGATGTAGCCGGCGTTGGTCGGCGTCATCGACATCGCGAAACCGACCGGCACCGAGCGCTCGTAACCGAGCTTGACCTTGTTCTTGTTGTAGTCGTGGATCTTGAAGTTCGGCGGGTAGGGCGTCGGCGGGATGGTCTTGCCGTAGTTCTCGATCACCGCCGGAATTCCCGGACGGTGCAACATCACGTCGTTGACGTCGTGGTCGTCGCTGCTGATGCCGATCTCGAGGTAGCGGCTGCCGTCGAGCAGCTTCGTGTCGTCCTTGCCGTAGCTCAGCGCGATCGCGCGGCAGTTCGCCGCGACCGTCTTCGCCGTGCTGGCGGCCTCGAACTGGTAGCAGGGGTTGGCGACGTAGCGCTTGCCGCTGAGCGGCTGGTTGGTGAACACGAAACCCTTGGCGTCGGGCGGCAGGTAGTAGACCCAGCTGTCGTAGGCGCCGGTGTCGTCGCCCTTGTATGCGGCCAGCGCGAAGTCGATCGAGTCGAGGTAGTTGCGCACGACCGCGGCGATGCCGGCCTTGGCGATGTTCAGCCGGCTGGCGCTGTTGTCGTACAGGCCGCCGTTGCGCACCACGGTGTAGGGCGCCACGCCGTTGCTGCCGGCGTCCAGCGGCGGCGTGAAGCCGGCCGGAACCTTGTAGGTCTGCGGCGAGCTGCTCGAGTACAGGCTGGCGCGGTCGGCCGGCAACTGGCCCGAGCCGGCCATGATCGCGCCGGTCAGGTCGCCGTCCATCGACTCGGAGTTGCCGATCGCGATCACCACCTGCGGCCGGTTCGACGGCGCTTCGGCGGCTGCGGCAGTCGCGGGCAGTGCCGACAACGCGGCGAGCAGGGCCGGCGCGGCCAGCGCCGCCAACGACGAGCGGGTATGAGCTTTCATGTTGTTATGTCCTGGTCGGTGCCGCGACGCGGCGCGGCGCGGGCTTGGATCCCCCCCCGGGGCGACCGAGCGCACGGCCGCGACCCATCATAAGCCAGGAATTTTTCGCCTTGTACCCTGTATCGTGGGTTTTCCGCCCGAACCCACGAAAACGGGGGGGCGCGTCAGCCGATGCGCATCCAGGTGGTTTTCAGCTCGGTGTACTTGTCGAACGCGTGCAGCGACTTGTCGCGGCCGTTGCCCGACTGCTTGACGCCGCCGAAGGGCACCGTGATGTCGTCCTCGTCGTACTGGTTCACGTGCACGGTGCCGGCGTGCAGTGCTCGCGACACGCGCACCGCGCGGTCCAGGTTCGAGCTCCAGACGCCGGCGTGCAGGCCGTAGGCGCTGTCGTTGGCGATCGCCACCGCTTCGGCCTCGGTCTTGAAGCGGATCACCGACAGCACCGGGCCGAAGATTTCCTCGCGCGCGATTCGCATGTCGTTGCGCACGCCGTCGAACACGGTCGGCGCGACGTACTGGCCGCCGCTGGACTCCAGCGCGCGGCAGCCGCCGGCCACGCAGTGCGCGCCTTCGTCGATGCCGGCCTGGATGTAGCCCATCACGGTCTTGGTCTGCGTCTCGTCGACCAGCGCGCCCAGCGCGGTGCCCGGGTCGAGGGGGTCGGCCGGCGCGTACGGCGGCGTCAGCTCGGCCAGGCGCTTGACGAAGGCGTCGGCGATGTCTTCCTGCACCAGCAGCCGCGACGGCGCGTTGCAGCTCTCGCCCTGGTTGTAGAACATGCTGCCGATCGCGGTCGCGGCGGCGCGGTCGAGGTCGTCGAAGTCGGCGAACACGACGTTGGCCGACTTGCCGCCGAGCTCGTTGTAGACGCGCTTGAGGTTCGAGCGGCTGGAGTAGTCGAGCATGCGCCGGCCGATGCGGGTCGATCCGGTGAAGCCGATCGCGTCGACGTCCATGTGCAGCGCCAGCGCTTCGCCGGCTTCGTGGCCGAAGCCGGGAACGACGTTGAACACGCCTTCGGGCAGCCCGGCCTCGAGCGCCAGCTCGGCCAGCCGCAGCGCGCTCAGCGGCGACTTCTCCGACGGCTTGAGCACGACGCTGTTGCCGGCGGCCAGCGCCGGGCCCAGCTTCCACGACGCCATCAGCATCGGGTAGTTCCACGGCACGATCGCGCCGACCACGCCGACCGGCTGGCGCGTGATCAGCGCCAGCGCGCTGTCCGGCGTCGGCGCGACTTCGTCATAGATCTTGTCGACCGCCTCGCCATACCACTGGATGCAGCGCGCGGCGGCCGGCACGTCGGCGCTGAGCGCGTTCTTGATCGGCTTGCCCATGTCGAGCGTTTCCAGCAGCGCGAGCTCGTCGCGCGCGGCGCGGATGCGCTCGGCGAACGCGACCAGCACCTTCTTGCGCGCCGCCGGCGGCATGCCGGCCCAGCGGCGGTCGGCGAACGCGGCGCGCGCCGACTGCACGGCGCGGTCGATGTCGGCCTGCTTGCCGCGCGCCACGCGCGCGATGACGCGGCCGTCGATCGGCGAGACGCAGTCGAACAGGTCGCCGTCGGTGGCGTTGTAGCGGTGGCCGTCGATCAGCATGCGGCCGTCGATGCCGCGCGCGAGCAGGTCGGCCGCGCGGGCGTGCCACAGGCCTTGGGGGTTCGGGGCGTTCATGCGCATTCTCCAGTGGTGGCTTGAGCCGGCCGCGCGCGCCTTCAGGCGTCGCGCAGCGTCATGATCGCGTAGTGCTTGCGCACCCGCGTGTGGTTTTCCCAGATGCCCGTGAAGCCGCCGGGGACGACGAAGGCGTCGCCGGCGCGCAGCCGCACGCTGGGACCGTCGTCGGGCTGCAGCGTGACTTCACCTTCGAGCAGCACGCAGAACTCCTCCTCGTGCGGCGCGTAGCGCACGCGCCAGGCGCCGGGCTCGCCCTGCCAGACGCCGGCGGCGAACTGGCCGCTGGCGTCGGTGTAGTGGTTCCAGGCCAGTTGCCGCGGGTCGCCGCGCAGCACGCGCGCCGCGTCGGGGGCGAACGCTTCGGGCTCGAGTTTGCGGTCGAAGGTGACGATTTCGGGCATCGGTCGAATTATGGGGTGAAAAAAACCGGGCGACTGTCGCCGCCCGGCCGGGTGGCGACGCGGCACGCCGCGTCGCGTCAAACGACGATCAGAAGCTGACCGCGAGGCCGGCGGCGAGCAGGTTGTTGCTCTTCTTGTAGTTGGCTCCCGCAGTGTTCCAGAACACCGGCAGGTTGGCGCCGTCGTAGCGGTACTCGAGCTTGAGCTTGGTCGACTTCGAGATCTGGTAGTTGGTCCCGAACGACAGCGCGTAGCGGTTGGCGCCGTTGCCGGTGCAGTTCGCTCCAGTGGCGTCGCAGGTCGCCGGATCAGGTCCAAAGCCGTTCACGCCGTCGGGCGATCCGAGCGTGGAGAACTCGGCGCCACCTTGCAGGCCACCGCCGTTGGCCGAATCGTTCAGGTAGTCGGCGCGAGCGAAGCCGAGGAAACGGGGCGTGAAGTTGTAGGTCAGCGTTCCCGACAGGCCCCACCACTTCGCGTCGCCGCCGTTGTACGCGGCACCGGCCTGCTTGCCGTAGCTAATCTGACCGTAATACCCCCATGCGGCGTGGGTCAGGTAAGCGTCGACTTCGAACATCTGCGCCGCCGACGTTCCGTTCGACACCCCCGCTCCCGCCGAGTTGGCGTTCGGCAACTTGCCGATCATCGCCCACGCGCCGATGTCGGCGTTGTCATACGAAGACGGGGTGTAGTCGACCCGGAACACCGCTCCGGGAGCGCGGCCGCCGGTCCCTGCGGTTCCGGCCGCAGTGTTGTAGTAATAGCGCGGAGCGTCCATGTTGCCGACCAGGGCCTTCCACTCCCACGATCCGCGCGTGATATCGACGCCGGCGCCGGTGTAGGCCGACAACTCGGCGAAGTCGAACAGCAGGTTGTGGGTGACCGCGTAGGTCTGGTTGTCGAACACGTACTCGTAGCCTTCCCAGTCCGGGATCTGGCCGGCGATCAGGCGGGTATTGGCGTCGCCATTGATCGGCATCGACACCGACGCCTCGTTGATGATCGAGTTGCCGTTCATAAGCGTACCGGCGCCGCGGTCGGGCACCAGGTTCAGGGTCCACTTGGTGCCGTCGCTCATCACCTTCTGGAACTGGATGTTGGCCATCCCGAAGCTGGAGTTGTCGTAGTTGTAGAGCGTCGAACCGCCGGCCGAGCCGTTCGATCGGTTCAGGAACACGAACGACGAGTTCTGCTGGTCCTGGTTGTAGACGTAGGCCGGGGCGATCATGCCGGTGACGGTCATGCCGTCCATGCCGGTGCGCTTGGCCGCGCCCTTCAGGCCGGTGATCTGCACAGCGTTGTGGTCGGCCTGGCTCGACGCGTCGTCGGCCGCGGCGGCGGCGCTGGCCACCTGGCTCTGCTGCGCCTTCAGCGTCGCGTCCTGCGCCTGCACCTTGGCGCCCTGCGCCTGGAGCTGCGCATCCTGCGCCTGCACCTTGGCCTGCAGCTGCTCGACTTGCGCCTGCAGCGCCTTGAGCTCCTTCAGGATCTGGGCGTTGGTGTCGGCGTGCGCCAGCACCGGCGCGAAGCCGAGGCTCAGCGCGACCAGCGACAGGCCGAACTTGCTCTTCACTTTCTTCTGCATGGACATCCTCCTGGGCGAATGCTTCAACGGCTGTGAAATGGAATCAACTACGACAACACGGTTCCGGTATCCCCGGCGTGGACTCCGGGGTGGAATTCGACTTCCTGGCGCATCGCCGCCGCGCTCTCGCGCGTTCGGCGGCGTTCGCGCCGTGCCATCAATACGCTGCTGACGGCGACTGCGACGACGACCAGGTAGACGGTGATCGCACCGACCACGTTGATCGTCGGGTTCAGGCCCAGGTGGGCCCGCGAGAAGATGACCACCGGCAGCGTCGTGTTGCCGGGGCCGGACAGGAAGGCCGAGATCACGACCTCGTCGAGCGACAGCGAGAACGCCAGCAGCCAGGCCGAAACCAGCGCCTGCGAGATCGACGGCAGCGTGACCAGCATGAACACCTGGAACGGGCGTGCGCCGAGGTCCATCGCCGCTTCCTCGATCGACTGGTCCATCTCCTTGAGCCGCGACTCGATGACCACCGAGGCGTAGGAGATGCACATCACCGTATGGCCGATGAAAATCGTGAAGAAGCCTTTCTGCGGCCAGCCCAGCGTCTTCTGCACGGTGACGAAGAACATCAGCAGTGCCAGCGCGATCACCACCGTCGGCATGACCAGCGGGATGTTGATCATGAAGTTCAGCAGGCTCTTGCCGCGAAAGCGCCGGTAGCGCGACAGCGCGAACGCGGCCAGCGTGCCGAGCACGACCGAAGTCGTCGCGGTGGCGAGCGCGACTTTCAGCGACAGCAGCAGGCCGTTGATGACCTCGGTGTCGTGCATCACGGCGCCGTACCACTTGACGGTCCAGCCGCCCCAGATCGTCACCATCCGCGAAGCGTTGAACGAATAGATGACGAGGACGACGATCGGCAGGTACAGGAAAATGTAGACCAGCGTCATCCACGTCGCCGGCAGGATTGCGGGGCGCTTCATCGCGAGGCCTCCATGCTCTTGGTCTGGTATTTGTTGAACACCGCGATCGGCGCGAGGATCAGCAGGATCATCACGATCGCCACCGCCGACGCGCGCTGCCAGTCGAGGTTGGCGAAGAACTCGTTCCACATCACTCGGCCGATGTTCAGCGTCGACGGGCCGGCCAGCAGTTCCGGAATCACGTATTCGCCGACCGCCGGAATGAACACCAGCAGCGAGCCGGCGATGATGCCCGAGCGCGACAGCGGCACCGTGACCAGCCAGAAGGTCTTCAGCGGCGTGGAGCCGAGGTCGGCCGCGGCCTCGATCAGGCGCAGGTCCATCTTCACCAGCGTCGCGTACAGCGGCAGGATCATGAACGGGATGTAGCCGTAGACCATGCCGATCATGAAGGAGAACTCAGTGAACATCATCCGCAGCGGTGTGTGGATGATTCCGGTCCAGAGCAGGAACTGGTTGATCAGCCCGTTGAGGTCGAGCAGGTTCTTCCAGGCGTAGATGCGGATCAGGAACGAAGTCCAGAACGGCAGCATCACCAGCATCAGCAGCGCCGGGCGCAGCGTCGGCCGCGCGCGCGCCATGAAGTAGGAGAACGGGTAGCCGACGATCAGGCACAGCACCGTGGTCAGCGCCGCGTACCAGATCGACGACAGGTAGGTGATGATGTACAGGTTGTCGCGAGCCAGCGCCAGGTAGGAGCTGAAGCGCAGCTTGAACACCAGGCTGTCGTCGCCCCAGTGCAGCAGCGGGTTGAAGCCTATGCCCAGCGCGTTGCTTTCGGACAGGCTGATTTTCAGCAGGATGACGAACGGCACCAGCAGGAACGCCAGCAGCCACAGCTGCGGCGCGCCGATGACGCTGAGGCGCCCCCAGTTGATGCGGGGCAGGCGGCGATGCGAAGTCGACTCGGCCATGGCGGTCCCTTTCACTCGGCGATGACCACCGGGGCGGTGTCGGGCCAGCTCAGCGTGACTTCGGCGCCGAGCTCGAAGGGATCGGCGTGACGGTCGGCGTTCGATACCGTGACGCGAACGCGGCGCTTGCCCACGGCCTCGACTTCATACGCTGTATAGCTGCCCATGTACGAGCGTCCGGCGACGGTGCCGGTGAGCTGGTTCGGCGCCGCTTCGCGCGCGCCGAGTTCGATGGCGATCTTCTCCGGGCGCAGCGCGACGCTGAATTCGGAACCCAGCGTGCCGCTGATGCCGTGGCCGACGCGGAACAGCGTTTCGTCGCAGCGGATTTCGCAGTGGTCGGCCTCGTCGGTGACCAGGCGGCCGTCGAACAGGTTGACGTTGCCGATGAAGTCGGCGACGAAGCGCGTCTGCGGGTGTTCGTAGATTTCGCCGGGCGCGCCGAGCTGCAGGAAGCGGCCGTCGCGCATCACCGCGATGCGGTCGGCCATCGTCATCGCTTCTTCCTGATCGTGGGTGACCATCACGCAGGTCACGCCGACCTGGCGCAGGATGCTGACGAGCTCGAGCTGGGTGCGCTCGCGCAGCTTCTTGTCGAGCGCGGCCAGCGGCTCGTCGAGCAGCAGCAGCTTCGGTCGCTTGGCCAGGCTGCGCGCCAGCGCGACGCGCTGCTGCTGGCCGCCCGAGAGCTGGTGCGGCTTGCGCTTGGCGTAGGGGGTGAGCTGCACCAGCGCGAGCATTTCGGTCACGCGCTGGGCGATCGCGTCCTTGGCCATGCCGTCGCGGCGCAGGCCGAAGGCGATGTTGTCGTACACGGTCAGGTGCGGAAACAGCGCGTAGGACTGGAACATCATGTTGATCGGCCGCAGATAGGGCGGCAGATCGGTGATGTCCTCGCCGGCCAGACGCACGCGGCCTCCGCTCGGCGTCTCGAAGCCTGCGAGCATGCGCAGCAGCGTCGATTTGCCGCAGCCGGACGAGCCGAGCAGGGCGAAGATCTCGCCTTGCGCGATCTCGAGTTCGATGGTGTCGACGGCGACCACGTCGCCGAAGCGCTTGGTCACGCCGTCGATGGTGAGGAAGGCCGACGTTGCGGGGGTCGTGCTGCTGGGTTGCGCCATGATGCGGGTTGTGCGGGCTCTATTGCTCTGTTCTCTGGGCCGCCCGCGCCGTGCGCGCGAGCGGCGTGCTGGGGCTTACAGACCGGTCTTGAACTTGGTGTACAGACGCGTGACCAGGCGACGCTCCGAGTTCGTGTAGACCTTCGGCGGGATCAGCTTGGACATCATGTCGGGCTTCAGGTACACGTAGTCGTTGTCCTTGACCGAGGCCTTCACGTAGGGCAGCGACGACGGCACCGGGTTGGCGTACGAGACGGTGTTGGTGTCGGCGCCGCTGACTTGCGGCTGCAGGCGGTAGTTGATGAAGGCGTAGGCGTTGTCGATGTTCTTCGCGTCGGCCGGGATCGCCATCGTGTCGATGAAGATCACTGCGCCGTGGGTCGGCGGGAACACGTCGATGTTCTGGCCGTTGTGCGCGGCCTTGGCGCGCGCGGCGGCGATGCCCATGTCACCCGACCAGCCCAGCGCGGCGCAGATCGAGCCGCCGGCCATGTCGTTGATGTAACCCGACGACGAGAATTCGCTGACGTCGTTGCGCACCTTCTGCAGCATCGCCCAGGCCTTGTCGAAATCGGCCGGGTTGTTCGAGTTCTGCGGGATGTGCAAGTAATTGAACGCGGCTTCCATGATGTCGTCGCCGGAATCGAGGAATGAGATTCCGCAGGACTTCAGCTTGTTGGCGTAGGTCGGGTTGAACAGCAGATCCCAGGGGTTGGCCGGCAGCGGCGTGCTGCCCAGCGCCTTCTTGACCTTGTCGACGTTGATGCCGACGGTGGTGTAGCCCCACATCCAGGGGATGATGTACTTGTTGCCCGGGTCGACCGCGGTCAGCAGCTTCATCAGGTGCGGATCGAGGTTCTTGTAATTCGGGATCTTGGCTTTGTTCAGCGGATGCAGCAGACCGCCCTTGATGTCGATCGCGGCCCAGTTCGACGACGGGACGACGATGTCGTAGCCGGTATCGCCGGCGACCATTTTCGCGAACAGCGTTTCGTTCGAATCGAAGGTGTCATAGCGCATCTTGATGCCGGTGGCTTTCTCGAAACCCGGCACCGTGGTCGGCGCGATGTAATCCGACCAGTTGTACATGTTCAACACGCCGCCAGCATGGGCGGGGGCGAAACCGATTGCGGCGGCGCTGAGCGCGACCGTCGACAGAAGCTTCCCGGCAAAGGATGATCGTTGACGCATTTGAAATCCCCGATGTAGGTCAGTGAGGTGGAAGAAGACCGCTGAAACCATGCAATTTCAATGCCAAGTCCGCGTGTTCGCCGAAACTGTCGACGAACATGCCCTTGTCACAGACCGGGTTTATATCAGCCCGTCCTGCTTCAAACCAGCCAGGGTGTCGTCCAGGCTTTTCTTGATTCGATCGATCATCTGATCGATTTCGGCGTGGGTGATGACCAGCGGCGGCGCGATGATCATGCGCTCTTCGACTGCGCGCATGACGACTCCGTTCTTGAAGCAGTTGTCGCGGCAGCGATAACCGACACCGAGCTCAGCATCGAAGTGGGTTTTCGCCGCCTTGTCCTTGTACAGCACCAGTCCGGCGACCATGCCCAGCGCCTGCGCGTCGCCGACCAGCGGGTGCTCGTTCAATTCGGCGAAACGCTGCGCCAGGTAAGGCGCGGTGTCGTGGGCAACGCGCTCGACGATGCCCTCATTGCGCAGCGCGTGGATGTTGGCGATCGCCACCGCGCAGCAGGTCGGGTGCCCCGAATAGGTGAAGCCGTGGTTGAAGTCGCCGCCCTTGTCGATCAGCACTTTCGCGATGCGGTCGCCGACCAGCACGCCGCCCAGCGGCAGGTAGCCCGAGGTCACGCCCTTGGCGAAGGTGATCAGGTCGGGGCGAGTGCCGATGCGCGGGTGCTGGCAGCCGAACCAGGTGCCGAGGCGACCGAAACCGCAGATGACTTCGTCGGACACCAGCAGGATGCCGTACTTGTCGCAGATGCGCTGGATTTCGGGCCAGTAGCTGGCCGGCGGGATGATGACGCCGCCGGCGCCCTGCACCGGCTCGCCGATGAACGCGGCGACGCGGTCGGCGCCGAGCTCGAGAATCTTCGCTTCGAGCCAGCCGGCCGCGCGCAGACCGAAGTCGTGCTCGCTTTCGCCGGCGCGGGCGTGCTGCAGCGCGTAGGGCTGGTCGATGTGGGCGATGCCGGGAATCGGCAGGTCGCCTTGCGCGTGCATGCCGGCCATGCCGCCGAGCGAGGCCGCGGCCATCGTGCTGCCGTGGTAGGCGTTGTGGCGGCTGATGATGGTCTTGCGTTGCGGCTGGCCCTGCAGGTCCCAGTAGCGACGAACCAGGCGGATCACGGTGTCGTTGCCTTCGGACCCCGAGTTGGTGAAGAACACGTGCGAGAAGCCGGCCGGCGCGACTTCGGCGAGCAGCGCGCCGAGCTGCACGGCCGGCGCCGTCGTCGTCTTGAAGAAGGTGTTGTAGAAGGGCAGCTGGCGCATCTGCGCGGCCGCCGCGTCGACCAGGTCGGCGCGGCCGTAGCCCAGGTTCACGCACCACAGCCCCGACATGCCGTCGATGATCTCGTGGCCTTCGGAGTCCCAGATGCGCACGCCGTCGCCCTTGACGATGACGCGCGGGCCCGACTCGTTGAGCTGTTGCGTGTCGGTGAACGGATGCAGGTGGTGGGCGGCGTCGAGCGCACGCAGCGCCGCGGTGTCGAATTGAGGTTCGGTTGCCATGTTTGTACTCGGTGATGCGTTGAATCAGACGTGAAGCAGCAGGTGTTCGCGTTCCCAGGGGCTGATGACCTTCATGAACTCGGAGTACTCGCTGAGCTTGACGGCCTTGTAGATGCCGCAGAATCGACGCCCCAGCACCTGCTCCATTTCGGGGACTTCGTCGAGCAGACGCACCGATTCGGACAGGCTTTGCGGCAGCGGGATCGCGTTCGGGTGGGTGTAGGCGTTGCCGGTCATCTCGGGCAGCGGCTCGATCGCGTTGATCATGCCGAGGTAGCCGCAGGCCAGGTTGGCGGCCAGCGCGACGTAGGGGTTGGCGTCGGCGCCGATCACGCGGTTCTCCAGTCGGCGGTTGGCGGCGTTGGAGTTCGGCACGCGGATGCCGACCGTGCGGTTGTCGCCGCCCCACTCGACGTTGGTCGGCGCCGCGGTGTTGGCGACCAGCCGGCGGTACGAGTTGACGTAGGGGGCGAGCAGCGCCATCACGTGCGGCACGTACTTCTGCAGGCCGCCGATGTAGTGCATGAACGCGGCCGACGGGGTGCCGTCCTCGTTGCTGAAGATGTTGCGCCCGGTGCGGCGGTCGACCACGCTCTGGTGCACGTGCATCGCGCTGCCCGGCTCGCCGGCCATCGGCTTGGCCATGAAGGTCGCGAACATGTTGTGGCGCAGCGCGGCCTCGCGCAGCGTGCGCTTGAAGAAGAACACCTTGTCGGCCAGGTCGAGCGGGTTGCCGTGCATGAAGTTGATCTCCATCTGCCCGGCCCCGATCTCGTGGATCAGGGTGTCGATGTCGAGGTCCATCGCGTCGCAATAGTCGTAGATGTCCTCGAACAGCGGGTCGAACTCGTTGACCGCGTCGATGCTGTAGTGCTGGCGCGAGGTCTCGGCGCGACCGCTGCGTCCGACCGGCGGGCGCAGCGGCTGGTCCGGGTCGGTGTTCTTGTCGACCAGGTAGAACTCGAGCTCGGGCGCCACCACCGGCTCCCAGCCCTTCTCGGCGTACAGCTTGAGCACATTCTTCAGCACCGAGCGCGGCGCGTAGTCGACCAGCTCGCCGTCGCGGAAGTAGCAGTCGTGCACGACTTGCGCGGTCGGGTCGGCGGCCCACGGCACCAGGCGCACGGTCGACGGATCGGGCACCAGGTTCATGTCGCGGTCGGTTTCGGCGATCAGCGAATCGAGGCGTTCGTCCTCGGGCCAGTTGCCGGTCACGGTCAGCCCGATGATGCTTTCGGGCAGCCGCATGCCGCGGTCTTCGGTGAATTTGCTGCGGGGCAGGATTTTGCCGCGGGCGACGCCGGTCAGGTCGGGGACCAGGCATTCGATTTCGGTGATGCGGCGTTCATTGAGCCAACGTTCGAGGTCGTTGAAGCTCCACTGGTTTCGGTTGTCCATGATGGATGAGTCTGCGGTTATGTTTCGATCGGTGGGTGTATTTCAGGCCGTGCGCGCGGCGTGGCGGCGCGCTGCGTGCGCGCGGCAGGCGTCGCCGAACGCGGCGAACAGCGCCCGCGACACCGGGTTGTCGGCGGCGCGCCATTCAGGGTGCCACTGGACTGCGAGCAGGAAGCTCGAGGGGTCGCGGTGACTGTACGCCTCGATCAGCCGGTCGGGGGCGTGGGCCTCGGCGATCAGTTCGTCGGCCAGGCGCTTGATGCCCTGGCCGTGCAGGCTGTTGACCTCCCATTCCTGCGTGCCGACGATGCGCGCCAGCCGGCCGTCGCGCACCGCCCGCACCGCGTGCGCCGGGCCATATTGGGTCTCGACGTCGGCGTCGTCGGGTTCGCGGTGGTCGGCGTAGCCGGGCGTGTGGTGCACCTGCTGCAGCAGGGTGCCGCCGAGCGCGACGTTGATTTCCTGGAAGCCGCGGCAGATGCCCAGCACCGGCACGCCGCGCGCCAGCGCCGCGCGCACCAGCGGCAGCGTCGTCGCGTCACGCGCCGGGTCGGCCGGCGACTGCGGATTGGCCAGCGCCTCGCCGTAGTGGTGCGGTTCGATGTTCGACGGCGAGCCGGTCAGCACCAGCCCGTCGACCTGCTCGAGCAGAGCGGCCACCGGCAGCCGTGCGCCGAACGCCGGCAGCAGCAGCGGCAGGCAGCCGGAGAGTTCGAGCAGGGGGTCGGCGTACTTCTGTGCCACCGCGTAGGTCGGGTGACCGGCGATTTGCTTCAGGTCGGTGGACACGGCCACCAGGGGTATTGCGATCTCGTTTGTCATGATGTTGGATGAGGCTTCACGCGCCTGGAAAACCTAGGGTTTTCCACTAGTTAGCGTGATTCCATGGGTTGAAGATACGTGAACAGTGGCACCCCAGGTAGTTCCACTCTAGGCTTTTGCGACAGGGCCAATTAAGCTTTGTGTCAGTTTGGTGCCAGTTTTGCATCATTTTCATAGCCATAAAAACGTGGTTTGTCCAACGTCTCACTAAAGTTCCATGCGATCCTGTGATCTTGCTGAGTTGCTGCTCACCGAGCTGAACCGTGCCGACAGCCCGCAGCAACGCGCGCCGCTGAACCGCCGCCTGTATCACACGCTGCGCGGCACCATACTCGGGGGCAAGCTGACCGCCGGCACCCGGCTGCCGTCGACGCGCGACCTCGCGCGCGACCTCGACCTGTCGCGCAACACGGTGATGTCGGCGATCGGCCAGCTCGCCGCCGAGGGCTACCTGACCGCGCAGCAGGGCAGTGGCACCTTCGTCTCGGCAGCCTTGCCCGACCAGCGCCCGCTCACGCCCGCGCGCGCCGCGGCGCCGCAGCGCAATCCGCGCAATCTGTCGCGTCGCGGCTCGCTGCTGACGCGCAGCTCGGGCGCGGCGCGGCTCGAGGTTCAGCCGTTCGCGCCGGGCAGCGCCGACTACAGCGAGTTCCCGATCCAGCTGTGGCACAAGCTGCAGGCCAAGTACTGGCGCACGCTCGACCGCGACCTGCTCGACTACGGCCAGCGCGGCGGCTACATGCCGCTGCGGCGGGCGATCGCGCAATACCTGACGCTGTCGCGCTCGGTGCGCGTGACCCCGGAGCAGGTGTTCATCACCGCCGGCACGCAGCAGGCCATCGACCTGACCGCGCGGCTGCTGACCGACCAGGGCGACCTGGCCTGGGTCGAGAACCCGTGCTACTGGGGCGCGCGCGCGGCGCTGCTCGCCGCCGGGCTGCGGCTGCACCCGGTGGCGGTCGACGCCGAAGGCATCGCGCCGCGCGCGGCCGACTGGCAGGCGGCGCCGCGGCTGATCTACGTGACGCCGTCGCACCAATATCCGCTCGGTCATGTGATGAGCCTGGCGCGTCGGCGCGCCTTGCTCGAGTTCGCCGCGCGGCGTCGCTGCTGGATCTTCGAGGACGATTACGACAGCGAGTTCCGCTACGGCGGCCGGCCCTATGCCAGCCTGCAGGGCCTCGACGAGCACGCGCAGGTGCTGTACTCGGGCACGTTCTCGAAAGTGATGTACCCAGGCATACGGCTGGGCTACCTGGTGGTGCCGCCCGATCTGGTCGACGCCTTCGACAACGGCCTGTACGACCTGTACCGGCCCGGGCAGCTGATGCTGCAGGCGGCGCTGACCGATTTCATCAACGAGGGCCACTTCAACACGCTGATCCGCCGCCTGCGCGTGGCCTACCAGGCGCGGCGCGACGAGTTGTCGCGGCGCATCCAGTCCCAGCTCGGCGCGCGCGTGCGCATCTCCGGCCAGGACTCGGGGCTGCACCTGTGCCTGGTGTTCGAAGGCAGCGACGCTCGCATCGACGACGAGGTGGTCGCCGCGCAGCTCGCCGTGCACGGCATCAGCGTGCGACCGCTGTCGCGCTACTACCTCGACGGCAGCGGCGTGCGCGGGCTGATCGTCGGCTACGCCTATGTGCCGATCGAGCGCGTCGCGCCGTGGGCCAAGCGCCTGTGCGAGCTGCTGGTGCAGGCGCTGGGTTGAAACCGCCGGCGCGCCCGGTGGCGGGCGCGTCGGCCGGCCTTACGCGGCGTGCGATACGCCGGCGAGCTGCTCCATGCGCTCGGTGTCGGCCAGCAGCGCCTCGCCGGTGCCTTCGAACACGACTTCGCCTTCGCCGAGCACGTAGGCGCGGTTGGCCAGCTGCAGCGCCAGATAGGCGTTCTGCTCGACCAGCAGCACCGCGATGCCCTCGGTTTTCATGCGGGCGATGGTGCGCATGACTTCCTGCACGATGATCGGCGCCAGGCCTTGCGACGGCTCGTCGAGGATCAGCAGTTTCGGGTTGAGCAGCAGCGCGCGCGCGATCGCCAGCATTTCCTGCTCGCCGCCCGACAGTCGCCCGCCCTTGCTGGTGCGGCGCTCGTGCAGCCGCGGGAACAGCTCGTAGACCTTGTCGATGTTCCACGGGCCACGCGTTTCGCGCGCCACCAGCAGGTTCTCGTGCACCGACAGGTGGCCGAAGATCTTGCGCCCTTCGGGAACGTAGCCGACGCCGGCGGCCGCCATCTGGTGGGGCTGGCAGCCGGTCATGTCGCGGCCGAACAGCTTGATCGAGCCCTGGCGCGGCGGCGTCAGCCCCATCACCGAGCGCATCGTCGTCGTCTTGCCGGCGCCGTTGCGGCCGAGCAGCGCGATCAGCTCGCCTTCGCCGACGTTGAACGAGACGCCGTCGAGGATGTGGCTCTTGCCGTAGTAGGTATGGATCTTGTCGACTTCGAGTACGAGGCTCATGCGGCGCTCCTCACGCGGCCTGGCCGAGGTAGGCGGCCTGGACCTTGGGGTTGTTGGCGATTTCGTGCGCATTGCCTTCGGCCAGCATGTGGCCGTTGTCGAGCACGGTGATGCGGTCGGCGATGCCGAACACGATTTCCATGTCGTGTTCGACGAACAGCGTGGTGATCTTCTGTTCCTTGTTCAGCCGCCGGATCAGCGCCGTCATGTTCTGCGTCTCCTCGTCGCCCATGCCGGCGGTCGGCTCGTCGAGCAGCAGCAGCTTGGGCTGGCGCGACAGCGCGATGCCGATCTCGACCACGCGCTGGTCGCCGTGCGAGAGCTCGCCGGCGATGCGATCGGCCTTGCGCGCGATGCCGACCATGTCCATCAGCTGCTGCACGCGCTCGTCGATGCGGCTGCGCAGGTGGCGGCCGGCCCACGGCAGGTGGCTGACGCCCATCGCCACTTCGGCGGCGATGCGCAGGTTCTCGTAAACCGACAGCGAGAGGAAGATCTCGGTGATCTGGAAGGTGCGGATGATGCCGCGCTTGACCAGCTCGGCCGGATTGACGCGCGAGATCACTTGGCCGTCGAACACGATCTCGCCGCTGCTCGGCGGGAAGAAGCCGCTGATCAGGTTGAACAGCGTGGTCTTGCCGGCGCCGTTGGGGCCGATCACCGCGCGCAGTTCGCCGGCGGCGACGTCGATCGAGATGTCGGTCAGTGCCTGCAGCGAGCCGAAGCGCCGCGACACGGTGTTGAGCTTGAGCAGGCTGGTCATTGTTTCTTGCTCCTGTGCTTCAGGAAGCCCATGATGCCGAGCGGGAAGAACAGCACCGACAGCACGAAGATCAAACCGATCACCGACATCCAGTTCGACGTCACGTTGCTGGCGTAATCGCGCACCAGCACGAAGATCGCGGCGCCGACGAAGGGACCCCAGAAGCTGCGCATGCCGCCGAGCACGGCGATGATCACGAGGTCGCCCGACAGGCTGTTGGCCAGGCTGTTGGGCGACGTGAAGTTGTCGAGCAGCGCGTTGAGGCCGCCGGCCAGCGCGACGATGAAGCCCGAGATCGCGAACGACACCGCGGCGTAGCGCTGCACCTGCACGCCGAGGAAGGTCAGCCGTTTCTGGTTTTCGCGCACCGCGACGAAGGCGTGGCCCAGCGGCGAGTTCAGCACCACCCACAGCACCGCGGCGCCGAGCCCGAAGCACAGCAGCACCAGGTAGTAGAAGCCGGTCGAGCCCAGCGTCCAGTGCAGCCCGGGCAGCAGCGTGATCGGCTGCCGGCTGAACCCGGTCAGGCCGTCGTAGCCTCCGGTCACGGAAGCCCAGCGGATCGAGACGAAATAGAACAGCTGACCGATCGCGATCGTGATCATCGCGAAGTAGATGCCACGGCGGCGCACGACGATCGGCGCCAGCACGGTCGCGGCGATGCCGCCGAGCAGCGTGCCGCACAGCAGCGCCAGCGGCACGCTGGGCGGACCGTACTTGAGCAGCATGCCGACGCCGTAGGAGCCGAGACCGAAGTACGCGGCGTGGCCGAACGACAGTCCGCCGGTGAAGCCCAGCAGCAGGTTCAGCCCCATCGCCGCCAGGCCGTAGATCAGCACGCGCGACGCGATGTCGTTGTAGCCGCCGACGTAGGGCAGCCAGGCCGGCGCGCTGAGCAGCAGCAGGCCGAGCAGCGCGGTGCCGCGCCAGCTGCGCGCGCCGCCGCCGGGCGCGCCGCGCAGCGCGTGCAGGGTCGTGGTCGGATTGGATTTCATTCGAGCAGGCCCTCCTGGCCCATCAGGCCGCGCGGTCGCACGACGAGCATCAGCCCCATGATGAGATAGATCACCGCCTCGCTGGCGGCCGGGTAGTAGGCGGTGGTGATGCCCGAGGCGACGCCGATCAACAGGCCGCCGAGCAGCGAACCGAGCAGCGAGCCGACGCCGCCGACGACGATCGCGACGAAGGCCGGCATCAGCAGCCCTTCACCCATCGTCGGATCAAGCCCGAGCTGGCCGGCGGCGAGGATGCCGGCGACCCCGGCGAACACGATGCCGATGACGAAGTTGGCGCTGCGCAGCAGGTAGATGTTGACGCCCATCGCCGACACCGTCTCCAGGTCGGCGTTGCCGGCGCGAATGCGAACGCCCAGCCGCGTGTAGCGCAGCACCGCGAACAGCACGCCCGTGCCCACCAGCGCGACCGCGACGACGAACAGCCGGTAGCCGGTGAGGAAGAAGTAGGTCGAACTCAGCGGGTGGCCGAGCGCGTCGGGAATCGCCAGCGGCACGCCGACCGGGCCCCAGACGGTTCGAATCGCGTCCTGCATGATCATTGCCAGGCCGAAAGTCAACAGCAGCGAATAAAGCGGGTCACGCTTGTACAGACGCCGCACCAGCAGCACCTCGACGACCAGGCCGAGCACGCCGGACAGCAGCGGCGCCACCACCAGCGCGCCCCAGAAGCCCAGGTGCGGCGCCAGTGTGTAGGCGAAATACGCCGACAGGGCCATGAACGTGCCCTGGGCGAAATTGATGGTGTTGTTCAGGCCCAGGATGAGGGCCAGGCCGAGCGCCAGCAGTGCGTAGAACGCACCGGTGATCAGCCCGTTGAACATATTGAAGATGAGGACGATATTCAAGGCGGAGCCTCCGCTGGAACGACAGACTTCACGCGCGCAGAGCGCAGCGCGCCCGCACGCGCGGCATGCCGCGCGTGGCCGGGTGGAGATGGGAGCGCCGACATCGTGTGCGACGCGGGGCCCTCGCGAGCCCCGCGCGACACGGCTCGATGCGCGTCAGCCGTGCAGCTTGCAGCCCATCTGCTGCGGCGACAGCGCGATCGACGCGCCCGGCACGATGTCCGCGACCTTGAACAGGTCCGGGTACTTGCCGGAGGCGTTCACCTCGCCCGGGAACATGCTGATCAGCAACTGGTGGTCGGCCGCGCGGTACACCGGCGTGTGCGCCTGCAGCGCGACTTCCGGCGGCAGCGCCAGGCCTTCCATCGCCGCGACGACCTTGGCCGTGTCGGTCGACTTGGCCTTCTCGACGGCCAGGCGGATCGCATGCGTCGACGCGAAGCCGAACCACACGCGCGCGGTCGGGTACTCGCCGTTGTGCGCGGCGGCGTAGCGCTTGACGAAGTCGGCGACGTGCTTGTTGCCCGGCTGGTTCCAGTACCACTCCATCGTCCACCAGCCGTAGCGCGCGGCCGGCGGCAGCGCGGCGGCCTGCTCGAGCTCGAACAGCGCACCGCCGACGGCGATGTCCTTGTTGATGCCGAACTGCGCGATCTGCTTCATGCAGTTGACCTGGTCGTTGCCGGCCAGCAGCAGGCACAGCACGTCGGGCTTCTTCGCCTTGACGTCGATCAGGTAGCTGGAGAAGTCGGTCGCACCGACCGGCACCAGCGCGCCGCCGACGACCTGGCCGCCGGCCTTTTTCAGCTGCGTCGTGTAGTCGGTCTGCTCGGACTTGCCGAAGGCGTAGTCGGTGGTCAGGAAGTACCACTTCTTGCCGAACTTCTTGAACAGCGTCTCGAAGTCCCCGGCGGTCAGCATCCAGGTCGTCGAGCAGGTGCGGAAGGTCGTGCTCTTGCACTCGGCTCCGGTCAGGCTGTCGACGTGGCCGCCGGTGGCGATGAACAGCTTGTTGTGCTGGTTGGCGAACTGCGACACGGCCAGCGACGCGGCCGAGTTCACGGTGCCCATCAGGAAGTCGACCTTGTCCTGGCTGAGCAGGCGCGACGACTTGTCGACCGCGGTGCCGGGGTTGCCGGCGCTGTCCTCGACCAGGACCTGCAGCGGGCGGCCGAGCACGCCGCCGGCCTTGTTGATCTCGGCTTCGGCGAACTTGGCGCCCTTGATCTCGCTCTGGCCGAGCGCGGCGAAGGTGCTGGTGACCGGGTCGACCATGCCGATCTTGATCGGCGCCTCGCTGGCCGCCCAGGTCGGTTTCGGTCGCGCCAGCAGCGCGGCGACACCGGCGCCGGCCACTTTCAGGAAATCTCGCCGATCGACTTCTCCGAACATTCCTTCCGCTTGGTCCTGATCCTGCATCGTGGTCTCCTCGTCTTCGTTGTCTGCGTATCGCGTCGTGGCCGACGCGAGCCTGGGCGCTTCGTTCAGGCTGCGCCGATCCTAGGCGTCCACGCCGCGGGCGTATATACGGGAAACCCGGCGGGGATGCGCAAAACAGTCGCAACCAAAAGCGTCTTAATCATCGCACCGGATATGCGAGCGCGCAACCGGTAAGACCACCATACCAAAAGCGGGCCGAGCGCCGACCTCGCCGCTACAGCATCTCGCGCAGCCGGTACCAGAGCATGCCCAGCACCAGCGCCGGCGTGCGCATCGCGTCGCCGCCGGGGAAGGCGCGGTGTTTGAGCTGCGCGAACAGGTCGAAGCGCCCGGCCTGGCCGCGGATCGCTTCGGCGGCGAGCTTGCCGGCCAGCCCGGTCAGCGCCAGGCCGTGGCCGGAGAAGCCCTGCAGGTACAGCACGTCGCGGCTCAGGCGCCCGAAGTCCGGCGCGCGGTTCATCGTGATGTCGACGAAACCGCCCCAGGCGTGGGTCACGCGCACGTCGGAGAGTTGCGGGAACACGCGCAGCATGCCGGCGCGCATGGTCGCCGCGAGGTCGCGCGGCGTGCGCGTCGAGTAGCTGACGCGGCCGCCGAACAGCATCCGGTGGTCGGCCGACAGGCGGTAGTAGTCGAGCGCGAACTGGTTGTCGCTGACCGCCGCGCGGTTGCGGATCAACGCGTCGGCGCGAGCCTGCCCCAGTGGCTCGGTGGCGATGATGTAGGTTCCGACCGGCATCACGCGTCGCGCCAGCGAGGGCGCGACCCCGCCGAGGTTGACGTTGCCGGCGAGCAGCACCCAGTCGCAGCGCACGTCGCCGGCGGCGGTGCGCACGCATGCGCGTTCGCCGGGCCGACCGGGTTGCACTTGCAGCACTTCGCTGTGTTCGTGCAACACGGCGCCGGCGGCCGCCGCGGCGCGCGCCAGCCCCAAGGTGTAGTTCAGCGGATGCACGTGGCCGCCGCTGGGGTCGAGTACGCCGCCGCAATAGCGCCGGCTGTCGATCAGCGCGCGCGTGGCGTCGGCATCGAGCCATTGCAGGCGCTCGGCGGCGTAGTCGCGGTGCATCGCGTCGACCCATTCTCGCAGCGCCTGCAATTTCTTCGGCGTGACGGCGACGGTCATCGCGCCGGGAACCCAGTCGCAGGCGATGCTGTGGCGGTCGATGCGCTCGCGCATCAGCTCGAGCGCTTCGCACGACATCGCCCATGCCTGCTGCGCGGCCTCGCGGCCGAGTTGCTGCTCGAACGGGCCCATCTCGCAGGCGTAGCCGGCCAGCGCCTGGCCGCCGTTGCGCCCGGAAGCGCCCCAGCCGAATCGCTGCGCCTCGAGCACGACGACGCGCAGGCCGTGCTGCGCCAGCTCGAGCGCGGCCGAGAGCCCGGCGAGGCCGCCGCCGACGACGCAGACATCGGCCTGAGTGCTGCCGCGGAGCGACGGGTGGTCGGCGCGAGCATGCGCGCTGGCCTCGTAGAAGGAATCGCTGACCAGCGCCTCGCAGGCGCGCTGCAGGCGCATCATGATGCGCGGCGCGCGGGCGACCGCGCGGAATTCGGACGGGTGTGCTGGCTCATCGCTGGACGCTCCGGTTGCCTGGTGGGTCGCCGCGGGCGCGGCGCGCACCCGAAGCGGTACGCAGGATAGGTCAGGAAGGCGTCAGCGAAGAGTGCCAATTCGGCGCGGGCGAGCGGCACCAGTTGGCGCGCGCCGGCGGCGCGTTGAAGGCCAAGGCCGCAGACCGGCGATGCCGGCCTTCTCCGGGTGGGGACACTCAGAGACCGAGCACCGGCAGGCCGCGCGCGACCCATTCATTGATGCCGCCCTGGTATTCGCGCACGCCGCGGCGGTGCAGGATGCGGTCGAGCACGAACCAGGCGCCGGCCGCGTACTGCCCGGTGTTGCAGTAGACGATCGGGTGTGCGGGCAGGCGCACGCGGTCCAGCGCGAACACGGTGCGGTACTGCGCCGCCGACAGGAAGCGCCAGGCGCCGTCGACGCCGCGGGTGTAGAGCAGCTCGGCCGGCAGCGGCAGCGCGCCCGGCAGACGTCCGGCCACCGGCACCACCGGAGTGTGGTCGACGGCGGCGAACTGCGCCAGCGGCCGTGCGTCGAGCAGGTGCCGGTGCGCGTGCAGCGCGGCGCGCACCTGCGCGGTGTCGGCCATCAGGTCGGCGCGCGGTGGCGACGCCTTCCAGTGGCCCGAGCTCATCGGCGCGATGGCGTCGTCGTCGACCGCGAGCCCGGCGGCGATCCACGCATGGGTGCCGCCATCGAGCATCGCGACCTGGTCGGCCGGCATGCCGTACAGCTCGAGTTCCCAGACCAGCAGCGCGGCCTCCTGCAGCGAGGTGGCGTCGTCGCCGGTCGGCGCGACCACGACCGGCTTGCCCGGCTCGAGCTGCGAGGCCTGCATCACTTCCTCGAACTCGGCCGCGCTGGGCAGCAGGAAGTCGACGTCCTTGCCGCCGATCGAGCGCTTGACGCGCAGCGCCCAGAAATTGACCGACAGCGCGCCGGGAATGTAGCCGCCGACCTGGCTGAGGACCTTGGCGCCGCCGACCGTGTCGTATTTCGGCGCGTCGGTCAGCGAGTTCAGGTCGTCGCGCAAGTCGACGATCTGCACCTCGCCGGCGTGGGCGTGCAGCCACGCCGTGTCGACCAGCGGGCCGGGCAGCGCGGACGCCTGCGCGGCCATCGCCAGGAGCGCCTGCAGCGCGCCAGCGATGGGTAAAAACCCTAGTTTTTTCAACATGTTCGACGCGCCCCACGGAATCGATGTGAGGGCCGATTGTCGCCCACCGGCGAGCGCCGTCAAACGAATTGTTTGGTTTGCATCGAGCGGGTTTTTCGCTCGATGCGGCGGCCGCCTCAGCTCTGCACCAGGCGCTTGGAGCGCGCGATCGACAGCAGGATGCCGCTGCCCAGCATCAGCGTGACCAGCGCGGTGCCGCCGTAGCTGACGAACGGCAGCGGAACGCCGACCACCGGCAGGATGCCCGACACCATGCCCATGTTGACGAAGGCATAGGTGAAAAAGATCATGGTGATCGAACCGGCCAGCAGGCGCGAGAACAGCGTCGGCGCGCCCGCCGCGATGTACAGGCCGCGCATGATGAAGAACAGATACGCGGCGATCAGCGTGAGATTGCCGGCCAGACCCCATTCCTCGGCCAGCACCGCGAACACGAAGTCGGTGTGCGACTCCGGAATGAAGTTCAGATGCGCCTGGGTGCCGTGCAGATAGCCCTGGCCCCAGACGCCTCCGGAGCCGATCGCGATCATCGACTGGATGATGTTGAAGCCGGTGCCCAGCGGGTCGGCCTGCGGGTCGAGCAGCATCAGCACGCGCTGGCGCTGGTAGTCGTGCATGAAATGCCACAGCACCGGAGCCGCTCCGGCCGCGAGCAGCGCCAGCAGCGCCAGCACACGCCACGACAGTCCGGCGAAGAAGATCACGAAGAAACCGGTCGACAGCACCAGCATCGCGGTGCCGAGGTCGGGCTGCTTCATGATCAGCGCCACCGGCACGGCCAGCAGCAGCGCGGCGACGCCGAAGTCGCGCAGCGCGATCAGCCCCTCGCGCTTCTGGAAGTACCAGGCCAGCATCAGCGGCATCGCGATCTTCATGATTTCCGACGGCTGGATCACGACGCCGACGTCGAGCCAGCGCCGCGCGCCCTTGTGCACGTCGCCGAACAGCGCGGTTGCGACAAGCAGCGCGACGCCGAACAGGTACAGCGGAGGTGCGATCTGCATCAGCCGCTGCGGCGGCACTTGCGCCACCGCGAACAGCACCAGCCAGGCCACGCCGATGTTGCGCAGCTGGTCGGCGAAACTGATGCCCTGACCCTGCAGGGCCGAATACAGCACGACGGCGCCGATGCCGACCAGCACCACCAGCCCGGCGAGCAGCGGCAGGTCGAAGCCGGCCACCAGCGGGCGCAGCCGGCGCAGCAGGGGCGGGCGGTCGATCACCGTGTTCACAGCGCGACACCTTCGTCGGGGTCGGCGCGCTCGGGCGCGCGGCGGAAGCGGGTGAACAGCGGCGTGCCCGCGCAAGGCGCGCGCATCGTCGCCCCGGACTGCGCGGCCAGCGGCTGCGGCCACGGTTGCAGCGCCGGCGTCGAGCCGGCCGGCGCCGGCGCCGCACCGCTGGCGGGCTGGCTCGGTGCAGGAGCCGGTACCTGCGCGCCGGGGACTTCGGGGACGCCGTTGCGGCCGCTGGCGTAGCGGAACGTCACCGGCTTCGGCGCGCGTCCCGAGATGCGCTGGATCTCGGCGTCATCCGGATACTTGCCGAGCAGGTGGAAGTCGAGCAGTTTGCGCGCGATCGGCGCCGCCGACGCGGCACCGAATCCGGCGTGCTCGACGATCAGCGCGACGCACACGACCGGATCCTCGGCCGGCGCGTAGCAGGTGTAGAGCGCGTGGTCGCGCAAATGGCGCGCGAGGTCGGCGGCGTGGTATTTCTGGTTCTGCGCCACCGTGAACACCTGGGCGGTGCCGGTCTTGCCGGCGCTGGTGTAGGGCGCATCGTGGAACACCGCGTAGCCGGTGCCGTCGGTCTCGGCGTTGACCGCGACCATGCCGCCGTGGATCACCTGCCAGGCCGCGTCGGGGATGTCGATGCGTTCGACGACTTCGATCGGCGTCGGCGCGAAGCGTCGCGTGTGCATGTCCTCGACCATGCGCACGACGCGCGGTTTGAGGCGCCGGCCGCGATTGGCCATCGTCGCCAGCGCGTTGGCCATCTGGATCGGCGTGAAGCTGTTGTAGCCCTGGCCGATGCCCAGGCTGATCGTCTCGCCCGGGTACCAGCGCTGTTGCGCCGGCCCGCGGTAGGCGTGGCGCTTCCACGCCTTCGACGGCAGGATGCCGCGCGCCTCGTCGGGCAGGTCGATGCCGGTCGGCTGGCCGAAGCCGAACTGGCGCGTGTAGTCGTGCATGCCGTCGACGCCCCAATCGTTGGCGACCATGTAGAAATAGGTGTCGCACGACACCGCGATCGCCTTGTGCATGTCGACCAGGCCGTGACCGCCGGGCACGTCGTCGCGGAACTTGTGCTTGCCGAGCATGAAGAAGCCGGGGTCGTGCAGCGTGTAGCTGGCGGTGCGCACGCCCAGCGTCAGCGCGCCGACGCCGAGGTAGGGCTTGTAGGTCGACCCCGGCGGAAAGGTGCCGCGCAGGATGCGGTTGAGCATCGGGCGGCGCGGGTCGGTGTTCAGCGCCGTCCAGTCGGCCTGGTCGATGCCCTCGACGAACAGGTTGGGGTCGGCCATCGGCATCGACGCGAACGCCAGCACTTCGCCGCTGCGCGGATCCATCACGACGCAAGCCCCGGTGCGGTCACCGTACAAATCCTCGGCCAGCTTCTGCAGCCGCGCGTCGAGCGACAGCACCAGCGAGCTGCCCGGTACCGCGGCGAAGCTGCGCAGCCGGCGCACCGGGCGGCCGGCGGCGTTGACCTCGACTTCGTCGAAACCGGTGTTGCCGTGCAGCTCCTGCTCGTAGCTGAGCTCGACGCCGGTCTTGCCGATGTGGTCGGTGCCCTGGTAGTTGCGCGCCTGCGCGCCGGCGGCGATGCGCGCCTGCTCGGCCGGGCCGATGCGGCCGACGTAGCCGATGGCGTGGCTGCCCAGGCTGCCCAGCGGGTAGCGGCGGAACAGCCGCGCGCGCACGTCCACGCCGGGAAAGCGAAAGCGCTGGGCGACGAAGCGCGCGACTTCGACGTCGCTGAGCCGGTTGCGGATCGGCGTCGGCTCGAAGCTGCGGTTCTGCGCCAGCAGATTGCGGAAGCGCCGCTCGGCGGCCGGTGTGATCTCGAGCAGCTGGCGCAGCGCGTGCAGCGTGGCGTCGACCCCGGCCAGCGTGCGGCTGGGCGTGATCTCCAGCGTATACGCTGCGTAGTTGTCGGCCAGCACGACGCCGTTGCGGTCGAGGATGAGTCCGCGCGAAGGCGGCGTCGGCTCGATCGCGATGCGATTGTCGCGCGCCTGCAGCGAATATTTGCGGTGGCGCAGCACCTGCAGCCAGACCCAGCGCGCGATCAACACGCTGAACGCCAGCAGCACGCCGAGCAGCGCCACCAGCAGGCGGCGGCGGAAGCGGTACAGCTCGCGTTCGAGGTCCTTCAGCGTGTCCAAGCCGGTGACCTCACAGCGGACGGTGGGCGTCGGCGTCGGGCGCACGGCGTTGCGGCGCCAGCAGCAGCCAGCTCAGCGGCGCCCACAGCGCGGCCTGCAGCAGCGGCGCGACGAACACGCTCCAGCCGGGGAAATTGGCGCCCAGCGCCATGCGTACGCCGAATTCGAGCGTCTGCGCGCAAGCGAACAGCGGCAGCACCTGCAGCGCCTGCGTGCGCAGCGAGAACCACAGCAGCCGGCGGTGCAGCGCGACCGCGAAGAAGGTCAGCAGCGCGTACGCCAGCGCGTGCTCGCCGAGCAGCGCGCCTTGCTGCACGTCGAGCAGCACGCCGAGCGCGAAGCCGGCGCCGATGCCGACGCGGCGCGGCTGGTGCACGCTCCAGAACACCAGCGCGATGGCGAGCACGTCGGGTTGCCACGGCACGCGTCCCAGCGGCATGAAGTCGATCAGCATCGCCGCCAGCAGCGTGCTCCAGATGAACCAGGGGCGAGCGGCCAGCAGCAGCACCTCGCCGCGCGGCTTGGCGTCGGCGGCTGCGGGCTCGGGCGGGCGCCGGCGCAGGAAAGTGGGCATGTCGGACACGGCGGCAGGCCTCGCGCTCAGCGCTTCGCGCGGCGCCGGCTTGGCGCCGGCGCCCGGCTCGGCGCCGTGGCCAGCGCGCCCAGCGGCTTGAGCACCAGCACGTCGTGGCCGCCGTCGACCTTGGCCAGCGGCGCGCACAGCACGCGCGCGAATGCGCTGTCGCGCGGGCGCAGCACCGCGCTGATGCGCGCCACTTCGAGCCCGGCCGGGTAGACACCGCCGAGGCCGCTGGTCACCAGCACGTCGCCGGCGCGCAGGTCGGCGTTGGCCGCCTGCCACTGCAGCTCGATGCCGCCGGGGGTGCTGCCGGCGTCGCCGACGAGCACGCCGCGCAGCCCGTTGCGCACGACTTCGACCGGAACCGTCGAGTCGCGGTCGGTGATCAGTGTGAGCTGCGCGTCGAACGGCTGCACCGCGGTGATCTGGCCGAGCAGTCCGCCGCGGTCCATCACCGGCGAGCCCGCCACCACGCCGGCGATCGAGCCCTTGTCGATCAGCAGCTTGCGCGAATACGGGTCGGCCACTTGCGCGGTGACCTGTGCCGCCAGCGACTGCAGCGGCACGCTGCGCTGCAGCTGCAGCAAGGTGCGCAGCTCGTCGTTGTCGCGCTGCAGCGCGGCGGCACGCGAGGCCTGCAGCGACAGCTCGACGACCGCGCGGCGCTGCGCGTCGAGTTCGGCTTGGGTGCGCTGCAGCGAGGCGAAGTGCGAGACGACGCCGTCGGCCAGCTGTACCGGCAGCCGCGCGACCAGCGTGGCTGGCTCGATGGCCAGCGCGATCGTGCGGCGCAGCGGCTGCGCGACGTGCCAGCGCACGTCGAGCGCCATCAGCAGCAGCGACAGCGCGGCGTAGAACACCAGCCGGGTGGCGGCCGACGGGCCCTGCCGGAAGAACGGCGGCGGGCTGCGCTCGAGGGTGTCGAAAGGCATCGGTCGACCTGTGCGCCGCGGCGGGCGGCGCGGTCCCGCGGAACGGTTACTCGGAAGTGAAGATGGTGCCCAGGCGGTCCATGCGCTCGAGCGCCATGCCGCAGCCGCGCGCCACGCAGGTCAGTGGATCCTCGGCGACCAGCACCGGCAAGCCGGTTTCCTCGGCCAGCAGGCGGTCGAGGTCGCGCAGCAGCGCGCCGCCGCCGGTCAGCATCATGCCGCGCTCGGCGATGTCGGCGCCGAGTTCGGGCGGGGTCTGCTCGAGCGCGTTCTTCACCGCCGAGACGATCTGGTTGATCGGGTCGGTCAGCGCCTCGAGGATTTCGTTGCTCGAGATGGTGAAGCTGCGCGGAACGCCTTCGGACAGATTGCGCCCCTTGACTTCCATTTCGCGCACTTCGGAGCCGGGGAAGGCCGAGCCGATTTCCTTCTTGATCGCTTCGGCGGTCGGCTCGCCGATCAGCATGCCGTAGTTGCGCCGGATGTAGTTCAGGATCGCCTCGTCGAACTTGTCGCCGCCGACGCGAACGCTGCCCTTGTAGACCATGCCGCCGAGCGAGATCACGCCGACTTCGGTGGTGCCGCCGCCGATGTCGACCACCATCGAGCCGCTGGCTTCGCTGACCGGCAGTCCCGAGCCGATCGCCGCGGCCATCGGCTCCTCGATCAGATAGACCTCGCTGGCGCCGGCGCCGAGCGCAGATTCGCGGATCGCGCGCCGCTCGACCTGGGTCGAGCCGCACGGCACGCAGATGATGATTCGGGGCGACGGTTTGAACATCGTCGTCTCGTGCACCATCTTGATGAACTGCTTCAGCATCTGCTCGGTGACCGTGAAGTCTGCGATCACCCCGTCCTTCATCGGGCGGATCGCCTCGATGTTGCCGGGAACGCGGCCGAGCATCGCCTTGGCCTCGCGGCCGACGGCCTGGATCGTCTTCTTGCCGTTCGGGCCACCTTCGTGGCGGATCGCGACGACCGAAGGTTCATCGAGCACGATGCCCTTGCCGCGCACGTAGATCAGGGTGTTGGCGGTCCCGAGATCGATCGCCAGATCGGTCGAGAAATACCGGCGAAAAATTCCAAACATGGCTTCGGGGGTCCGGTTTGTGTGATAAACGCAACAAATAAGTCGGAAAATGGATCACTTTGGCAGCTGTTTTTTGCGGCGGCCAATCCGCCCATGTTAGCTGAACGCGCCCCGTACAATGGCGCTTTCGGATCTGTCCATCCGCCTCTCCAGCCATGCCCCTGCAACCCAGCGACATCGATCGCATCGCCGTCCTCGCGCGGCTGCGCCTGAGCGCAGCCGAACGCGACGCGATGCTCGATCAGATCAACGCCTTCTTCACGATCGTCGAGCGCATGCGCGCGGTCGACACCGACGGCGTCGAGCCGCTCGCGCACCCGTTGTCGAGCGTGCGCGAACAGCCGCTGCCGCTGCGCGACGACGTCGCGCTCGAGCCGACCATACGCGCTGCCGCGCTGGCCAACGCGCCGGCCGCGCAAGGCGGTCTGTTCATCGTGCCGAGGGTGATCGAATGAGCTTTTCCGACCCGACCCTGCTCGGGCTGCGCGAGCAGCGCGAATTGCTCGCGCGCGGCGCGCTCTCCAGCGTCGAGCTGGTGCAGGCGCAGCTGCGCCGCATCGATGCGGCAACCGAGCTCAACGCCTTCGTCCACGTCGCCGCCGACGCCGCGCTCGCCGCCGCCGCCGCCGCCGACGCCGCGCGCGCGGCTGGCGACGCGCGGCCGCTGCTGGGACTGCCGCTGGCGCACAAGGACGTGTTCGTGACCCGCGACATGCCGGCCACCGCCGGCTCGAAAATGCTCGCCGGCTACATGAGCCCGTTCGACGCGACCATCGTGCGCCGGCTCGCCGACGCCGGCGCGATCAGCGTCGGCAAGACCAATATGGACGAGTTCGCGATGGGCTCGTCCAACGAGAACTCGGCCTGGGGCCCGGTGGCCAACCCGTGGGACCGGACGACGGTTCCCGGCGGATCCTCCGGCGGCTCGGCCGCCGCGGTCGCCGCGCGCCTGGTGCCGGCGGCCACCGGCAGCGACACCGGCGGCTCGATCCGCCAGCCGGCGGCGATGTGCGGCATCACCGGCATCAAGCCGACTTACGGCCTGTGCTCGCGCTTCGGCATGATCGCGTTCGCGTCCAGCCTCGACCAGGCCGGCGTGATGGCGCGCAGCGCCTGGGATTGCGCGCTGCTGCTGCAGGACATGGCCGGCCACGACGCGCAGGACTCGACCAGCGTCGCGCAGCCGGTGCCGCGCTACACCGATGCGCTCGACGCGCTGCCGGCGCAGCGCCCGCTCGAAGGCCTGCGCATCGGGCTGCCGCGCGAGTGGTTCGCCGACGGCCTGGCCGACGAAGTCGCGCACGCGGTGCGCGGCGCGCTGGCCGAGCTCGAGCGCCTCGGTGCGACGCTGCTCGACATCGCGCTGCCGCGCACCGAGCTGGCGATTCCGGCCTACTACATCGTCGCGCCGGCCGAAGCGTCGAGCAATCTGTCGCGCTACGACGGCGTGCGCTACGGTCACCGCGCGGCGGCTTACGCCGACCTGGCCGAGATGTACGCGGCGACGCGCGCCGAAGGCTTCGGCGCCGAAGTCAAGCGCCGCATCCTGATCGGCACCTACGTGCTGTCGCACGGCTACTACGACGCGTACTACTTGCAGGCGCAGAAAATCCGCCGGCTGATCGCCGACGACTTCGCCGCCGCGTTCGCCGGCTGCGATCTGATCGCCGGGCCGGTGTCGCCGACCGTGGCCTGGGCGCGCGGCGCCAAGGCCGATCCGCTGGCCAACTACCTGGCCGACATCTACACGCTGCCTGGCAGCCTGGCCGGGCTGCCGGGGCTGAGCACGCCGGCCGGCCTCGGTCGCGACAGCGGCCTGCCGGTCGGGCTGCAGCTGCTGGCGCCGCACTTCGGCGAAGCGCGGCTGCTCGGCGCCGCGCACGCGCTGCAGTGCGCCACCGACTGGCACCGGCTGGTGCCGCCGACCTTGTGAGCGTCTCGATGAACAGCAACTGGGAAATCGTCATCGGGCTGGAGACGCATGTCCAGCTCTCGACCGCGTCGAAGATGTTCTCCGACGCGCCGACCGCATTCGGCCGCGAGCCGAACAGCCAGGCCAGCTGCGTCGACCTGGCGCTGCCCGGCGCGCTGCCGGTGGCCAACCGCGCCGCGGTCGAGCGCGCGATCCGCTTCGGCCTGGCGGTCGGCGCGCGCATCGCGCCGCAGTCGGTGTTCGCGCGCAAGAACTACTTCTATCCGGATTTGCCCAAGGGCTACCAGATCAGCCAGTTCGAGATCCCGGTGGTGCAGGGCGGCAGCGTCGGCTTCGTGCACGACGGCGCGCTGCGCGCGGTGCAGCTGACGCGCGCCCACCTCGAGGAGGACGCCGGCAAGTCGATCCACGGCATCGACTACCAGGGCCGCCAGGCCACCGGCATCGACCTCAACCGGGCCGGCACGCCGCTGCTGGAAATCGTCACCGAGCCGGTCATGCGCGGCGCGGCCGAAGCCGCGGCCTACGCGCGCGCGCTGCACGCGCTGGTCGTGTGGCTCGAGATCTGCGACGGCAACCTGCAGGAAGGCTCGTTCCGCTGCGACGCCAACGTGTCGGTGCGGCGTCCCGGCGACGAGCTCGGCACGCGCTGCGAAATCAAGAACCTGAACAGCTTCCGCTTCCTCGAGCGCGCGATCGTGTTCGAGGCCCAGCGCCAGATCGAGCTGATCGAGGACGGCGGCCGCGTGCGCCAGGAGACGCGCTTGTTCGACCCCGAACGCGGCGTCACCCGCACGATGCGCACCAAGGAGGATTCGCACGACTACCGCTACTTCCCCGACCCCGACCTGCCGACGCTGGTGATCGGGCCCGAGTGGGTCGAGCGCGTGCGCACCGAGCTGCCCGAGCTGCCGGCGCAAATGGCCGAGCGCTTCGTGCGCGACTACGCGCTGAGCGTGGTCGACGCCGCCTACCTGACGCAAAGCCGCTCGCACGCTGCGTATTTCGAAGCCTGCGCTGCCGACTGCGAGCAGCCGAAGCTGGCGGCGAACTGGATCATGGGCGAGCTCGCCGCGGCGCTGAACCGCGCCGAGCTCGAACTCGACGCGTCGCCGGTGGCGCCGGCTGCGCTGGGTGCGCTGATCCGGCGCATCGTCGACGGCACGCTGTCGGGCAAGACCGCGCGCGAGGTGTTCGCCGCGCTGTGGGACGGCGAGCGCGACGTCGACGCGCTGATCGAGTCGCGCGGGCTGCGCCAGATCCGCGACGACGGCGCGATCGCCGACGCGGTGGCCGCGGTGATCGCGGCCAACCCGAAAAACGTCGACGAGTTCCGCGCCGGCAAGGCCAAGGCGCTGAACGCGCTGGTCGGCCAGGTCATGAAGGCCACCGGCGGGCGCGCCAATCCGCAGCAGGTCGGCGACGCGCTGCGCGCTGCGCTGGCCGGCTGATCGCGGCGGCCGCGTCAGCGCGCCGCGCTGGCCGCGGCGGCCGCGGTGCGCGCCCACAGCGGCTGCATGCGCTGGCGCAGCGCGGCGTACTGCGCGTGCGTCTGCGCGATCACCTGCTGCTGGCCGGCGATCAGCTGCTGCTGCTGGCGGCGCAGCAAGGCGTTGGCTTCGAAGCGGTTGCGCAAGTCGGGCGGGTAGTGGCCATCGGGGTAGAACTGCGCGTCCTGCAACAGCCGCGTGCGTTCGGCGGCGAGGTCGTGCAGGCTTTGCCGGGCGTTGGCGATCAGCGCCTGCGGCGTGCGCAGGTCGTCGCGTTCGGCGGCGTCCAGCCGCTGCGCGTCGGGATAGCGCGTCAGCAGCGCGCGCTGTTCGCGCAGCGCGTCGAGCTGGCGCTGCGCGTCTCGCCGCTCGGCGTGCTGGCGTGCGTCGGCGGCGGCCTGCTGCTGCGGCGACAGGATCACGCGGCGCACGCTGCCGTCGGGGTTGAGTTCGCGACCGCCGTGCAGCATGCAGTCGGCGGTCAGGTGGTCGCTGGTCTGCAGCGCGCCGCCGGCGCCCGGACAGACGAAAATAGCGGCAAGCGCTCGCTGCGGCAGCATCGCGGCCAGCAGCATCGTCGCGCACAGAGTCGGCAGTCGCATTGCGGATCCGGAAGGCCAGAACAGTGGCCGGCGGAACCGGCTCACGATCGCCGCTAGTCTATCGCCCGGCGGCGCCGATACGTCACCTTTGAACTGTAATGTCCCAAACCAAGAACCTGCGTATCACGACGCTGAACCTCAATGGCATACGCTCGGCCGCGCGCAAGGGCCTCGACGCCTGGCTGCGCGAGCACGCCCGCCCCGACTGGCTGTGCGTGCAGGAGCTCAAGGCCGGCGCCGCCGACCTCGACGACGGACTGCGCGAGCTCGGCGGGCTGCGCGGTGCCTTCCACCACGCCGACAAGGCGGGCTACAGCGGCGTCGG
>JAJZHH010000014.1:0-6975 GCA_021804595.1 Pseudomonadota bacterium
GGAATGCGCCAGCCGCCCAGCGTGAACGCGCCCGACAGCACCCACAACACCGACAGGAAGGACAGCAGCGTGACCAGCGACGAGACGAAACCGAAGAACAGGTTCAGCGTGCCGTTGACGAAGCTGCGCACGTCGTCGGCGATGCGCTGGTCCGGGTTGTCGGCGCTGCCACGCAGCAGCGCGATGCGGTAATGGGTGCCCCCGCCGAGCCAGTCGCGCATGAACACTTCGGTGACCCAGCGCCGCCAGCGGATCTGCAGCATCTGCAACAGGTACTGCGAATACACCGCGAGCACGATGTAGCCGAAGGCGTAGCCGGTGAACACGAGCAGCAGGTGCTTGAACGCCTTGTAGTCCTTGCCCTGCAGCGCATTGAAGAAATCGTTGTTCCAGTAATTCAAGCGCACGTTGACCCAGACGATCGCCAGGTTCATCGCCAGGATGCTCAGCAGCAGCAACCAGCCGCGCGCCTTGTCGTCGGACACCCAATAAGGCCTGGCGAGGGCGATGAAATCGCGGGTCGAAAACTTGTATCCGGCGGGCGGAGCAAAGACTTGCATCGGGTCAAGGGCGCCCAGTGGGGAGCCTCGGATTGTTCGGTGAGCCCGATTGTGCCTCGACCGCCGCCGGCGAAAATGAACCGAAGATTAAACACCGGCGCCGCAGCCGCTGCGCGCAATCCTAGAATGAGGGTTTTCCAACACACCGTTCTGGAGACTCCCATGGCCACGCCGATGCCCCCGTCGATGTCCGATCGCGACGGCAAGATCTGGATGGACGGTCAGCTCGTCGACTGGCGCGACGCCAAGATCCACGTGCTGACACATACGCTGCACTACGGTTGCGGCGCGTTCGAGGGCGTGCGCGCGTACAAGACCGCTCAGGGCACCGCGATCTTCCGCCTGCGCGAACACACCCAGCGCCTGTTCGACAGCGCGAAGATCCTGCGCATGGACATCCCGTTCACGCTCGAGCAGGCGATGCAGGCGCAGATCGACGTGATCCGCGCCAACGGCTTCGAGTCGTGCTACATCCGTCCGCTGGTTTGGATCGGCGACAAGAAGCTCGGCGTGTCGCCGCGCGGCAATACCATCCACCTGATGATCGCCGCCTGGCCCTGGGGCGCCTACCTCGGCGAGGAAGGCCTGGCGCAAGGCATCAGGGTCAAGACCAGCAGCTACACGCGGCACCACGTCAACATCACGATGTGCAACGCCAAGGCGGTCAGCAACTACACCAACTCGATCCTGGCCAACCTCGAAGTCACCGCCGACGGCTACGACGAGGCGCTGCTGCTCGACCCGCAAGGCTTCGTCTCCGAAGGCGCCGGCGAGAACATCTTCGTCGTGCGCGACGGCGCGCTGGTCACCCCCGACCTGTCGTCGGGCGCACTCAACGGCATCACGCGCAAGACGGTGATGGCGATCTGCGCCGACCTCGGCCTGAGCGTGCGCGAAAAGCGCATCACCCGCGACGAGGTCTACGTCGCCGACGAAGCCTTCTTCACCGGCACCGCGGCCGAAGTCACGCCGATCCGCGAACTCGACGGCGTGCGCATCGGCGCCGGCCGCCGCGGCCCGCTGACCGAGCGCATCCAGAGCGCGTTCTTCGACATCGTCGGCGGCCGCAACGCGAAGTACGCCGACTGGCTGACCGCGATCTGATCCCCCTCCACCTGCCCTCGAAAGCCCTGCACGATGAGCGCGCTGCCCCAATCCGAAATGCCCGTGGTCGAACTCAAGGCCCGTGACCTGCCGGCGTACTGTCCGAACCCGTCGATGACGGCATGGAGCAGTCACCCGCGCGTGTTCATCGACGTCAGCCACGGCGAAGCCGCGTGCCCGTACTGCGGCACCCGTTACCGGCTGGCCGCCGGCGAAGTCGCGCACGGGCATTGAGCGCCGTGAGCGGTGCGCGGCACGCGCCCGACGAGGTGCTGCTGATCGCGCCGCAGTGGATCGGCGACGCGGTGATGGCGCAGCCGTTGGCGGCGCGACTGGCCGCCGGTGGCGCGCGCGTGGTCGCGCTGGCGCTGCCGTCGGTGGCGCCGGTGCTGCGCGCGATGCCCGGCGTGGCCGAAGTGGTCGAGGTCGCGCTGGCGCACGGCCGTCTCGACTGGAGGCTGCGTCGGCGCGTCGCCGCGAGCTTGCGCGCGCGGCGCTTGCGGGCCGCCTACGTGCTCGGCAACAACGTCAAGTCGAGGCTGATTCCGTGGCTGGCTCGCATCCCGCTGCGCATCGGTTACCGCGGTGAGGCCGCCGGCTGGCTGCTGACACGCGCGCTGCCCGAGCCGCCGCCGCGCAGCGACATGCGCGCGCGCTACCTGGCGCTGGCCGCGGCCGGCGCGCCGCCAGGCGCGCCCGAGCTGGTCGCCGACGCGGCCGCGGTGGCCGCGACGCTGCAGCGCTTCGAACTGCCGGCCGGCGCGATCGCGCTGTGCCCGGGGGCCGAATACGGCGGCGCCAAGCGCTGGCCGCTGGAGCACTTCGCAGCGTTCGCGCGACTGGCGCAGCGCGACGGGCTGGCGGTGCTCGTGCTCGGCGCGCCGCGCGACCGCGACGCCGGCGACGCGATCATCGCCGCAGCGCCCGGCGTGCGCAATCTGTGCGGCGCCACCGATATGGCGCAGGCGATCGCGCTGCTGGCGTCGGCGCGCGGCGTGCTCAGCAATGATTCGGGGCTGATGCACGTGGCCGCCGCGCTGGGGCGACCGACGCTGGGCCTGTACGGCTCGACCGATCCGCGCCACACGCCGCCGTCGGCCAGGCGCAGCGCGACGATCTGGCTGCAGCTCGATTGCAGCCCGTGCTTCGCGCGCGAGTGTCCGCTGGGCACGCTGGCCTGCCTGAAAGGCATCGCTCCCGAGCGCGCCTGGGACGCGCTGCGCGGCCTGATCGAGCCGGACTGAAGGGGCAACACCGCGCGACGCGGGGTCATCGCGGCAGCGTGCCCTCGTCCGCGCGACAATGCCGCGCAGGAGCGGTCACGATGGAACTCGAATGGGTCGATGCCTTGCGCTCGGCGGGAGTCGCCGACGATGCCGCGCGCGCCGCGGCCGCGGCGTTGACACGCGAACTCGACCGCCGCGATCCGGGGCCGGGCGTGACGGCGATGCGTGGCGCGTTCGAACGCGAATTCACGACCGTGCATGCCGAGCTGAGCGCGCTGCGCAGCGACCTGTCGACCCTGCGCGACGACGTCACCATGCTGCGCAGCGACCTGTCGACCCTGCGCGACGACGTCACCGCACTGCGTGGCGAAATGCTCGCCGGCGACGCCGAACTGCGCGGGCAGATCCAGACCGGGTTGGCCGAACTACGCGGCGAACTGCGCGAAGGCCTCGCGGCGCTACGCGGCGAAATGAACACCCTTGGCGAAGCGCTGCGCGGCGACATGACCGCCGGGGCCGAACGTCAACGCGGCGCCGTCGCGGCGCTGCGCGCCGAACTGGCACGCTGGCTCAGCGCCTTGTTCGTGGCGCAGCTGGTCGCCGTCGGCCTGCTGCTGAAATTCGTCCACTGAAGCGCTGCGAGCGGGACCGTCACGGCCGCGCCCGCAGCGTCATGCGGTCAGCGTCCGCGCGGCTGGTTGCCGCGCGCGCCGCGCCCCTGCGGCGCGCCGTGCGCCGGCGCACGCGCCGGGCGCGGCGCGTTGCCACGCGCCGGACGCGGGCCGCCGATCACGGTGCGGCCGACCTTGATCGGCTGCGCGCGCTCCTTCGGGTCGGGCTCGAAGCCGGCGATCAGACGACGCTCGATCGGCTTGGCAATCAGCGTCTCGATGTCGCGCAGGAAACGCAGCTCGTCGACGCAGACCAGCGAAATCGCCTCGCCTTCGGCGCCGGCACGACCGGTGCGGCCGATGCGGTGGACGTAGTCCTCGGGCACGTTGGGCAGCTCGTAGTTGACAACCAGCGGCAGCTGGTCGATGTCGATGCCGCGCGCGGCGATGTCGGTGGCCACCAGCACCTGCAGCTTGCCCGACTTGAACGCGCCGAGCGCGCGCGTGCGTGCACCCTGGCTCTTGTTGCCGTGGATCGCGTCGGCGCCGATGCCATCGCCGACGAGTTGCTCGGCCAGCCGGTTCGCACCATGTTTGGTGCGGGTGAAGACGAGAACCTGGAACCAGTTGTGCTGCTGGATCAAGTGCGACAGCAGCTCGCGCTTGCGCTCGCGACCGACCGGATGAACGGTCTGACGCACGGTCTGCGCCGCGACGTTGCGACGCGCGACTTCGATCACCGCCGGCTTGTCGAGCAGGCCCTGAGCCAGCGTCTTGATTTCGTCGGAGAAGGTCGCCGAGAACAGCAGGTTCTGGCGCTTCTTCGGCAGCAGCGCGAGCACCCGGCGGATGTCGTGAATGAAACCCATGTCGAGCATGCGGTCGGCTTCGTCGAGCACCAGCGTGTCGACACCCGACAGGTTCAGGTTGCCCTGGCCCTGGTGGTCGAGCATGCGCCCCGGCGTCGCGACCACGATGTCGACCCCGCGCCTGAGCGCGTCGATCTGCGGCTGCATGCCGACGCCGCCGTACATCACCATGCAGCGCAAAGTCAGGTATTTGCCGTAATCGCGCACGCTGTCGGCGACTTGCGCAGCGAGTTCACGCGTCGGCACCAGCACCAGCACGCGCGGAATCACGCGTCCCTTCGCGTCGCGCGCCTGCGGCGTGTGCGCCAGACGCTGCAGCAGCGGCAAGGTGAACGCCGCGGTCTTGCCGGTGCCGGTCTGCGCCGCGGCGAGCAGGTCGCCGCCGGCCAGCACGGCGGGAATGCCTTGCGCCTGGATCGGCGTGGGCGTGGTATAGCCCTGCTCGGCGACCGCGCGCAGGATGGGCTCGGCGAGCCCCATTTGATCAAAGGTCATGGAGATTTCGTGCTGCCGTGCGCGTCGCGCACGGCGGGTTCCCGCGCTCGTGCAGCGATGGCGCCGCACACCAGCTTGTCGCAGGACCGTTCAGCCGGTGGACCGGCAAGATGTCGGATCGACAGCGCGGACCGAACTGGGCGGACCGCAACAACCGACAAGTGTAGCAGGCCGTGCGCGGCCGCGTCGGGCGGCCGCGCCGCTCAGGCCGGTGCGCGCGCCAGCACGTAGATGCCGCCGAGCACGAACAGCGTGCCCAGCAGCAGCGACGCGGTGAACGGCTCGTGCAGCAGCCACACCGACAGCGCGATCGTCGACAGCGGCCCGAGCATGCCGGTCTGCGCGGTCAGCGCCGCGCCGATGCGCTCGACCGCCATCATCACCATCATGATCGGCGCCACCGTGCACGCGGTGGCGTTGAGCAACGACAGCCACAGCACCGGCGCCGGCACCAGCGCGGCGCTCACGGGCTTGAGCACGACGAACTGCACGATGCACAGCACGCTGGCGATCACGCCGGCCCAGGCCGCCAGGCGCTGTGCGCCGAGCTCGCCGACCAGGTTGCCGCCGAGCACCAGATAAGTCGCATAAGACACCGCACTGGCCAGCACCAGCGCGGCGCCAAGCACCACGTGCGGCCCCTGCACGTCGAGCTCGCGCACGAACACGACGAGTACGCCGCAATAGCTCAGGCCCATCGCCAGCCACTGGCGCGCGCCCAGGCGACGGCCGAAGAACAGCGCGCCGAGCAGCAGCACGATGGTCGGGTTCAGGTACAGGATCAGCCGCTCCAGACTCGCGCTGATGCGCTCCAGCCCCATGAAGTCGAGCATGCTGGCGGCGTAATAGCCGCTGAAGCCCAGCACCAGCAGGCGCCCGAACTGGACACGCGTGAGGCGGGCGCGGCCGCGCCCGCGCCACCACGCCAGCAGCGCGAACAACGGCAGTGCGAACACCATGCGGAAGAAGATCAGCGTGGTCGCGTCGATCGGCCAGCGATAGATCAGCTTGGCGACGATGGCCTTGCCGGAAAAGGCGATCGCGCCCGCGCTGGCCAGCGCCAGCCCGGCGCGCAGCCGCGCGGGTGACGGCGATGCGGGCATGGCAACGGATAGCGAAAGCTGCTTATGCTATGCGTCTTCGAATTTCCGCATGGAGTACTCCACGATGTCCACCATCGACGCCAAGCTGCAGCAACTCGGCATCACGCTTCCGGCGCTGGCCGCACCGGCCGCCGCCTACCTGCCCTACGTGCGCAGCGGCAACCTGCTGTTCGTCTCCGGCCACATCAGCAAGCGCGATGGCGCTGTGCTGACGGGCCAGCTCGGCGCCACGCTCGACACGGCGCAGGGCAAGGCCGCGGCGCGCGCGGTCGCGATCGACCTGATGGGCACTTTGCAGGCGGCCACCGGCGATCTGAGCCGCGTCAAGCGCATCGTCAAGCTGCTGGGGCTGGTCAATTCGACGCCCGCGTACACCGAGCAGCACCTGGTGATCAACGGCGCCTCTGAGCTGTTCGGCGAAGTGTTCGGCGACATCGGCCAGCATGCGCGCAGCGCCTTCGGCGTCGCGCAGCTGCCGATGGGCGCGGCGGTGGAGATCGAGTTGATCGTGGAGGTGTGAGCCCCCCTGAGCGAGGCGGCGCAAGCCGCCTCGCTTCCCCCCCGAGGGGGGACTGCTCGCCCCCTTGGGGCGGCCCTGCGGGCGCTCGCAGGCCGAGCATGACACGGCGGCGCGCTGCGGGACGTGTGACAGGCGGCACCCGGAATCGTCTATGCGCTTCGGGACGAATGGCCGCGCGGGTGTGCGCGCTCCGGGGCTTGCGACAGGCTTGCACCGGAATCACCTGCGCGCTTCGGGACGAATGGCCGCGCGGGTGTGCGCGCTCCGGGGCTTGCGACAGGCTTGCACCGGAATCACCTGCGCGCTTCGGGACGAATGGCCGCGCGGGTGTGCGCGCTCGGGGGCTTGCGGCAGGCTTGCACCGGAATCACCTGCGCGCTTCGGGACGAATGGCCGCGCGGGTGTGCGCGCTCGGGGGCTTGCGGCAGGCTTGCACCGGAATCACCTGCGCGCTTCGGGACGAATGGCCGCGCGGGTGTGCGCGCTC
>JAJZHH010000014.1:6985-36924 GCA_021804595.1 Pseudomonadota bacterium
ACCGGAATCACCTGCGCGCTTCGGGACGAATGGCCGCGCGGGTGTGCGCGCTCGGGGGCTTGCGGCAGGCTTGCACCGGAATCACCTGCGCGCTTCGGGACGAATGGCCGCGCGGGTGTGCGCGCTCCGGGGCTTGCGGCAGGCTTGCACCGGAATCACCTGCGCGCTTCGGGACGAATGGCCGCGCGGGTGTGCGCGCTCGGGGGCTTGCGACAGGCTTGCACCGGAATCACCTGCGCGCTTCGGGACGAATGGCCGCGCGGGTGTGCGCGCTCGGGGGCTTGCGACAGGCTTGCACCGGAATCACCTGCGCGCTTCGGGACGAATGGCCGCGCGCCGCGCGGGGATGCGCGGCGCGGCGGGTCGATCAGGCGGGGACGGCGGCGAGCGAGGCGGGCTTGAATGCGGTGTTGCCGACCGGCTTGCCGCGGCGCGCGCGGTGCGCGGTGTATTCGGCCAGCTGGCGGGCGCTGAAGCTCAGCGCACGGGCGACGCCGCCGCGGCCGCTGCCCTGCACTTCGACGCCGTCGCCGGCGGCCAGCGGCAGCGCCGCCAGCAGCGTCTCGCCGGGGTCGAGCGCGATCAGCTGCAAGCCGCGGCCGCCGCGCGGCAGCGTGCGCAGCTCGTCGACGCCGAACACCAGCAGGCGACCGCTCGACGACAGCAGCGCGACGCGGTCGGCCGCTCGCGGCTGGCCGTCGGCGTCGGTGCCGCGCAGCGGCGCCAGCGCCACCGGCGTTTCGCCGGCGTCGACGCTGAGGAAGGTCTTGCCGGCCTTCACCCGGCTGCTCAACGCGTCGGCCGGCGCGACAAAGCCGTAACCGGCGCTGCCGGCCAGCAGCAGCGGCGTGTCGCCGGCACCGGCCCACCACTGCGCCGGCCCGCTGCCGGAGACGAATTCGACGAACGCGGTGACCGGCTGGCCGTCGCCGCGGCCGCCCGGCAACTGTGCCAGCGCAATGCTGTAGGCGCGGCCGTCGCTGCCGAGCAGCCACAGCGTCTCGGTGCTGCGGCAGGCGAATGCCGCCTGCAACGCGTCGCCGGGCTTGAAGGTCAGCGCCGCGGGCGTCGTCGCGTGCCCCTTGAGCGTGCGCAGCCAACCCTTTTGCGACACGATCGCAGTCATCGGCTCGTCGACCACGCGCAGCTCCAGCGTGGCGCGGCCGGCCGTCTCGATCAACGTGCGCCGCGCGTCGCCGTATTGCTTGGCGTCGGCTTCGATTTCGCGAATCACGCGGCGCGTCAGTGCCTTCGCTTCGGCCAGCAAGGTCTCCAGTTCGGCGCGCTCGCCGCCGAGGCGCTCGATTTCCTGTTCGATGCGGATCGCTTCCAGCCGCGCGAGCTGGCGCAGCCGGATCTCGAGGATGTCGTCGGCCTGCGCCTCGCTCAAGCGAAAGCGCTCGATCAGCGCCGGCTTGGGCTCGTCGCTGTCGCGGATGATGCGGATCACTTCGTCGATGTTGAGCAGCACGACGTGCCGCCCCTCGAGGATGTGCAGCCGGTCGAGCACCTGCTGCAGTCGGTGCGCGCTGCGCCGGCGCACCGTCGCCAGCCTGAACTCACACCACTGGCGCACGATGTCGAGCAGCGGCATCTGCCGCGGCTTCGCGTCGGCGTCGATCATCACCAGGTTCAGCGCGACGCTGGTTTCCAGGCTGGTCGTGGCCAGCAGCACCGACACCAGTTCGTCGGCCGCGGTGCGGCTGCTCTTGGGCTCGAACACCAGGCGCACCGCGCATTCGCGGCCGGCCTCGTCGCGCACGCCGTCGAGCACCGACAGCATGCGGTTCTTCAGCTGCTGCTGCTCGGCGCTGACCGACTTCTTGCCCAGCTTGGGCTTGGGATCGCTGATCTCCTCGACTTCCTGCAGCACGCGCTGCGCCGACACGCCGGGCGGCAGTTCGTGCACCACCAGCTGCCACTGGCCGCGCGCGAGCTCCTCGACGCTCCAGCGCGCGCGCACCTTCAGGCTGCCGCGGCCGCTGGCGTAGGCGTCGCGGATCTCGGCGGCGCTGCTGATGATCTGCCCGGCCGTGGCGAAGTCGGGGCCGGGCAGCAGCTCGAGCACCTCGTCCAGGCCCAGCGTCGGCTTCTTCAGCAGCGCGACGCAGGCCGCGGCCACTTCACGCAGGTTGTGCGCCGGGATCTCGGTCGACATGCCCACCGCGATGCCGCTGGCTCCGTTGAGCAGCACGAACGGCAGGCGCGCGGGAAGCAGCGCCGGCTCCACCGTCGAGCCGTCGTAGTTCGGCCTGAAATCGACCGTGCCCTGGTCGACTTCGTCGAGCAGCAGCCGCGCGATCGGCGTCAGCCGCGCTTCGGTGTAGCGCATCGCCGCAGCGCCGTCGCCGTCGCGCGAGCCGAAATTGCCCTGCCCGTCGACCAGCGGGTAGCGCTGCGAGAATTCCTGCGCCAGCCGCACCATCGCGTCGTACGCTGCCTGGTCGCCGTGCGGGTGGTACTTGCCGAGCACGTCGCCGACGACACGCGCCGACTTCACCGGCTTGGCGCCGGCGGCCAGCCCCATGCGGTCCATCGCGTACAGGATGCGCCGCTGCACCGGCTTGAGACCGTCGGCGACTTCGGGCAGTGCGCGCCCCTTGACGACCGAGATCGCGTAGTCGAGATAGGCCTGGCGTGCATAGTCGCCCAGGGCCAGCGCGTCGGGGTCGGCTTCGGCGGCGGCGGTGAACAGGTCGGCGGTGGTGTCGTCGCTCATCGTGGGTGGCATCGTTTCAGTCGGATTGGGCCCGCGACAGCGCGGGCCCGACGGCGTGGCGTGGCGGCTCAGATGTCGGCCTCGACCGCGTCGCCGTAGGCTTCCATCAGCTGGCGCCTGGCCTGCGCTTCGCCCTTGCCCATCAGCTGCGTGAACAGCGCGACGGTCGCGTCGACCCCGACGTCGCCGACACAAACCGGCAACAGGCGGCGCGTGTCCGGATTCAGCGTCGTCTCCCACAGCTGCTCGGCGCTCATCTCGCCCAGGCCCTTGAAGCGCGACACGCTCCAGCTGCCGTCGCGGGCGCCGTCCTGGCGCAGGCGGTCGACGATCGCCGCGAGCTCGCCGTCGTCCAGCGCGTACAGCTTGGCCGCCGGCTTGCGTCCGCGCGCCGCGGCGTCCACCCGGTACAGCGGCGGGCGCGCGACGTAGACATGGCCGCGCTCGACCAGCCGCGGGAAATGGCGGAAGAACAGGGTCAGCAGCAGCACCTGGATGTGCGAGCCGTCGACGTCGGCGTCGCTGAGGATGCAGATGCGCCGGTAGCGCAGCGTCGACAGGTCCACCCCGGCGTCGGCGGCGTGCGGGTCGACGCCGATGGCCACCGCGATGTCGTGGATCTCCTGGTTCGCGAACAGCCGGTCGCGGTCGACTTCCCAGGCATTGAGCACCTTGCCGCGCAGCGGCAGCACGGCCTGGAATTCCTTGTCGCGCCCCATCTTGGCCGAACCACCGGCCGAATCGCCCTCGACCAGGAACAGCTCGTTGCGCGAGGTATCGCGACTCTCGCAATCGGTCAGCTTGCCCGGCAGCACCGCGATGCCCGAGCCGCGGCGGCGCTCGACCTTCAGCGCCGCGCGCTGGCGGCTCTGCGCCTGCGCGATGACCAGCTCGGCCAGCGCCCGGCCCTGCTCGACGTGCTCGCCCAGCCACAGCTCGAGCGCCGGACGCACCAGCCCGGCGACCAGGCGCACCGCGTCGCGGCTGTTCAGCCGCTCCTTCATCTGCCCCTGGAACTGAGGGTCGAGCACTTTGGCCGAAAGCACGAACGAGGCGCGCGAGAACACGTCCTCGGGCAGCAGCTTGACGCCCTTGGGGGTCAGCGCGTGCAGTTCGATGAAACCCTTGACGGCCTGGAACAGGCCTTCGCGCAGCCCCGCCTCGTGCGTGCCTCCGGCCCGCGTCGGGATCAGGTTGACGTAGGACTCGCGCAGCAGCGCGCCGTCGGCGCTGAACGCGACGCACCAGGCGGCGCCCTCGCCGCGGGCAAAGCCGTCGAGCGTGGCGCCGGCGTCGCCGGCACCGTCGAACTCGAGCAGCACGTCGGCCGCCCCGAGCGCTTCGCGCAGGTAGCCGCGCAAGCCGTCGTCGAAGCGCCAGCGCTGCGTCTCGCCACTCTTCTCGACCTGCAGGCTGACTTCGAGCCCGGGCAGCAGCACGGCCTTGCTGCGCAGCAGCTGCTGCAGTTCGGCCGCCGGCAGCGCCATCGAATCGAAATACTTCGCGTCGGGCCAGACGCGCACCCGCGTGCCACTCCTCCATTCGCCGCGAGCCAGCGGGCGCAGCGCCAGCGGCGCCTGCGTCACACCCTGGGCAAAGGCCAGCGTCGCCGCCTGGCCGTCGCGGTGCACCTCGACTTCGAGCCGGCGCGCGAGCGCGTTGGTCACGCTGACCCCGACCCCGTGCAGCCCGCCCGAGAAACGGTACGCGGCGGTGTCGTCGAGCTTGTCGAATTTGCCCCCGGCGTGCAGCTGGGTGAACACCAGCTCGACCACCGGCACGCCTTCGACCGGATGCAGACCGACCGGGATGCCGCGGCCGTCGTCGAACACGCTGACGCTGCCGTCGGCATGCTGGGTCACCTCGATGCGCCTGGCGTGGCCGGCCAGCGCCTCGTCGGCTCCGTTATCGATCACCTCCTGCACGATATGCAAGGGATTGACGGTCGAGGTGTACATGCCGGGGCGCTGCTGAACCGGCTCCAGCCCCTTGAGCACCTTGATCGACGCTTCGCTGTAGCCCGGTGATGTTCGTGTTGCCATCGATGCTTGTGGATAAAACCGAGGAATTGTGGACAAACCCGCGCCGGATCGATACCCCCGGCAAGGCGCGCCAGTTATCCCCATCGGATGGGGATAGAGTGGTCGCCAAACGCTGCCGAACCGAGGATTCATGCGGCCCGGCTCGGGTCTGCTCAAAAGTTCAGCAGCAGCGGATTTCCGCTGTGGCGTCCGCCATCGAGCCGGCGACGGGTCCGCGACGCCGCCGACCTCGACGCGGCGCCGGGCCGATTCTAGGGCTGCCGGAACGGGCAGCTTTCTGCTTGAATACCGTGATGGACGAAACTTCGCTCCCGTCACCGTGGGTCATGCGTTTCGCGTCGCTGATCGCCCCCGGCGCAAGCGTGCTCGACGTGGCCTGCGGCAGCGGCCGCCACTTGCATGCGCTGGCCGGCCGCGGCCTTCGACTGCACGGCGTGGATCGCGACGGCGCGGCGCTGCAAGGCCTGCGCGACGTCGCCGAAGTGCTCGCCGCCGACCTCGAAGCCGAACCCTGGCCCTACCGCGACCAGCGCTTCGACGCGCTGATCGTGACCCGCTATCTGTGGCGCCCGCTGTTCCCGGCCCTGCTCGACGCGCTCGCCCCCGGCGGCGTGCTGATCTACGAGACCTTCGCGCTGGGCCAGCACACCGTGGGCCGACCGCGCAACCCGGACTTCCTGCTGCGCCCCGGCGAGCTGCTCGAGCGCGTGCACGGGCACCTGCGCGTGGTCGCGTTCGAGGATGGCTTCACCGCGCAGCCGGCGCCCGCTTTCGTGCAGCGCGTGTGCGCGGTGGCGCCGGGCGTGGGCGGGCCCGCCCACCCCAAGTACAATCTCTGATTTTTGACCCTAGCTTGGCATGAAGCCCATAACCGGCAGCATCGTGGCCCTGGTCACACCCATGTTCGACGACGGCAGCGTCGATTTCGACGCCCTGCGCCGGCTCGTCGATTGGCACATCGCCGAAGGCACCGACTGCGTCGGCGTGGTCGGCACCACCGGCGAGTCGCCGACCGTCAACATGGAGGAGCACCGCGAAGTCATCCGCGTCGCGGTCGAACAGGCGGCAGGACGGGTTCCGATCATGGCCGGCGCCGGCGCCAACTCGACCGCCGAGGCGATCGAACTGTCGCACTACTGCAAGGAAGTCGGCGCCGATTGCACGCTGCAAGTCGTGCCCTATTACAACAAGCCGACGCAGGAAGGCATGTACCGGCACTTCCGCGCCATCGCCGAAGCCGTCGACATCCCGGTCGTGCTGTACAACGTCCCCGGACGCACCGTGGCCGACATGCAGGCCGACACCGTGCTGCGGCTGGCCGAAGTGCCGGGCGTGATCGGCGTCAAGGAAGCCACCGGCAACATCGACCGCGCGCTGCAGATCCTGCGCCACGCGCCGACAGGCTTCAGCGTCTACTCGGGCGACGACCCGACCGCGGTTGCATTGATGCTGCTCGGCGGACACGGCAACATCAGCGTCACCGCCAACGTCGTGCCGCGACTGATGCACGAACTGTGCGTGGCCGCACTGGCCGGCGACGCCGCCGGCGCGACCCAGCGCCACTTCGCGCTGATGGATCTCAACCGCCTGCTGTTCGTCGAACCCAACCCGATTCCGGTCAAGTGGGCGCTGGCCGCCACCGGCCGCATCGGCGGCGCGCTGCGGCTGCCGCTGACGCCGCTGTCGCCGCCGCATCACGACGCCTTGCGTGCCGCGCTCCAGGCCCTGGGCCTTTCCGTCATCCATTGAAAACCACCATGCGCCTTGCCTGCACCCGCCCGTTCCTGCGCCTGTCGTCGCTCGCCCTGGCCCTGGCCGCGGCTGGCGCGTTGTCCGCGTGCTCGTCGTTCAATCACGTCGTGTCCGGCTCGGGCGTCGATTATGAGAGCGCCAAGGCCGGTCCCGACCTCGCGGTGCCGCCCGACCTGACCCAGCTCACGCGCGACCAGCAGTACACGATGCCGGCCGGCGGGCAGTCGGCCAGCGCGCGCGCCTACCAGGGCGCGACGGCACCGCAGGCGACCCCACAGGCCGCGGCGACGCAACGGGTGCTGCCCGAGTTTCCCGGCATGCACATCGAACAGGCCGGCGCGCTGCGCTGGCTGGTGGTCGACGAGCCGCCGCATGAGCTGTGGGACAAGGTCGCGGCGTTCTGGCAGCGCAACGGCTTTTACCTGACGCGCAACGAACCGGCGAGCGGGGTGATGGAAACCAACTGGGCCGAGAACCGCGCCAAGCTGCCGCAGGACTTCATCCGCCGCACCCTCGGCAAGGTGTTCGACAGCGTCTACGACACCGGCGAGCGCGATCGCTACCGCACCGTGTTCGAGCGCACGCCCGATGGCCACGGCACGCAGATCATCGTGACCCACCAGACGATGGTCGAGGTCTACAGCAGCAACGACAAGACGCAGACGATGTGGCAGCCGGGAACTCCCGACCCGACCCTCGACGGCGTGTTCCTGCGCCGGCTGATGGTCAGCCTGGGCATGAAGGGCGATCAGGCCAAGGCCGCGTGGGAAGCGCCGACACCGGCACCGGGGCAGCTCCATGCGACGCTGGTCGATGGCGGCCGCGCGCTGCACCTGCCCGATGCGCCTGAGCAGGCGTGGCGCCGCGTCGACCTGGCGATCAACACCGCCGGCTTCACGGTGACCGGGCGCGACCGCAGCAGCGGCATCTTCGATGTGCGCTACATCAGCCCGGAAGCTTCACTGAAGGCAGCGCGCGACAGCGAAGGCCTGTTCGGCAAGCTGTTCGGCCGCAAGGAATCCGCGCCGAAGCCGGCCGATTACCGCATCGTGCTGCGAGCCGCCGACGGCGGCTCGCAAGTCACGGTGCAGCCGGTCGCCGGCAACGCCGACGCAGCGCGCTCGAGCGCCGAGATCCTCAAGGTGCTGCAGCAGCAACTGCGCTGAGACAGCGCGGGCGGCGCCGGCGCACGACACCGCCCGCAGACCTGGCTTCTTGCGACGCCGCCGGCTTCAGGCGTAGCTGCGCAGCCGCAGCGACAGTTCACGCAGCGCGCCGATGCCGCTGTGCTCGGCACGCTGGCACCAGTCCTGCAACTGCGCACGCAACTGCTCGGCGCTGGCCGACGAGTGTTCCCACACCGACTTCAGCTCCTCACGCATGCGCAGCAGCTGATCGAGCAGCGGGTGGCGCCGCGCCACTTCGTCGAGCAAGGCGTTTGCGTTCGCGTCCAGCATGTCGCGGTCGCGCCCGATCACGCGGCGCGCGGCGCGCAGCAGCGTGCGGCTGCCGCCGGCGCGAAGCTCATGACGCAGCGCGCCGCGCAGTGCTCGCGCGTAGCGTGCCATCAGGTCGTAGCGGTTGGCGATCACCGTGTGCAGCAGCGCGAGGTCGACCTGTCCGCGCAGCGCGCCGAGGCGCGCCTTCGGCGGCAGCTTGCGCGTGCGCGCCAGGCGCAGCGCGCGCAACACGCTGATGTACATCCAGCCGACGTCGAATTCCCACCATTTCAACGACAGCTTGGCCGAAGTCGGATACGTATGGTGGTTGTTGTGCAGTTCCTCGCCGCCGATCAGCAGGCCCCACGGCAGCAGGTTGTGGCTGCGATCGCGGCTGGCGTAGTTGCGGTAGCCCAAGAAGTGGCCGAGGCCGTTGACGACGCCGGCGGCCCAGATCGGGATCCACAGCATCTGCACCGCCCACACGGTCGCGCCGAGCGCGCCGAACATCAGCACGTCGGCGACGAGCAGCGCGCCGACCCCCTGCCAGACGTAGCGGCTGTACAAGCGGCGCTCGATCCAGTCGTCGGGGGTGCCCTGGCCGAACTGCGCCAGCGTCTGCGCATTGCCTGCTTCGGCACGGTAGAGCTCGCTGCCGCGCAACAGCACCGTGCGCAGGCCGCGGCTGACCGGGCTGTGCGGGTCGTCGTCGGTCTCGCAGCGCGCGTGGTGCTTGCGGTGGATCGCGACCCATTCGCGCGTGACCATGCCGGTGCTCAGCCACAGCCAGAAGCGGAACACGTGCGCGACCGCCGGATGCAGCTCGAGCGCGCGGTGCGCTTGCGCTCGATGGAGAAATATCGTGACGCTGACGATCGTCAGATGGGTGGTCAACGCCGCATAGGCCAGGATTTCCCAGCCGTTGGCGTGCAGCAGGCCGTGGGCCGCCGTGTTCAGGATCGTGTCGAACATCCGTCTGTTTTCACTTCGTTACAAAAGACCGATCTTCGCGCAAAGCGTCGATCGACGCAAGCGCTGCTTCACTCCCGCTGCAGCACGGCGGCGAAGAAACCGTCGGTTGCGTCGCGCTCGGGTCGCAACTCCAGCATAGGCGACGGCGCCGACAATGCAAGCTGCTGCTGCGCCAGCAGCGCGCCGGCGTCGAGCACGCGCCAGCCCGGCTGCGCCGCGACGAAGGCGTCGACCACGTCCTGGTTCTCGGCGCGCAACAGGCTGCAGGTGGCGTAGACCAGCCGCCCACCCGGCTTCACCAACTGCGCCGCGGCGCGCAGGATCGCGCCCTGCTGCTCGGCCAGCCGCGCGATCTCGTCGCCGTGCAGCCGCCATTTCAGGTCCGGGTTGCGGCGCAGCGTGCCGGTGCCGCTGCACGGCGCGTCGACCAGCACGCGGTCGAGCTTGCCGGCCAGACGGCGCACGCGATCGTCGCGTTCGTGCGCGATCACCACCGGGTAGACATTGGACAGCCCGCTGCGCGCGAGCCGCGGACGCAGCTTGTCGAGCCGGTGCGCCGCGGTATCGAACGCGTACAGCCGCCCGCTGTTGCGCATCATCGCGCCCAGCGCCAGCGTCTTGCCGCCGGCACCGGCGCAGAAGTCGGCCACCATCTCGCCGCGTCGCGGCGCCAGCAGCAAGGCCAGCAGCTGGCTGCCTTCGTCCTGCACCTCGACCCAGCCGTCGACGAACGCGCCGGCGTGCTGCAGCGCCGGCTTGCCGTGCACGCGCAGCCCCCACGGCGACAGCGGCGTCGGCTGTGCGTCGATGCCGTCGGCACGCAGCCGCTGCAGGGCTTCGTCGCGCGTGGCCTTCAACACATTGACGCGCAGATCCAGCGGCGCCGGCTGCAGCAGGCTGGCGGCCAGCGCGTCGAAGCCGTCGCCGGCCAGCGCCTGCGCCAGCCAGTCGGGCAGGCTGTAGCGCAGCGCCGCGGGCAGCTTGGCCAGATCCCGCGCCAGGGTCTGCTCGCGCCATGCGGCCAGCGCATCACCCAGGCGCGCGACGTCGCCTTGCCAGCCGAGCGCGAGCAGCGCCAGATCCGGCGCCACCGGCGCGCCCTGCGCCAGCTCGCGCCACAGCCGCAGCTGGCGCACGACCTGGTAGACGGTCTCGGCCAGCACATGGCGGTCGCGCTGGCCGAGCTGCGGATGCGCGCGGAAATGGCGCGACACGACGGCGTCGGCCGGCGCGTCGAAACGAAGCACGGCGGCGAGCAGCTCGCGCGCCGCGTTGAGCTGGGCGTCGCCGCCCGCCGGCCGCGCAGTCGCGCGCGAGCGCGCGCGCTGACTCCCCTGACTCCCCTTTCGCGCACTCATCGTGTCGCCTCCGGGACGACGCGCACGCGCAGGCCGTCGACGCGCAGCCGCCCCTCGGCCAGCGCGCGCACCGCCGGCGGAAAGATGCGGTGTTCCTGCTCGAGCACGCGCGCGGCCAGCCGCGCCTCGTCGTCGTCGTCGTGCACCGGCACCACGGCCTGCGCGACGATCGGCCCGTGGTCGAGATCGGCGGTGACCAGATGCACCGTCGCACCATGCCATTTGACGCCGGCGTCGAGCGCGCGCCGGTGCGTACCCAGGCCGGGGAAGGCCGGCAGCAAGGACGGGTGCACGTTGATCAGCCGGCCGTCGAAACGGCGTACGAAGCCTGCGCTGAGCACGCGCATGAAGCCGGCCAGCACGACCGCGCACGGCCGCCACGCGGCGATGCGCTCGGCCAGCTCCGCATCGAAGGCTTCGCGGTTCGGCGCCGCACGGTGGTCGAGCACCGCGGTGTCGATGCCGTGCGCGCGCGCATAGTCGAGGCCGCCGGCGGCCTCGCGATTGCTGATCACCGCGGCGATGCGCGCCGACCAGCCCTCGGCCACTGCGGCGCGATGGATCGCCTGCAGATTGCTGCCGCGCCCGGAAATCAGCACGACGATGTTGTCGGAATTTGGCATGGCCGGCAGTGTAGCGGGCCGTCGGCGCAGGCGACGGCCGGCCGCACGGCGCCGTCGGCGAGGCGTTGCTGCAGCAGCGCGCCGTGCAGCAAGGCCAGCGCACCGCCCAGCACCAGCAACTGCAGCACCAGGCACAGCAGCAGCGCAAAGCCGCGCTCGCGTGCGGGCTTGCCGAGCGCGGCCGCGCATGGGCGGTCGTCGGCAGCACCGCCCCGGCGCAGGTAGGCGCGCGTCAGCTCGCTGCCGCCGATCCCGTCGTGCTGGAAGCGCAGCGTGACCTCGACGCTGCGCACCATCGACCACGCCGCCACCGCGTCGGCCTGCTGCACGATACGGCGTGCGTCGGGCAGCTCGACGCCGAAGCGCAACCGCATCGCGCGCAGCGCGACCGCATCGGCGCCCAGCAGCGTGCGCGCCGGCGCCGCCACACCGCCGCGCCAGGCACGGCACTGCAGCCCACCGCGCACCACGCGCCACTGCGCCAGCCCCGCCGCGCCGCCGCAGGCGTGCGCCTGGCACAGCAGCAGCGCATCGTCGCGTGCGCGCAGTGAAGACGCGTCACGCAGCGCGTCGGCGAGCACGGCGAACGCCAGCCGCTCGTGCTCGTGCAGCGCAGCCAGTGCGTCCTGTGCGCGGCGCGCACGCTGCTGCAAGACGAGTTGCGCGACCAGCGACGCGGCCAGCAGCAGGCCCAGCAGGCCGCCCAGCAGCAGCTCGACCAGCGTGTAGCCGCCGACGCGCCACGCGCTCATCGCTCACCCGCGCGCGCCGGCTGGCGCGCAGCATCGATCGACACCAGCCGCCGCAGCGTGCGGCTCGACCAGCGCACCGCGACGACGCATCGCCGTTCGCTGCAGCGTACGTCGCCGCGGGCACCGCGCAAGGCCTGCGCCAGGCCGCGCCGCCAGCGCGCGGCGTCGAACGCAGCCAGTTGCGCACCATCGCAAGACTGCAGCGCGCAGTCGGGCTGCGGCGCTGCGGGCACGCGCGCGGCCTGTGCCCACCCGTGCGCGTTGGCCTGCACCATCGCGGCCATGCTCGACGCATGCAGCGCGGCGACGCTGAACTCGCGCGCCGCGCGCGTCGCCGCCAACGCGCGCCCCTGCAACGCCAGCGTGGCGGCCAGTGCGCAGGCGCTCAGGCCGCACGCCACCAAGGCCTCGACCAATGTGCAGCCCAGGCTTGTTCCGGCCGAGGACATCGCCGACCTCCGGATTGCGTCACGACGCTGCCGACCTTAGCCAGTGCCGGCCGCGCGGCGCGCGCCGCCGGCGACGCGCGGTTGGCGCTTCGCGACCGGCGGATAATGGCGCCAGTGATGACGACGCGACACCATGAAATGCCCCTTCTGCCAACACCCTGACACCCAGGTGATCGAGACGCGCGAGTTCGAGAACGGCAACGCCTTGCGTCGCCGGCGGCGCTGCGCCGGTTGCGACCGCCGTTTCACGACCTTCGAGCGCGCCGAACTGAACCTGCCGGCGGTGGTCAAGAAGGACGGGCGCCGCGTCGAGTACCAACGCGACAAGCTGGCCGCGTCGCTGGTGCTGGCGCTGCGCAAGCGCCCGATCGGCGCCGAGGCGATCGACGCGGCGATCGGCCGCATCGAGGAGCGCCTGCTGCAAAGCGGCGGCCGCGAAATCGACTCGGCGCGCATCGGCGAATGGGTGATGGACGAGCTCAAGCAGCTCGACGACGTCGCCTACGTGCGTTTCGCCTCGGTTTACCGCAGCTTCAAGGATCCGGCGCAGTTCGTGCAGATCCTCGAGGAAATGGCGCGCGGCGGCGCTCGTCGCAGCGGCGCGCGCCGAACGAAGAAGGATTGACCCCACCGTGAGCTTGAACACGCTCGGCGCCGACGCCGAATTCGACCACGCCTGCATGCGCCGCGCGATCGCGCTGGCCGCCGGAGTGCTTTACCGCACCAGCCCGAACCCGCGCGTGGGCTGCGTGCTCGCGCGCGACGGCCACGTCATCGGCGAAGGCGCGACCGAGGCCGCCGGCCGCCGCCACGCCGAAATCGTCGCGCTCGACGCGGCGCGCGGGCGCGGCGTCGACCCGCGCGGCTGCACCGCCTACGTCACGCTCGAGCCGTGCGCGCACGTCGGACGCACGCCGCCGTGCGCCGACGCGCTGCTCGCCGCCGGCGTCGCGCGCGTCGTCGCCGCCAGTCGCGACCCCAATCCGCGCGTCGCCGGAGGTGGCCTGCAGCGGCTGGCTGCGACCGGCGTGCGTACCGAATGCGGACTGCTCGAGAACGCCGCGCGCGAACTCAATCTCGGCTTTTTCTCGCGCTGCGAACGCGGCCGCCCGTGGCTGCGGCTGAAGGCCGCCGCGTCGCTCGACGGGGTCACTGCGCTGCCCGACGGCTCGAGCCAATGGATCACGTCGGCCGCCGCGCGCGCCGACGGCCACCACTGGCGCGCCCGCGCCTGCGCGCTGCTGACCGGCATCGGCACCGTACGCGACGACGACCCGGAGCTGACCGTGCGTCACGTCGCGACGCCGCGGCAGCCACCGCGCATCGTCGTCGACAGCCGACTGCAGCTGACGCCGACGGCGCGGCTGCTGCGCAGCGGCCAGGTCTGGGTCGCCCACCTGGCCGGCGCCGACGCGCAGCGCGCCGCGGCGCTGCGCGAACGCGGCGCCGAGCTGATCGAGGTTGCTGCCGACCCACGCGCGCCCGGCAAGATCGACCTGCACGCCTTGCTGCGCGCGCTGGCCGAGCGTGAGGTCGGCGAGTTGCACGCCGAAGCCGGCGCCGGGCTCAACGCCTCGCTGCTGGGCGCCGGCCTGGTCGACGAGCTGCTGCTGTACATCGCGCCCAAGCTGCTCGGCCAGGGCCGCGGCATCGCGCCGTTCGGCCCGCTGGCCAGCGTCGACCACGCGCTGCGACTGCACCGCGTCGAACTCGAGCGCATCGGCGACGACTACCGCTGGCGCGCGCGCATCGCTTATTGAGCAAGCGCAAGCGCGCGGTTCAGCGCGCCTGCAGGTAGCGGCCGAGGCGCTGCGCCGCCTCGCGCAGGTTCTCGACGCTGTTGGCGTAGCTCAGGCGGAACCAGCGCTGCGGGTCGCGTTCGGCGAAGTCGCGTCCGGGCACGAGCACGACGCCGGTGGCGCGCATCACGTCGAAGCAGAAATCCCAGCTGTCGGGCGCATGCCGCGAGCCGTCGACCCAGACGTAGAACGCGCCGTCGGGCAGCACCGGCACGTCGAAGCCGATCTCGCGCAAGGCCGGCACGATGACGTCGCGCCGCTGCGCGAACGCTTCGCGCCGGCGCTCGGCCTCGGCCAGCGTGTCGGGCTCGAAGCAGGCCAGCGCGGCGTGCTGCGCCGGCGTGCTCGGACAGATGAACAGATTGGCCGCCAGCCGCGTCAGCGGCTCGACCAGCTCGGGCGGCACGACCATCCAGCCGAGCCGCCAGCCGGTCATCTGGAAGTACTTCGAGAAACTGTTGATGCTGATGACGTGCTCGCCGAGCGCCAGCGCGCTGCGCCCGTAGCGCGCGTCGAAGCCGAGCTCCAGATAGATCTCGTCGACGAGCAGGAAGCCGCCGCGCGCGCGCACCACCGCCGCAATGCGGGCCAGCTCGTCGGGGTCGATCGAGGTGCCGGTCGGGTTCGACGGCGACGCCAGCAGCACGCCGCGCGTGCCGGGCCCCCACGCCGCGTCGATCTGCGCCGCGGTCGGCTGGAAGCGCGACGCGGCGTCGGTCGGCAGCAGCCGTGCGCGCCCGCCGGCGGCGGCGACGAAATTCTTGTTGCACGGATAGGTCGGATCGGGCATCAGCACTTCGTCGCCCGGTTCGACCAGCAACAGGCAGGCCAGCGTCAGCGCGGCCGACGCGCCGGCGGTGACGAACACCCGCGACGGATCGACGTCGACCTGGTGGCGCTGCGCGTAGTGGCGCGCGATCGCTTCGCGCAGCCGCTGCGAGCCGCCGGGCAGCGTGTAGCCGGTGGCGCCTTCGCGCAAGGCGCGCTCACCGGCCGCGACCACTTGCGGCGGCGCGGTGAAATCGGGCTCGCCGACGCTGAGGTGGATCATGCTGCGTCCAGCGGCGCGCCACTGCGCGTCCTGCTCGTGCGCGGCGCGCACCACCTCCATCACATAGAACGGCGCGACGCGGCCGACGCGTTCGGCCAGCTTCATCGGCCACGCTCCTTGCGCGGCGCGGCGCGACGCGGCGCGGCGTCGCGCGCATCACGCTCGCCGGATGGGCGCGACGCCGTCGGCGGGCGCCCCGGCCGCGGCGTGCTGCGCGGCTTGACGCTGACCGGAACCGACGACACGACCGGCTCCGGCGCCAGCCGCGGCCGCGGCGCCGGCGGCGCCGCGCGCGCGCCGGTCTCGGCTTCGCGCAGCTGCGGCGCGACGCGGTCGAGCACGCCGTTGACGTATTTGAAGCCGTCGGTGCCGCCGTACACCTTGGCCAGCTCGACCGCTTCGTTGATGATCACCCGATAAGGCACTTCGACCAGCGCGCGCAGCTCGTAGACACCGAGCAGCAGCAGCGCGTGCTCGACCGGCGACAGCTCGCGCGTGGGCCGGTCCAGGTAGGGCTGCAGCAGCGTGTCGAGCTCGCCGGCCTGCTCGATGCAGCCGTGCAGCAGCTGCTGGAAGTGCTCGGTGTCGAGCTTGATGGTCGGGAAGCGCTCGTGCAGATAGGCCTCGATCGCGCCGGCGTCGCTGCCCGACACCAGCCACTCGAACAGGCCCTGCAGCGCCAGCTCGCGCGACTTGCGCCGCGCGCTCTTCGGCGGCGCCGCGTTCACGGCGCCACGGCGACTTCGTCGCCGCCGAGCTGGATTTGCAGATTGGCCATCTCGACCGCGACGCGGGCGCATTCGGCGCCCTTGTCGACGCGCTGCCGCGCCTGCGTCTCGTTCTCCACCGTGACGATGCCGTTGGCCACCGGCAGTCCGTACTCGAGCGCGACCTGCTGCACGCCGGCCGCCGACGTGTGGCAGACAAGCTCGAAGTGGTAGGTCTCGCCGCGGATCACGCAGCCGAGCGCGATCAGCGCGTCGAACGCGCCGCTTTCGGCGAGCATCGCCAGCGCCTGCGGCACTTCGAGCGCACCGGGCACGCCGACCATGCGCAGCGCGTCGTCGGCGACGCCGAGCCGCTGCAGTTCGGCGCGGCAGCTCTGCGCCAGCGCGTCGGTCAGCTCGGCGTTGAAGCGCGCGTGCACGACGCCGATGCGCAGCGCGCTGCCGTCGAGCAGTGCCGGATCGTGGCCTTGTTGGGCGTGTTGCATCGAAGGGGTCCGTTGGGCAGGGAAAAAGGAGAAAGGCTCAGCGCGGCTGTGCCGCCGGAGGAGGTTCGAAGCCGTCGACTTCGAGGCCGAAGCCGGTCATGCTGGGCATCTTGCGCGGCGCCGCGAGCAGGCGCATGCGACGCACGCCGAGGTCGCGCAGGATCTGCGCACCGATGCCATAGGTGCGCAGCGCGGCCGCGCCGCCGCGCGGCGCCGGCGGCAGCGTCGCGTCGAGCGCGTCGAAGCGACGCAGCAAGGCGGCACCGTCCTCGCCGGCGTTGAGCAGCACGACGACGCCGCACGGCCCCGCCAGCACGCGCTGCAGCGCCGCCGGCAGGCTCCACGAATGGCCGGCGCCGTCGGCGTCGAGCGCGTCGAGCACCGACAAGGGCTCGTGCACGCGCACCAGCACCGGTTCGGTCGCGTCGGCGGGCGTGCCGTGCACCAGCGCCAGATGCGCGCCGTCACCGGCCACGTCGCGGTACAGCACCGCCTGCAGCGTGCCCCAGGCCGTGCGCAGCGGCCGGCTCGCGCGGCGTGCGATCAGGCTCTCGGTGCGACTGCGGTATTCGATCAGGTCGGCGATCGCGCCGATCTTCAGGCCGTGCCGCTCGGCGAAGCGCTCGAGGTCGGGCAGCCGCGCCATCGTGCCGTCCTCGTTCATGATTTCGCAGATCACCGCGGCCGGCTCGCACCCGGCCAGCGCGGCCAGGTCGCAGCCGGCCTCGGTGTGGCCGGCGCGCATCAGCACGCCGCCGTCCTGCGCCATCAACGGGAACACGTGGCCGGGCTGCACGATGTCGTCCGGCGTCGCGTCGGCGGCAACCGCCACGCGCGTCGTGTGCGACCGATCGGCGGCCGAAATGCCGGTGCTGACGCCTTCGGCGGCTTCGATCGACACCGTGAACGCGGTCCCGTGCGACGAGCCATTGTGCTCGACCATGGGCTTCAGCCCGATCTGCGCGCAGCGCTGCCGCGTCAGCGTCAGGCAGACCAGCCCGCGCGCGTGGGTGGCCATGAAATTGATCGCGGCCGGGGTCACGTGCTCGGCGGCCAGCACCAGATCGCCCTCGTTCTCGCGATCTTCTTCGTCGACCAGCACGACCATGCGTCCGGCCTTGATCTCGGCGACGATTTCGGGAATGGGTGTCAGGGGCATGGCCGCGGCCGGCAGGAACGAAAACGGCATTGTAGGATTGCGCCGCAGCGGCTGCCGCAGCAACGCCCGCTCAGACCGCGCAGATCAGGGAGACACCGCGATGATTCTCGAAGTTGCCGACATCCGCATCCAGCCCGGCCGCCAGGCCGAATTCGACGCCGCGATCGCCGACGGCGTGCGCCGCATCATCGCCCAGGCCCCGGGCTATCAGGGCCATCAGGTGCACAAGGGACTGGAGAGCCCCGAGCGCTACCTGCTGACGATACGCTGGAACACGCTCGAGGACCATACCGTGGGCTTCCGTGGCTCGCCCGCGTTCGCACAGTGGCGCGCGGTCGTCGGCCCGTTCTTCGCGCAGCCGCCGCAAGTCGAGCACTTCACACTGCTCACCGAAAGCTGAGCGCAGCGGCCGCACGCGCGGCCGATTGCATAATGGCGGATTGATCGTTCAACGCCAGACCCTCATCCGCCCGGCCGTGGCCACCGACAAAGAACTCTCGGACTTCCTGCGGGGAGTCGAGAAGCGCGCGTTCAAACGCGCGCATTACGCGACGCAGGACATCGACGCTGCGCTCGACTTGGTGCAGGAGGCGATGATCCGGCTCAGCGAGAAATACGCACAGCGCGGCGTCGACGAATGGCCGATGCTGTTCCAGCGCATCCTCAGCAACGCCATCCTCGACTGGCACCGGCGCCACCGCGTGCGCGCGGCGTGGGTCAGCAATCTGTCGGACTTCAGCGGCGACGACGACGAATTCGACCTTCTCGACACCCTCGAGCTGCACGACGCCAGCATGCGCCTGGAGGGCACCGACCGCCAGCTCGAGCGCGCGCAGACCCTGGACATCATCGAAAGCGAGATCCACAAACTCCCGGAACGTCAACGCGAAGCTTTCCTGTTACGTTATTGGGAGGGGATGGACGTGGCCGAAACAGCGGCGGCGATGGGGTGCTCCGAGGGCAGTGTGAAGACGCACTGTTCACGCGCCACCCACACGCTGGCCAAGGCGCTGAGGGCGAGGGGGTTCGAAGATGGCACTTGACAAGGACAGCAGGGCACCGGCAGGTGCCGGGCGCGCTCGCGCCGCCGCCGAGGCACGCCTCGGCTATCTGATCGCCGGGCATCTGAACGCGCGCAGCGAGGAGCTGCCCGCAGGCGTCGCCGAGCGTCTCAAGGGCATCCGCCGCATGGTCGTCGACCGCCGTTCGCCGCAGCGCGCGATCGCGCTGCCGGTCCGTCGGCTGGCCACCTCGGGCGGCGGCGGCGGCGGGGGCGAAGGCAGCTGGCGCCTGCGCCTGGGGCTGCTGCTCGCGGTGCCGACCTTGCTTTACGGTCTGTATGCGCTGCAGCATTTCGAGCAGGAACGTTTCGTCAAGCGCATCGCCGACATCGACACCGCGCTGCTGCTCGACGATCTGCCGCCGCAGGCTTACCTCGACCCCGGCTTCCGCACCTACCTGCAACAAGGCGACTGATGCTGGGCCGGTTGCTCGCGTTGATGCTGCTGGCCGCAGCGCTGGCGTTTCCGGTCGGCGCCCGCGCGGCCGGCCCGCAGTGGAGCCAGCTCAGCGCCCAACAACGCACCGCGCTGGCCCCGTTGCAGCGCGAATGGCCGCGCTTTGATGCCGACAGGAAGCGCAAATGGCTGGACATCGCGGCTCGTTACCCGGCGATGAGCGCAGCACAGCGTCAAATGCTCCAGAGGCGAATCAGCGATTGGGTGCGCATGACGCCGCAGCAACGCCGCATCGCGCGCGCGAACTACCTGGCCACCGGCCGCGCCTCGCTGGGCAAGCGACAGCGCGCCTGGCAGCGTTATCAGCAACTGCCGCCGGCGCAGCGCCACGCGCTGGCGCGGCAGGCGCACCAGCCGCCGCAGGCACCCCACCGGGTCGGCCAGTTCGTGCTGCACAGGCCGGCGCACCCGGCTGCGCCGGCCGCCCGCGCGGCCGCTTCGGCGCCGCGTGCGGCCGCTTCGGCACCGCGTGCGGTGGCTTCGGCGCCCCGCGCGGCGGCTTCGGCACTGAATCGCGCCGCATCGGCGCCGATACACCCCGCATCGACTGCCCGCCCGCCCGCGTCGGCGCCCGTATCCGCGATGCAGCACGCGGCTTCGGCGCCGGCCGCCGGCGCCGCGACCGAGCCGCACGCGACGGCTGCCACCGAGCACTGAGTCCAGCGCATGCGCGGCGCCGCGCCACGCGGCGCCGCGGCCGATGTGACGGGGCTGCGTTGTCATCGCCGCGTCACGCAGCAGCGCTGCAATGCGGCCATGTCCAGCCGCGCCCTGCCCCCTGCCGCCGACGAGCCGACCCACCAGTTCCGCACGCTGTGGTTGTCGGACGTGCATCTGGGCACGCGCGACTGCAAGGCCGGCGAGCTGCTCGGCCTGCTGCGCGAATGCGACGCGCCGACGCTGTATCTGGTCGGCGACATCATCGACGGCTGGCAGTTGCGCCGCGGCTGGTACTGGCCGCAGGCGCACAACGACGTCGTGCAGAAGCTGTTGCGCAAGGCGCGCAAGGGATGCCGGGTGATTTTCGTCCCCGGCAATCACGATGAATTCGCCCGCCACTACGCCGGGCTTCATTTCGGCGGCATCGAGGTGCTGTCCGACGTGGTGCACGAGACCGCGGCCGGCGCACGGCTGTGGGTGGTGCACGGCGACTGGTTCGACGGCGTCGTCATGCACGCGAAATGGCTCGCCCATCTCGGCGACGTGCTGTACATCCTCAGCCTCAAGCTCAATCGCTGGCTGAACCAGTTGCGCCACCGGTTGGGCTTCTCGTACTGGTCGCTGTCGCAGTACCTGAAAGGCAAGGTCAAGAACGCCGTCAGCTACATCTCGAACTTCGAACAGCTGCTCGCCGAGGAGGCAGCGCGCCGGCAGTGCGCCGGCGTCGTCTGCGGCCACATCCACCGCGCCGAACTGCGCGGCATCGGCGCCACGCTGTACGCCAATTGCGGCGACTGGGTCGAGAGCCTGACGGCCGTGGCCGAGCGCCACGACGGCACGCTGGCCTTGCTGCAGTGGATGCCGTCGACCGCTTCGGTGCGCGTGGTCGGCGAACTCAAGCCCGGCGCGGCCACCGCTCCCGTCACCGCCCCGCCCCCGCAACCATGCGCATCCTGATCGTATCCGACGCCTGGCCCCCGCAAGTCAACGGCGTCGTGCGCACACTGCAGACGACCATCGACCACCTGCGCGAAGCCGGCGACGACGTCGACGTCGTCGAGCCGGGCCAGTTCCGTACCGTGCCCTGCCCGACCTACCCCGAGATCCGGCTGAGCTGGCGGCCGTACCGCGCGCTGCTCGAGCGCGTCACGCGCAGCGCGCCCGACGTCGTGCACGTCGCCACCGAAGGTCCGCTGGGGCTGGCTGCGCGCCGCGTCGCCTTGCGTCTGGGGGTTCCGCTGACCACGGCGTATCACACGCGCTTTCCCGAATACGTCAAGGCGCGCTTCGGCATCCCGCTGGCCTGGACCTACCGCTACCTGCGCTGGTTCCACGGCGCTGCGCGCGTCACCCTGGTGCCCACCGCCGTGGTGCGCGCCGACCTCGCCGCGCGCGGCTTCGGCCGTCTGGCGCTGTGGTCGCGCGGCGTCGACTCGCGCGTATTCCACCCGCGCGAAGGCCAGCGGCTGGCTGGCGAGCCGCCGATCTTCCTCTACGTCGGCCGCGTCGCCGTGGAGAAGAACATCGACGCGTTCCTGCGCCTGGACCTGCCCGGGACCAAATGGGTGGTCGGCGAAGGCCCCGAACTCGAACGCATCAGCCGCGACTACCCTCAAGTGCGCTTCCTCGGCGTGCTCACGCAGGATCGCCTGGCCGAGGTCTATTCGGGCGCCGACGTCTTCGTCTTCCCCAGCCGCACCGACACCTTCGGCCTGGTGCTGATCGAGGCGCTGGCCTGCGGCTGCCCGGTCGCCGCCTACCCGGTGACCGGCCCGCTCGACGTCATCGGCGACGCGCCGGCCGGAGCACTCGACGAGGATCTGCGCGCCGCGTGTTTGGCCGCGCTGCGCATTCCACGGCACAATGCGCTGTGCCACGCGCGCCAGTTCACCTGGGAGCGAGCCACCGCGCAGTTCCGCCAGCACCTGCAGCAGGCGCTGGCCGATGCGCAGGCCGCCGATTCGCGCGCCGCCGCCCGCTGAAGCCACGTTGAATTCGCACCCGTACAAATACCGCACCGGCATCGTCCGCGTCAGCCACGCGCTGCTCAATTCGGCGGCAGGGCTGCGCGCCGCCTGGCGCAGCGAGGCGGCGTTCCGCCAGGAGCTGGCGCTGGTCGCGCTGCTGCTGCCACTGGGCATCTGGCTGGGCCGCGACGGCATCGAGCGCGCGCTGCTGGCCGGCGCGGTGCTGCAAGTGCTGGTGGTCGAGCTGCTCAATACGGCCATCGAATACGCCGTCGACCGCGTCTCGCTCGAGCCGCACGCGCTGAGCCGCACCGCGAAGGACCTCGGCAGCGCCGCGGTGTTGATCAGCCTGCTGCTGGCCGCGCTGACCTGGGCGCTGCTGCTGCTGCCGCGGCTGTTAACCTAGCTGAGCGCCGCCGCACCGGTGGCGATTCGAGCCGAGTTCAACATGCATGCGATCTGTGTCTATTGTGGGTCGAGCCGCGGCACGCTGCCGCAGCACGCCGACGCCGCCGCGGGGCTGGCGCGCGCGCTGGCCGCGCGCGGCACCACGCTGGTCTACGGCGGCGGCCGCGTCGGCCTGATGGGGGTGGCCGCCGACGCCGCGCTGGCCGCCGGCGCGCGCGTGGTCGGCGTGATCCCGCGGCTGCTGCTCGAACGCGAAGTCGGCCACGACGGCTTGAGCGAGCTGCACGTGGTCGAGACCATGCACGAGCGCAAGCGCATGATGGCCGACTTCGCCGACGGCTTCGTCGCCCTGCCGGGCGGCCTGGGCACCTTGGAAGAGCTGTTCGAAGTCTGGACCTGGCGCCAGCTCGGCTACCACAACAAGCCGCTGGGCCTGCTCAACGTCGAAGGCTATTTCGACCCGCTGCTCGACTTCCTCGCGCAGGGGCACGAACAGGGCTTCATGCGCGCCGACGCGCTGGCCACGCTGGTCGTCGACGCCGACCCGCAACGCTTGCTGGCGCGCATGGCCGCCGCGCAACCCGTGCGCGACGACCCCTGGTGGCAGATGCGTCAGCGCATCTGAGCCGGCACCGCCCTCAGACCGCCGCTTCGCCGGTTTCGCCGGTGCGGATGCGGATGACCTGTTCGACCGCGGTGACGAAGATCTTGCCATCGCCGATCTTGCCGGTGCGCGCCGCCTTGACGATCGCGTCGATCGCGGTGTCGACCACGTCCTCGCGGATCACGACCTCGATCTTGACCTTGGGCAGGAAGTCGACGACGTATTCGGCGCCGCGGTACAGCTCGGTATGGCCCTTCTGCCGGCCAAAGCCCTTGACCTCGGTCACGGTCAGGCCGGTGACGCCGACTTCGGCCAGTGCTTCGCGAACCTCGTCGAGCTTGAACGGCTTGATGATGGCGGTGATCTGTTTCATGACGGTCCTCGTTACGCGCAATGTCGAATTTAACCGATCCCGCCGTGGTTTTCTTCGCGCCAGCGTGATGTGATCGGGTAGCGCCAGTCGCGACCGAACGCGCGGTGCGTGATGCGCACGCCCGGAGGCGCCTGGCGGCGCTTGTATTCGTTGATGCGGATCAAGCGCAGCACCAGCGCGACGACCGCGCGCGGCAGGCCAAGGTCGAGCAGTTGCCGCGGGCTGGCGTCGTTTTCCATATAGGCCTCGAGCAGCGCGTCGAGCTGCGCATACGGCGGCAGGCTGTCCTGGTCGGTCTGGTCCGGGCGCAGCTCGGCCGACGGCGCCCGCTCGATGATGCGCGCGGGAATCACCGGCGCCTCGCCGGCAGCTTCCGCCTGCGCGTTGCGCCAGCGTGCGAGCTGCCACACCAGCGTCTTGCTGACGTCCTTGATGACCGCGAAGCCGCCGGCCATGTCGCCGTACAGCGTGCAGTAGCCGGTCGCCATCTCGCTCTTGTTGCCGGTGGTCAACACGATCGCGCCGCTGTTGTTCGACAGCGCCATCAGCAGCGTGCCGCGGATGCGCGCCTGCAGGTTCTCCTCGGTGGTGTCGCCGTCGCGTGCGGCCAGCAGCGGGCGCAAGGTCGAGCGGAACGCGTCGAACATCGGTCCGATGTCGAGCAGCTCGTGGCGCACGCCCAGTCGCGCGGCCATCTGCGCGGCGTCGTGCAGCGAGATGTCGGCGGTGTACGGCGACGGCATCATCACCGTGCGCACCGCGTCGGCCCCCAGCGCGTCGACCGCCACGGCCAGCACCAGCGCCGAATCGACACCGCCCGACAGGCCGATGATGACGCCGGGGAAGCCGTTCTTGCGCACGTAGTCGCGCGTGCCCAGCACCAGCGCCCGCCACGCCTGCGCCTCGCGCGGCAGCCGCTCGGCCAGCGGCTGCGGGCGCGGCCGCGCGCCGTCGAACGCCACCAGCAGCAGCGCCGGCTCGAACTGCGGCGCGCGCGCCACGGTGCTCCCGTCGACGTCGAGCACGAAGGAGGCGCCGTCGAACACCAGTTCGTCCTGGCCGCCGACGCCGTGGGCGAAAGCCAGCGCCAGCCCGGTTTCGCGGCAGCGCTGCGCCATGATCGCTTCGCGCGCGTCGGCCTTGCCGAGGTGGAACGGCGACGCGTTGAGCACCAGCAGCAGCTCGGCGCCGGCGGCGCGCGCGCGCCGCGGCGCTTCCGCGTACCAGGCGTCCTCGCACACGTTGACGCCGCAGCGCACGCCGCCGACCTCGAACACCAGCGGCGCGCCGGCGCTGGCGAAATAGCGGCGCTCGTCGAACACCTGGTAGTTCGGCAGCTCGAGCTTGCCGTAGGTCGCCTCGACGCGGCCGTCGCGCAGCAGCGACGCGGCGTTCCAGCGCAGCGGCTGCTGCGTCGACGCGCTGCGCCGATCACCCTCGCCCTGCGGCGCGTGTGGATGGCCGACGACCACCGCCAGCCCGGCGAACGCACGCAATTCCTGCGCCAGCGCCGCCAGCTCGGCGGCGCAAGCGTGCATGAACGCCGGGCGCAGCAGCAGGTCCTCGGGCGGGTAGCCGGTCAGCGCCAGCTCGGGGGTCAGCAGCAGTTGCGCGCCGGCGGCGTGGGCGCGCGCGGCGTGGTCGACGATGGCACGGCGGTTGGCGGCCAGATCGCCGACCGTCGCGTCGAACTGGGCCATGGCAAGGAGCAGGGACATGGCCGGCATTGTCGCATCGCGCCGCGCTCAGCCATGGCGCGCGTCCAGGTCGTGGTCGTCGCCGGCGCCGAAGGCGCGTCGACGCAGCTCGGCGAGCTGGTCGCGGGCACGCGCGGCCTGCTCGAACTCGAGGTTGCGCGCGTGCTCGGCCATGCGCTTCTCCAACTGGCGGATTTCGCGCGCCAGGTCCTTCTCGGGCAGCGCGTCGACGCGCGCGATGTCCTGCGCGGCGCGCTCCTGCGCGCGACCGCCGCTGTCGTAGACGCCGTCGATCAGCTCGCGCACGCGCTTGACGACGCCGCGCGGCGTGATGCCGTGCTCGGCGTTGAACGCCAGCTGACGCGCGCGGCGGCGCTCGGTCTCGCCGATCGCGCCGCGCATCGACGCGGTGACGACGTCGGCGTACAGAATCGCCTTGCCGTGCAGATTGCGCGCGGCGCGACCGATGGTCTGGATCAGCGAGCGCGTCGAGCGCAGGAAGCCTTCCTTGTCGGCGTCGAGCACGGCGACCAGCGACACCTCGGGGATGTCGAGCCCCTCGCGCAGCAGGTTGATGCCGACCAGCACGTCGAACGCGCCCAGGCGCAGGTCGCGCAGGATCTCGACGCGCTCGACGGTGTCGATGTCCGAGTGCAGATAGCGCACCTTGACGCCGTTGTCGCTCAGATAGTCGGTCAGCTGCTCGGCCATGCGCTTGGTCAGCGTCGTCACCAGCACGCGCTGCTGCGCGTCGACGCGCAGCCGGATCTCGCCGAGCAGGTCGTCGACCTGGTTGGCCGCCGGGCGCACCTCGACTTCCGGATCGACGAGCCCGGTCGGGCGCACCACCTGCTCGACCACGTCGCTGCCCGAGTGCTGCAGCTCGTAGTCGGCCGGCGTGGCCGAGACGAACACCACCTGGCGCATCTTGCGCTCGAACTCGGCGAACTTCAGCGGCCGGTTGTCGAGCGCCGACGGCAGCCGGAAGCCGTATTCGACCAGCGTCAGCTTGCGCGCGCGGTCGCCGTTGTACATGCCGTTGAACTGGCCGATCAGCACGTGGCTCTCGTCGAGGAACATCAGCGCGTCGGCCGGCAGGTAGTCGACCAGCGTCGGCGGCGGCTCGCCCGGCGCCGCTCCCGACAGATGGCGGGTGTAGTTCTCGATGCCCTTGCAGTGGCCGACTTCGGTCAGCATCTCGAGGTCGAAGCGGGTGCGCTGCTCAAGCCGCTGCGCCTCGACCACCTTGCCGGCCGCGCGCAGCTCGCGCAGCCGATCCTTGAGCTCGGCCTCGATGGTCACCGCGGCCTCGAGCACGCGCTCCTTCGGCGTCACGTAGTGGCTGCTCGGGTACACGGTGAAGCGCGGGATCTTCTGCCGCGTCACGCCGGTCAGCGGGTCGAACAGCGTCAGCGCGTCGATCTCGTCGTCGAACAGCTCGACGCGCACCGCCAGCTCGGCGTGTTCGGCCGGGAAGATGTCGATCTGGTCGCCGCGCACGCGGAAGGTGCCGCGGGTGAATTCGACGTCGTTGCGCTGGTACTGCATGCGCACCAGCTGCGCGATCAGGTCGCGCTGCCCCGAACGGTCGCCGACACGCATGGTCAGGATCATCGCGTGGTAGTCGGCCGGGTTGCCGATGCCGTAGATCGCGCTGACCGTCGCGACGATGATCACGTCGCGGCGCTCGAGCAGGCTTTTCGTCGCCGACAGCCGCATCTGCTCGATGTGCTCGTTGATCGCGCTGTCCTTCTCGATGAACAGGTCGCGCTGCGGCACATAGGCCTCGGGCTGGTAGTAGTCGTAGTAGCTGACGAAGTACTCGATCGCGTTGCGCGGGAAGAATTCGCGGAACTCGCTGTACAGCTGCGCGGCCAGCGTCTTGTTCGGCGCGAACACGATCGCCGGTCGCCCCAGGCGTGCGATCACGTTGGCCATCGTGTAGGTCTTGCCCGATCCGGTCACGCCCAGCAGCGTCTGGAAGCTCAGGCCGTCGCGCACGCCGGCGATCAGCGCGTCGATCGCCGCCGGCTGGTCGCCGGCCGGCGGATACGGCTGGTGCAGCTGGAACGGCGAGCCGTCGTAGCGGATCAGGGACACGGCGGGATCGACGGCGGCGGTGGTCATGGACGGGCTGGACGGGGGTGTCGGGACGTTGCGCATCCCCGACATATGGGGGTGGGCACCGGGTGGCAAGGCAGACCGTCGAACGCGACCGGCCTAAAATCCCCACTTTCCGGCAATGCCGACGCAAATTCAACTTTAACCGGCGAATTTTGCGCCCTGCCGTCAGCGTACCGTTCATCCAACCCGGATTCCCCATGAGTGCTTCGCTTTTTGCCAGCGTGGAAATGGCCCCGCGCGACCCCATCCTCGGCCTCAACGAGCAGTTCCAGGCCGACGCGAACCCGAACAAGGTCAACCTCGGCGTCGGCGTCTACACCGACGAGAACGGCAAGCTGCCGCTGCTGGCCTGCGTCAAGGAAGCCGAGAACCTGCTGGCCGAAACGCCCAAGCCGCGCGGCTACCTGCCGATCGACGGCATCCCGGCCTACGACCAGGCGGTGCAGTCGCTGGTGTTCGGCGCCGGCAGCGCCTTGCTCGAGGCCGGTCGCGTGGTCACCGCGCAGGCGCTCGGCGGCACCGGCGGCCTCAAGCTCGGCGCCGACTTCCTCAAGCGCCTGCGCCCCGACGCGCGCGTGCTGATCTCCGACCCGAGCTGGGAGAACCACCGCGCGCTGTTCGAGGCCGCCGGCTTCGACGTCGGCACTTATCCGTACTACGACGCGCAGCAGCGCGGCATCGCGTTCGACGCGACGCTGGCCGCGCTGGCGCAGGCCGCGCCCGGCACCGTCGTCGTGCTGCACGCGTGCTGCCACAACCCGACCGGCTACGACCTCGACGCCGCGCAATGGCAGCAGCTGATCGACGTCGTCAAGTCGCGCGGTCTGGTGCCCTTCCTCGACATGGCCTACCAGGGCTTCGGCGAAGGCATCGCCGAAGACGGCGCGGTGATCCAGCAGTTCGTTGCGAGCGCTATGGATTTCTTCGTCGCCACGTCGTTCTCGAAGAGCTTCTCGCTGTACGGCGAACGCGTCGGCGCGCTGTCGATCGTCTGCGCCAGCCGCGAGGAAGCCGCCCGCGTGCAGTCGCAGATCAAGCGCGTGATCCGCACCAACTACTCGAACCCGCCGACGCACGGCGCGCAGGTCGTCGCGATGGTGCTCAACACCCCGGCGCTGCGCGCGCAGTGGGAGCAGGAACTGACGACGATGCGCGAACGCATCCGCACGATGCGCACGGCGCTGGTCGAGCGCCTCAAGGCGCACGGCGTCGCCGCCGACCTGAGCTTCATCACTCGCCAGAAAGGCATGTTCAGCTACTCCGGGCTGAACGCGGCGCAGATGACCCGGCTGCGCGAAGAGTACGGCATCTACGGCGTGTCCAGCGGCCGCATCTGCGTGGCCGCGCTGAACGGGCACAACGTCGATTACGTCGCGCAGGCGATGGCGGCGGTGATGCGCTGAGCCCCCGCGCGCGGCGCCCGTCGGGGCCGCGCGCAGCGACCGCACCGGGCGGTACAATTGCTGCACCGCATCAGGGAGATCGCGATGGTTTACGACTGGTACGAATCGCAGCGCGCGATGCTCAGCCCGCTGGCCGACTTCGCGCAGGCCGCGTCGAAGTTCTACACCAATCCGCTGTGGCCGCTGGCGCATACGCCGGCCGCCCACCGGCTGTCGGCCAGCTACGAGCTGATGCACCGGCTGCTCAAGAGCTACGAGAAGCCGTCGTTCGACATCAACCGTGTCGCAGTCGGCGGCCGCGAAGTCGCGGTGCAGGAGCAGCTCGCGCTGAGCCGGCCGTTCTGCCGCCTGCTGCGCTTCAAGCGCTACACCGACGACCCGGCCACGCTCGAACTGCTGAAGACGCAGCCGACCGTGCTGATCGTGGCGCCGCTGTCGGGCCACCACTCGACACTGCTGCGCGACACCGTGCGCACGCTGCTGCAGGGCCACAAGGTCTACATCACCGACTGGCTCGACGCGCGCATGGTGCCGATCGAGCAGGGCCGCTTCTCGCTCGACGACTACGTCGGCTACGTGCGCGAGTTCCTGCGCCACATCGGCCCCGACGTGCACGTGATCTCGGTGTGCCAGCCGACCGTGCCGGTGCTCGCGGCGATTTCGCTGATGGCGTCGGCCGGTGAGGCCACGCCGCGCTCGATGACGATGATGGGCGGGCCGATCGACGCGCGCCGCTCGCCGACCGCGGTCAACAACCTGGCGATGAACAAGAGCCACGAGTGGTTCGAGGCCAACGTGATCTACCGCGTTCCGGTCAACTACCCCGGCGCCGGACGCCGCGTCTACCCCGGCTTCCTGCAGCACACCGGGTTCATGGCGATGAACCCGGACCGCCACATGAAGTCGCATTACGACTTCTTCCTCGACCTGGTGCGCGGTGACGACGACGACGCCGAGGCCCATCGACGCTTCTACGACGAGTACAACGCGGTGCTCGACATGGACGCCGACTACTACCTCGACACCATCGACGTTGTGTTCCAGCGCTTCGCGCTGGTCAACGGCGACTGGACGGTCGACGGCCAATTGGTGCGTCCGCAGGACATCCGCGACACCGCGTTGCTGACCGTCGAAGGCGAACTCGACGACATTTCCGGCGCCGGCCAGACCGAGGCCGCACACGATCTGTGCAGCGGCATCGCGCAGACCGAACGCGCCCACTACACGGTGCCCGGCGCCGGCCATTACGGCATCTTCTCCGGCCGGCGCTGGCGCGAGCTGGTCTACCCGCGGGTGCGTGAATTCATCGCCGCGCACCGCGACGGCGCACGCCAGCCGGCCGCGCGCAAGCGCGCCTGAAGGCCGTGTCGCCGGCGGCGCTGATCGAGCGCATCGACGCGGCGCTGCCGCAGACGCAGTGCACGCGCTGCGGCTACGCCGATTGCCGCAGCTACGCCGAGGCGGTGGCCGCGGACGGCGAAGCGATCAACCGCTGCCCGCCGGGCGGCGCCGCCGGCGTCGCCCGGCTGGCCGCGTTGACCGGGCGTGCGCCGCAGCCGCTGGACGCACAGTGCGGCGTCGAGGCACCGCTGCGCCTGGCCCACATCGACGAGCGCGGCTGCATCGGCTGCACGCTGTGCCTGCAGGCCTGCCCGGTCGACGCGATCGCCGGCGCGCGACGCCGCATGCACAGCGTCGTCGCCGACTGGTGCACCGGCTGCGAGCTGTGCGTGGCGCCGTGTCCGACCGACTGCATCGAGATGCTGCCGGCGACCTCGGCCGCGACCGGCTGGGACGCCTGGAGCGCCGCGCAGGCCGACGCGGCGCGCGCGCGCCACGCGCGGCGACAGGCGCGGCT
>JAJZHH010000099.1 GCA_021804595.1 Pseudomonadota bacterium
CTCGGTGGTCGACCTCGACCGACTGGCCGGCGAGCCGATGGACGTGCTGGTCAACGGCTTCCTGATCGCGCGCGGCGAAGTCGTGCTGGTCAACGACAAGTTCGGCATCCGCCTGACCGACATCGTCAGTCCGAACGAGCGCGCCAGGCGCCTGGGCTGAAGCGCACGCTGCGTTCGAGCCGCGCGATGCGGCGGCGCAGCTCGCGCAGGTCGGCGGCGGCGTGCGGCGCGTAGCGCGTGCGCTCGAGGTCGATCAGCAAGCGGCTCAGCGCGTCGCGCGGTGCCGGCGCGATCCGGTCGAGGCGCGGCAGCAGCGCGGTCGGGGCGTCGCCGGCGGCGGCGTCGACCTGCAGCCGGCGCAGCAGTCGGCGCAAGCGCGCCCACAGCACGCGCCACGGGTCGCGGCGCCGGCCGCGCCACGGCCACAGCGCGCCAGCCAGCAGCAGCGCGCTGGCCGCCGCGATGCCGGCCGCCGTCGCCTGCGCGCCGCCGTCCAGCCCGAGACCGCGCCACAGCCGTTGCTGGCGCAGTGGGCCGTAATCGAGCACCCAGTCGTTCCACAGCTGCCCGATCGCGTCGCCGACGTTGCGCAGCCGCAGCCACAGCGCGCGGTCGCGCGTGCCCAGCGCGGCGATGCCCAGCCACGGCGCGCGCGCCTCCAGCGTCTGGCCGCTGCGATCGATGCGCGCCGGGTCGACCATCGCGGTCGGGTCCGCGCGCACCCAGCCGCGCCCGGCGACCCAGTACTCGGCCCATGCATGCGCGTCGCTCTGACGCACGGTCCAGACGCCGTCGAGCGGGTTCTCGCGCCCGCCCTGGTAACCGGTGACGATGCGCGCCGGTACGCCGGCGGCGCGCAGCAGCACGACGAAGGCCTGCGCGAAGTGCTCGCAGAAGCCGACCCGGCGCTCGAACAGGAACTGGTCGACGGCGTCGGCACCGCGGTAGGCGCCGGGCTCCAGGCTGTAATGGAACGGTTGCTGGCGGAACAGCTGCAGCGCGGCCTGCGCGATGCGCGTGGGGTCGGCATCCGCGCGCTGGCGCAGCCGGCGCCCGAGCGCGACGCTGCGCGGGTCGGCGCCCGCTGGCAGCTCGAGGTCCAGCGCCGGCGGCGGCGCCGCGGCGTCGAGCCGGTAATGCGGATACGAGCGCGCGCGGTAGCGCACCAGCTGGCGCAGCCGGTGGTCGGCGCGCAGTTCGAGGTCGGGCAGCCGGCGCAGCGCGGTGCCGGGCTGGCCGACCAGCGCCGGCGCCGCGCCCGGCGCATCGAGCGCGAACGCGTAGTGCTGGCCGGTCGGCTCCAGCGTCACGCGGTAGCCGACCGCGGCGCCAGCCACCGCCAGCGCGGCGACGCCGGCCGCGGGCTGCGGCGCGGCGCTCCAGCGGCGGCCGTCGAAGCGCTCGAGCACCGGGCCGCGCCAGTACAGTTCGCGCTGCGGCGGCGTCGGCCCGTCGAAGTGAACCCGGAAGGCGATGCTGTCGTCGCGCGCCAGTCGCGCGATCGAGCCGGGGTCCATCGTCGAGGCCAGCCCGGTGGCGGCGACGGCGTCGTCGGGCAGCGCCCACAGCGGGCCGGCGACGCGCGGAAACAGCACGAACAGCACCGCCATCGTCGGCACGCCGAGCAGCAGCAGTCGTGCCGCGACGCCGACGCGCGCGCGCAGCGGCGGCTGTGCCGCCGGCAGATTGGCGTCGACCAGCGCGGTCAGCCAGCCCAGCGTGGCCGGCACCATCCACAAGGCGCTCAGCGCCGACTGGTCATAGAGGAAATCGGCGCAGACCAGGAACAGACCGAGGTTGAACAGCACGTAGCGGTCGCGCCGGCTGCGCGCTTCCAGGCTCTTCAGCGCCAGCAGCAAGCTGGCCAGCGTCAGTCCGGCGTCGCGGCCGAAGATCGTGTGGAACCACGCCAGCGCGGCGGCCACGCCGAGTGCGAGCAGCAGCGCCAGCAGCGCGCGCGACGGCAGCGCCGCGCCGCGCCAGGCCAGCCGCGCACGCCAGCCCAGCAGCGCGGCGGTGGCCAGCGCGCTCCACCACGGCAGGTGCAGCGCCAGCGGCGCCAGCGTGAACGCGGCCACGCCGAGCACGAACAGGGTATCGCGCGCGTCGCGCGGCAACTGCCGCCAGCGCGCGTGCAGCCGCATCATCGCGACCACTCGGCCAGCGCGCGCAGGCAGCGCCGGCGCTGCGCGGCACCGGCGGCCGGCGCCAGCTCGGTGCCGGGCAGGCGCAGTCCGTAACGCTCGCCGGCGGCATCGGCGGCCAGCACCCACGCGCACAGACGCTGCAAGCGGGCCTCGTCGGGAAGCGGCAAGGCGCTCCAGTCCAGCCAGCGCTCGACCGTACCCGGCGACGCCGCGCGCACCGTCAACTCGCCGCTGGCCGACTTGCGCCACAGCACCTGGCGCGGCGCGTCGCCTTGGCGCCAGGCGCGCAGCTCGTCGAGCTCGTCGCCGGCGCGCTCGCTGCCGGCGGTCGCCGCCGCCGCTTCCGGCAGCGGCGGCGGGTCGGCTTCCGGTCGCGGGCACACCCAGACGTCGCGTTGCGGCTGCCAGATGCTCCACGCTCGCCACAGCCCCAGCGGCCAGCGCGTGAGCAGCTGCAGCCGCGGCCAGCGCTGCACGCCGCGCTGCTGCGGCGTCCACGTCAGCGTGCAGCGCAGCGGCTGCGCCGCAGCGGCGTCGAAGGCGCGCGACACGCCTTCGGCGGCGGCGAGCTCGATGCCCCAGCGCGCGGCGTCGCCGGGGTCGAGCTGCACCGCGAGCTCGCCGGCCACGCCGGCGAACAAGGGCGCCGCGTCGTCGATCGCGCTCAGTTCGAGGCCGCGCAGATTGCGGTGCGTCAGGTGCAGCGAACTGAGGCCGCTGCCGGCGAGCAGGAAGGTCAGCGCGTAGCCGAGGTTGAGCTGGTAGTTGATCGAGGCGACCAGCAGCACCAGCAGCGTGGCGCCGAACATCCAGCCGGCCGTGCTCGGCAGCACGTAGACGTTGCGCTGGCCCAGTCGGGTACGCGCGCCGGCGCCGTGGCGCCGCAGCGCCCAGCCCGCGAAGCGCTCACGCAGCGCAGCCCGCGCGCGCCGCGCGATCCCGGTTCGGCGCATCGGTGGGCCCCGGCTACAGCTCGACGTCGCGCAGCAGCGCGTCGAGCTGCGCGTGCACCGCCGCGCCGCCGTGCAGCCGGTGCGCGGCGACCGCGGCGAACACCGCCTGCACGTCCTGCGGGCTGCAGTAGTCACGCCCACGCAGCAGGGCGTGCGCGCGCGCGGCGCGCAGCAGCGCCAGTCCGGCGCGCGGGCTCAGCCCCTGCGCGAAGCGGCGCGCGTCGCGCGTCGCGGCGAGCAGGCGCTGCACGTAGTCGGCCAGCGCCGGCGCCACCGGCACCGCCGCGGCCGCCGCCTGCAGTTCGCGCAAGCCCGCGGCGCCGGCTCCGCGCGGCAGGCGAGCGAGCAGCGCGCGGCGATCCTCGCCGAGCAGCAGCTCGCGCTCGGTCGCGGCGTCCGGGTAGCCCAGCGACAGGCACATCAGGAAGCGGTCGAGCTGCGACTCGGGCAGCGGGTAGGTGCCGCGCTGCTCGATCGGGTTCTGCGTCGCGATGACGAAAAAGCCCTCGGCCAGCGGGCGCGACGCGCCGTCGACGCTGACCTGGCGCTCTTCCATCGCTTCGAGCAGCGCGCTTTGCGTCTTCGGCGGGGCACGGTTGATCTCGTCGGCCAGCAGCAGCTCGGTGAACACCGGCCCGGGGTGGAACACGAAGCGTTCGACGTCGCGCGCGTAGACGCTGACGCCGAGCACGTCGCTGGGCAGCAGGTCGGCGGTGAACTGCACGCGCGCGTGCTGCAGCCCGAACAGATGCGCCAACGCATGCGCCAGCGTCGTCTTGCCGACTCCGGGCAGGTCCTCGATCAGCAGGTGACCGCCGGCGACCAGGCAGCACACGGCCAGCTCGACCTGGGCGCGCTTGCCGACCAGCACCGAATCGACGCCGTTGACCAGATTGACGAGCGCTGTCTGCATTGTCAGGTTCGGCACGTATTGCCGTAGCACAATAAAACATCATTGTGCCAAGGGATGGGGCTCGCTGCCCGAACCCCGCGATTCTTCAGGAGACTTCATGCGTACTGGGTATTACGCGCATTCCGATTGCAGCCTGCACGAAATGGGCCACGACCACCCCGAATGCCCGGCGCGGCTGGCGGCGATCGAGGACCGGCTGCTCGCCGCCGGCCTCGACTGGCTGCTGCCGCGGCCCGACGTGCCGCTGGCGTCGGAGGAGGCCATCGAGCTGGCGCACAACGCGCTGTACGTCGCCGAGCTGAAGGACAAGGGCGCGATCGACGACGGCTACGCGTGGATCGACCCCGACACGCTGATGAACCCGCACACCTGGCAAGCGGCGCGGCGCGCCGCCGGCGCCGCGATCGCGGCCACCGACGCCGTGCTCGACGGCCGCCTCGACAACGCGTTCTGCGCCGTGCGCCCGCCCGGCCACCACGCCACGCGGGCGCAGGCCGGCGGCTTCTGCTTCGTCAACAACGTCGCGGTGGCGGCGCGCCACGCGCTGGACCGGCGCGGGCTGCAGCGCGTGGCCATCGTCGACTTCGACGTGCACCACGGCAACGGCACCGAGGACATCTTCGCCGGCGACGAGCGCGTGCTGATGGTCAGCTTCTTCCAGCACCCGTTCTTCCCGTTCAGCGGCACCGAGAACCCGGCGTCGAACATGGTCAACGTGCCGCTGCCGGCCTACACCGGCGGCGCCCAGGTGCGTGAAGTCGTGCTGCACCAATGGTTGCCGCGCTTGCGCGACTATGCGCCCGAAATGCTGTTCATCTGTGCCGGGTTCGACGCGCACCGCGAGGACGACATGGGGCAGATGGGCCTGGTCGAGGCCGATTACGCGTGGATGACGCGCGAACTGCGCGAGTTCGCCGCCCAAGCCTGCGGTGGACGCATCGTTTCGTGTCTCGAGGGCGGCTACAACCTCAGCGCGCTGGGGCGCAGCGTCGCCGAGCACGTGCGCGTGCTCGCCGGGCTCGATTACTGAACGACAATAACCATAACCCTGGAGGAGATCCTCGATGAACGATGCCGAGCTGCAGCGCAACGCCGCCAACCACGCGCCGCTGACCCCGCTGATCTTTCTCGAGCGCGCGGCCGACGTCTACCCGCAGCGCTGCGCGATCGTGCACGGTGAGCTGCGCCAGACCTGGGGCGAGACGCGCACGCGCTGCCACCGGCTGGCCGCGGCCTTGCGCGCGCACGGGCTGCAGCGCGGCGACGTCGTCGCGGCCATGCTGCCCAACGTGCCGGCGATGGTCGAGGCGCATTTCGGCGTGCCGCTGGCCGGCTGCGTGCTCAACACGCTGAACACCCGGCTCGACGCCGAGGCGCTGGCCTACATGCTGGTCTACGGCGGCGTGCGCGCGGTGCTGGTCGACCCCGAGTTCGCCGAGCCGATGCGCCGCGCGGTCGAGCTGGCGCGCCAGCAGGGCCTGGCCGAGCCGCTGGTCGTCGACGTGCCCGACGCGCAATGGACCGGTGCCGACGCACGCGCCGGCGCGCTGACCTACGAGGCGCTGCTGGCGCAGGGCGACGCCGACGCGACGCTGCCGGCGCTGCCCGACGAATGGGACGCGATCGCGCTGAACTACACCTCGGGCACCACCGGGCGGCCCAAGGGCGTCGTCTATTCGCACCGCGGCGCCTACGTCAACGCGGTGTCGAACACCCTCGAGTGGGACATGCCCAAGCATCCGGTCTATCTGTGGACGCTGCCGATGTTCCACTGCAACGGCTGGTGCTTTCCGTGGACCATCGCCGCGCGCGCCGGCGTCAACGTCTGCCTGCGCCGAATCGACGCCCGCGCGATCTTCGACTTGATCCGTGCCGAGCGCGTCACCCACTACTGCGGCGCGCCGATCGTGCACAACCTGCTGCTCGGCGCTCCGCCTGAGGCCAAGGCCGGCATCGACCACCCGGTGCGCGCGATGGTCGCCGGCGCGGCGCCGCCCGCGGCCCTGCTCGAGGGGCTGGCGGCGATGGGCTTCGACCTGACCCACGTCTACGGGCTGACCGAGGTCTACGGCCCGGCCACCGCGTGCGCGCGGCAGGACGCCTGGGACGAGCTGCCGCTGGCCGAGCGCGCGCGGCTCAACGCGCGCCAGGGCGTGCGCTACCACCTGCAGGACGGCGCCAGCGTGCGCGACCCGCAGACGCTGGCCGAAGTGCCGCACGACGGCCAGACCATGGGCGAGGTGATGTTCCGCGGCAACATCATGATGAAGGGCTACCTCGGCGACGCCCAGGCCACCGCCGAAGCGTTCCGCGGCGGCTGGTTCCACACCGGAGACCTCGCCGTGGTCGACCCCGACGGCTACATCAAGATCAAGGACCGCAGCAAGGACATCATCATTTCCGGCGGCGAGAACATCTCCAGCATCGAAGTCGAGGACGTGCTTTTTCGCCACCCCTCGGTGATGCTGGCCGCGGTCGTCGCGATGCCCGATCCGAAATGGGGCGAGACGCCATGCGCCTTCATCGAGCTGAAGGCCGGCGCCGCGCCCGACGCGGCCGACATCGTCGCGTTCTGCAAGCAGCACCTGGCCGGCTTCAAGGTGCCGCGTCGCATCGTGTTCGGCGAGCTGCCGAAGACCTCGACCGGCAAGATCCAGAAATACGCGCTGCGCGACCAGGTCCACGCGCGCGACGCGATCGACGTCTGACGGAGACAGGAACGATGAACGACGACAAGATTCTGCAGGTCGAACGCGACGCGCGCGGCGTGGTCACGCTGACGCTGAACCGGCCGCAGGCTTTCAATGCGCTGTCCGACGCGCTGCTCGCCGAGCTGCAGCGTGCGATCGACGCGCTGCGCGACGACGCCGGCGCACGCGTGGTCGTGCTGCGCGCGGCCGGGCGCGCGTTCTGCGCCGGCCACGACCTGAAGGAAATGCGCGCCGAGCCGAGCCTGGAGCGCTGCAGCGACCTGTTCGCGCGCTGCGGCAAGGTCATGCTCGGCCTGGTCTCATTGCCGCAGCCGGTCATCGCGCGCGTGCACGGCATCGCCACCGCGGCCGGCTGCCAGCTGGTCGCGCAGTGCGACCTGGCGGTGGCGTCCAGCGACGCGCGCTTCGCGGTGTCGGGCATCAACGTGGGCCTGTTCTGTTCGACCCCCAGCGTGCCGCTGGCGCGCAACGTGCCGCGCAAGAAGGCGATGGAAATGCTGCTGACCGGCGAGTTCATCGACGCCGCGCAAGCGCTCGAATGGGGCCTGGTCAACCGCGTCGCGGCGCCCGCAGCGCTCGACGCCGAAGTCGAGCGCCTGGTCGCGGCGATCCTGGCCAAGCCGGCCGCCGCCGTGGCGATGGGCAAGGAGCTGTTCTACCGCCAGCTCGAAATGGGCCAGGGCGCTGCCTACCAGCTGGCGTCGCAGACCATGGCGTGCAATTTCATGCACGACGACGCGCTCGAGGGCGTGCAGGCCTTCATCGACAAGCGGGAGCCGGCGTGGCGCACGCGCTGAACCGGCGCAGTCGGGTCCGGCAGGGCCTGAGCTTGACCCTGTTGCTGTCCCCGCCGGAACGCTCCCTATGATCTCGCCGCTGTTGCTGGCGCTGGCGCACCGCGCGCCCGAGGTGCTGCACGCCGAGGTCACGGCGATCGTCGGCGCGTTGATCGTCGGCTTCGTGCTCGGCAGCTGGCTCGAGCACCGTTTCGTCGAAACCACGTCGTGGCGCGCGGCGGCGCGCTCGGCGCTGCTCCACGGCGCCGGCATGCCGCTGATCGCGCTGATCGCGGTGCAGCTCACGCGCCACGCGGCACCGTGGCTGCTGCGCGCGCCGCTGCTCAAGCTGTCGTTGCCGGTGCTCGGCGTGTGGCTGCTGACGCGCGTGTCGCTGCGCGTGGCACAGCGCGCCTTTCCCGGCAACACGGCGGCGCGGCTGGCGGTGCGGGTGCTCAACCAGATCGCCTGGGCCGTGCTGGTGCTGCACCTCAGCGGAGCGCTGCCCGAGATCATCGAGGCGCTCGACGCGATCTCGGTGCACATCGGACGCCAGCGGCTGACCGGTTGGACGCTGCTGCGCGGTGCCGCCTGGGTCGTGGTCACGCTGGTGCTGGCGCTGTGGGTGTCGTCGCTGCTGGAATCGAGGCTGATGGCGTCGCCGCTCGACGTCAACCTGCGGCTGGTCGTGTCGCGCCTGCTGCGCGCGGGGATCTTCACCGCCGCGCTGCTGGTGGCGCTGCAGATGGTCGGCATCGACCTGACCGTGCTCAGCGTGTTCGGCGGCGCGCTCGGCGTCGGCCTCGGCCTGGGCCTGCAACGCATCGCGGCCAACTACGTGTCGGGTTTCGTCGTGCTGTTCGAGCGCAGCTTGCGCGTCGGCGACAACGTCGCGCTCGACGGCTTCCAGGGTCGCATCGTCGACATCAAGACGCGCTACACGTTGGTGCGCAGCGCCGGCGGCACCGAATCGCTGGTGCCGAACGAGATGCTGATCTCGAACCGGATCGAGAACCTGTCGTACACCGATCGCAACGTCTGGCAATCGACCACGGTCGGCGTCGCTTACGGCTGCGACATCGAGCAGGTGCTGGTGCTGCTCGAGCGCGCCGCCGCCGGCGTGCCGCGCGTGCTGGCCAACCCGGGGCCCGGCGCGGTGCTCAGCGAGTTCGGCAACAACGCGCTGCAGGTCACCGTCGGCTACTGGATCGCCGACCCCGAGAACGGCACGCTGGGCGTGCGCGGCGCGGTCAACCTGGCGCTGCTGCGTGCCTTGCGCGAGGCCGGCGTCGACATCCCGTTTCCGCAGCTCGACGTCCACCTGGCGCGACGCGGGGCTTGATTGCGCGGTGCACAAGCCGGTACACTGTTAAAAAACGAACGGTCGTTCGATTCTGCCTCGAGTCCGCTCTGGCATGATTCGAGGCATCCCCCCATGATTGGAGTGAACGCATGAAGGTGTTGGTCGCGGTCAAGCGCGTGGTCGACTACAACGTCAAGGTCAGGGTCAAGTCCGACGGCAGCGGCGTCGACCTCGCCGGGGTCAAGATGAGCATGAACCCGTTCGACGAAATCGCCGTCGAGGAAGCGATGCGGCTGCGGGAAGCCGGCAGCGCGACCGAAGTGGTCGCGGTCAGCTGCGGCGTTGCCGCGTGCCAGGAGACGCTGCGCACCGCGCTGGCGATCGGCGCCGACCGCGGCGTGCTGGTGCAGACCGACGTCGAGCTGCAGCCGCTGGCGGTGGCCAAGCTGCTCAAGGCGGTGGTCGACAAGGAACAGCCGCAGCTGGTCATCCTCGGCAAGCAGGCGATCGACGACGACTGCAACCAGACCGCGCAGATGCTCGCC
>JAJZHH010000100.1 GCA_021804595.1 Pseudomonadota bacterium
TCGGTGTTGACGACGATCCACTGGTAGATGGCGCGCGCCTTGTCCAGGTCGCTGCTCGCCCCCTGCGTGATCTGCAGCGCGGTGCGGCGCACGATGCCGTCGGTCGGCAGCAGCCGGGTCGGCGCGGTCCAGCGCCGGCGCGTCGCTTCGTCCAGCGGCGTCGGCCGGCCTGGTTTCGTCAGATCGACCGCGCGGTCGCGCGTGGCCACGCGGCTGCGCACGTCCAGCGTCGGCGCCGGGGTGCCGGGCGCCCAGCGCGCTTCGACCAGGCGCGCGCCGGTGCGCGGATCCTGCCACAGCCGTGCGGCGCGCGCGTTGCCTTGCCAGGTGCTGCCCATCGGCATCACCCAGGCGTCGTCCTCGAACGACGGCAGCGGCACCCAGACGCGCGCGGCGCCGGCGTTGCCGGCCAGCGCGATGCGCGTATGCAGCTCGAACACGCGCCAGCCGTCACGCGGCGACGGCGCGAACGGATCGACGGCGGATGCTGTAGGTGCAGCCGGCGCGGCTGGAACGGTGGCGGCGCGCGCGACCGGTGCGGCGAGCAGCGCGGCCGCCTGCAGCAGCCGGCGGCGGTGGATTTTCAGGGTGTGCATGGACGTTTTTTTGAAAGTTGTGAACGGTGCTCGAAGCACGGACCGCAGTTTAGGTCAGTGCGTCGATGTCAAAGTCGTCGGGGCGCGCCAGCCCGGGGGGCGGAATCGTCGGCTCGTGGCGGCCACCATCGTCGCCGCGCGACCGTGTACGTCGCACGCGACAGGAGCGTGCCGCTGCCGGCGTGGTCGGCCGAATGGGAAGCGCGCTTCGGCTGCTGCCGGGGCCGGGCTGCCGCCGGACGGGCAGCAAGCGGCAGCTGTGCGCCGCCGAGCCATCGGTGCCGATGGGGCGCTGCGCGAGCGCCCCGGTGCGTGGCTTGACAAGCGAGCGCGACCGGGGCGTGAGCCAGGCGCACCGCGGGCGCGCCTGGAGCGTCGCCGAGTTGGCGAGGCTTACTTCATGTAGACGATGTCGGCGCGGCGGTTCTCCGCGTAGTCGGCCGCCGTGGTGCCCATCGCCTTGGGCTTCTCCTTGCCGAAGCTGATGGCTTCCATTTGCGCCGGCTTGGCGCCGAGCAGTTCCATCGCCTTCACGACGGCGTTGGCGCGACGCTGGCCCAGCGCCAGGTTGTACTCGCGGCTGCCGCGGGCGTCGGTGTTGCCTTGCACCTGCGTGTGCGCGTTCGGGTGGGCCGACAGATATTGAGCGTTGGCTTCGACGACCGGACGATACTTGTCCTGCACGTTGTACTTGTCGAACGCGAAGAAGACGCTGCGCGGCACGTTCGGCGCCGGGCCCAGGTCCTGCTCGACCGGCGCCTGCACCGCGGCGACGGTGCTTTGCGCCGGTTGGGTCGCGGCCGGTTGGGCAGCGGCGGTAGGCGCTTGCGGCTTCTTCACGGCCGACGCACAACCACCGAGCGCCAGCGCGACGGCCAGCGCCGGAATGCTCATGTGCCAAGTTTGCTTCATCGAAACTTCCCCTTTTTGTGGATTGTTGACGGTACGCCGAAGGTTCCGGCCGCTGCCAGATGCAGCGGACACGACCTCGCACACGATCGCGCGGTCTTCCAGCACAACGCCTCGAGCCGGGTCGCGGTTGACCGCGCGAGGCAACGGCTATCAGCCATACGCAACGAAGTGTTAACGGCTGATGATGGCTCGGGTTCGTGCACGCGATTGTGCCAGCGAAACGTGTCAAAAGCGTGTCGCTGTTGATCCGCCACATGGCGGCGCGTGCGCCGCGGGGCGCGCCGCTTGCCGTGCCCCGCGATACTGGGCACTGCGCGCGGCGTCCGCTGCGCGGGAGCAGGCCACGTCAACCGACCGCGGCGTGATGCGCGGCGCCTACCGATGGATCCCCGACGGCATCGCTATCCCCAACGCGTCACGCGGCGCGATGCGCAGCGCACCTCATTGCGCGCGCTGGCGCTGCCGCTGCCGCCGGCGTTGCCGGGTCGGGCGGCCGCGGCGGCATTCGCGCCGACCGCGCTGGAACTGGCGCTGCTCGGCGAGTTGCTGTGGACGGCCTACGGTGCCGACTGCTCTTCGGCGCCGCGTGCTGCCAGCGCGCACGGTGACATCGACGCGCGCGACATCGACGTCTACGTCGCGCTATCCGGCGGGGTCTATCGCTACGACCCCCTGCGTCAGCGCCTGCTGCCCGTCTACGCCGGAGACCTGCGCGATGTCACGCAAGACAGCGCCGGAGTGGCCGACGCGGCGCCGGTGCAACTGGTCTACATCGCCGATCTGCGCCGACTCGACGACGCGGGCGCGTCGAACGCCGCGCTCGACGCGCTGTCGCGTCACGGCGATTGCCACGTCGACGCCGGTCTGGTCGCGGCCCGTGTCGCGCTGTTCGCCGACGGCCACGGACTGGCGACGCGACTGCATCGCTGCGACGGCGCGCGTTTCGCGCAAGCGCTGGGCCTGCGCGCGCAGCAGCGCGTGTTGCTGGCGCAATCGGTCGGTTACGCCGCCTGACACAGCGGTCACGCCGAAACCGGCGTTACGATGTGAAATAATTGTGGCGATGCGCAATAAGGATTCAGCATGAACGCATGGTTGGCGCTGTCGCGATGGATCGACGGCCTGAGCACGAAGGTTGGCCGAATCGTCTACTGGCTGGTATTGGTCGTTTCGCTGATCAGCGCGTTCAACGCGGCGATGCGTTTCACGATCGACTACAGCTCGAACGCCTGGCTCGAGATCCAGTGGTATCTGTTCTCGGCCATTTTCCTGCTCGGCGGCGGCTACACGCTGCTGCGCAACGAGCACGTGCGCATCGACGTCGTCAGCGCGCACCTGTCGCCGCGCACTCGCGCCTGGATCGACATCTTCGGCCTGCTGCTGTTCGTGATGCCGCTGTGCGTGATGCTGGTCGTGCTCGGCGTGCCCTATGCCAGGTTCTCCTACGTCGTCGGCGAGGTCTCGTCGAACGCCGGCGGCCTGATCCGCTGGCCGGCGAAGGCCTTGATCCCGCTGGGCTTCGCCCTGCTCGGACTGCAGGCGGTGTCCGAGTTGGTCAAGCGCGTCGCGTATCTCGCCGGGCGCATCGACGACCCCAACGAGCGCAAGGGGCACAGCGCCGAGGAGGAACTGGCGCTGGAAATGGCCGCGCAGCACGGCGAGGTGAAGCGATGACGCCGTGGTTGATTGCGAACATCGCCCCGGTGATGTTCGGCGCGCTGGTGTTGTTGCTGCTGCTCGGATTCCCGGTGGCGTTCTCGCTGGCCGCCAACGGCATGTTGTTCGGCCTGATCGGCATCAAGCTCGGTCTGCTGTCGCCGGCGCTGTTCTCGGCGATGCCCGAGCGGCTGTTCGGCATCATGTCCAACGACACGCTGCTGGCGGTGCCCTTCTTCACGTTCATGGGGCTGATCCTCGAGCGCAGCGGCATGGCCGAGGACCTGCTCGACACCATAGGCCAGCTGTTCGGCCCGGTGCGCGGCGGGCTGGCGTTCGCGGTCGTTTTCGTCGGCGCGCTGCTGGCCGCGACGACCGGCGTGGTCGCCGCGTCGGTGATCTCGATGGGGCTGATCTCGCTGCCGATCATGCTGCGCTACGGCTACGACCGCAAGCTGGCCACCGGGGTGATCGCGGCGGCCGGAACGCTGGCGCAGATCATTCCGCCGTCCCTGGTGCTGATCGTGATGGCCGACCAGCTCGGCAAGTCAGTCGGCGACATGTATTCGGCCGCCCTGGTGCCCGGGCTGGTGCTGACCGGCTTGTACGTCGGCTACGTCGCGCTGGTCTCGCTGCTGCGCCCGGCCGCGGCGCCGGCGCTGCCGCCGCAGGCCAGGGCGCTGCGCGGCCGCCGGCTGCTGCTGCGCGTGCTGACGTCGATGGTGCCGCCGCTGGTGCTGATCTTCCTCGTGCTCGGCACGATCTTCCTCGGCATCGCGACGCCGACCGAGGGCGGCGCGATGGGCGTCGTCGGCGCGCTGCTGCTGGCGCTGTCGCGTCGGCGCCTGTCCTTGTCGCTGCTGCGCCAGGCGATGGATTCGACGGCCAAGCTGACGACTTTCGTCATTTTCATCCTGATCGGCTCGCGCGTGTTCAGCCTGACGTTCTACGGCGTCAACGGCCACCTCTGGGTCGAGCATCTGCTGTTGTCGCTCCCCGGAGGCCGCATCGGCTTCCTGATCGTGACCAATGTGCTGGTTTTCGTGCTGGCCTTCTTCCTCGACTTCTTCGAGCTGGCGTTCATCATCATTCCGCTGCTCGGCCCGGTGGCCGACAAGCTCGGCATCGACCTGGTCTGGTTCGGCGTGCTGCTCGCGGTGAATATGCAGACCTCGTTCATGCACCCGCCGTTCGGCTTCTCGCTGTTCTATTTGCGCTCGGTGGCGCCGAAGGAAGTGCGCACTACCGAAATCTACTGGGGCGCGATTCCGTTCGTCGCGATCCAGATCGTGATGATCGCGCTGCTGATCACTTTCCCGCGCCTGGCCAGCTATGGCAACGCCGCCGACCGCGCGGCGGAGCAGAACGTACCGGCGCTGAGTCTGCAGGAACTGCATGGCAGCGGGCACGGTGCGGGCGCGCCGGCCAGCGCGCCCGATGACAACGCCTTGCTGCAGCAGCTGCAGGGCGGTTCGACGGCGCCGTGAGCGCACTGTTTTTTTCGTGACCTGAAGGGAGACATCGATGGAACGCAGAAAATTCCTGGGCAAGACCGGCGCCGGCCTGGTGGCCGGTGTGGCCGCTGCCGCGCCGGCGGTGGCCGCTGCGCCGACCGTGAAGTGGCGCATGACCTCGGGCTTCCCGCGCAATCTGGACACCATCTTCGGTGCCGCCGAGCGCCTGTCCAAGCGCGTCGCGGCGATGACCGACGGCCGCTTCCAGATCCAGGTGTTCGCCGCCGGCGAACTCGTCCCCGGCGCCGGTGCGGCGCTGGACTCGGTGGTCTCGGGCACCGTCGAGTGCTGCCACACGGCGTCGTACTACTCGGTCGGCAAGAACGCCGCGTTCGGTTTCGGCACCGTGATTCCGTTCGGCCTGACCAGTCGCCAGCAGAACGCCTGGGTCTACGAAGGCGGCGGCCAGCAACTGCTCGACGGGTTCTATTCGGGCTACGGCGTGCGCTCTTTCCTCGGCGGCAACACCGGCACGCAGATGGGCGGCTGGTTCCGCAAGCTGGTCAACACCGAGGCCGACGTCAAGGGCCTGAAGTTCCGCATCGCCGGTCTCGGCGGCCAGGTCTGGGCCAAGCTTGGCGCGGTGCCGCAGCAGATCGCCGGCGGCGACATCTACCCGGCGCTGGAAAAGGGCACGATCGACGCGGTCGAGTGGGTCGGCCCCTACGACGACGAGAAGCTGGGTTTCTACAAGGTCGCGAAGAACTACTACTACCCGGGCTGGTGGGAGCCGGGCGCGGCGCTGCACTTTTTCGTCTCGAACAAGGAGTGGGCCAAGCTGCCGGCCGACTTCAAGGCCGCGTTCCAAGTCGCCGCGGCCGAGGCCAACGTCGGCATGCAGGCGGCCTACGACGACAAGAACCCGAAGGCGCTGGCGCGCCTGCTCGGCCACGGCGTCAAGCTGCAGCGTTTCAACGACGCGCTGATGGACAAGTTCTACAAAGCAGCGATGGAAGTCTATGCCGAGGAATCGGCGAAGAACCCCGCGTTCAAGAAGATCTATGGCCCGTACATGGCTTACGGCCGCGTCGAGAACGCCTGGTTCAGCTTGGCCGAGGCGTCGATGAGCCAGTTCCTCGAGCGGCGCCATACCTGAGGCGTCACGCTCCGCCGTGCCGCCGCGCGGCTCAGTCGCGCGGCGGACACACCGCTCGCCCCTTGATGCGGTGCGAGCGGCCGCGGAACAGCGCGATGACGTGGCCGTGCTGGTTGCGCACGGTCACGTCGTACACGCCGGTGCGGCCGCGCTGCATGCGCTCCTCGGCGTGCGCTTCGAGGCGGTCGCCGGCGTGTGCCGGGGCGACGAAGTCGACGCTCAGCCCCGACGCGACGGTGACTTCGTCGTGGCTGTTGCAGGCGTAGGCGAACGCGGTGTCGGCCAGCGTCGTCAGCAGCCCGCCGTGGCAGATCGCGAAGCCGTTGAGCATGTCGTCGCGCACGGTCATCGACACGCTGGCGCGCCCGGGTGCGATCGCGTCGACCGCCATGCCCAGGGTCGCGAGCACGTGGTCGTGTTGCATCATCTGCGCGCGAACGCGCTCGGCGCGCTGTTGCGCGTCGCTGTCGGTCAAGCTCAAACGGATCTCCATGCCGGCCCAGGCCGGAAACGGCGGCGACCGCGCGGTCGCGGACCCCGTACGATAGGCGATGCCCATTGCCCCGCGCAGCGGGACAAACCCCCAGGAGGAACCATGCCCTGTTATGCGATCGACGACGTCGTCCCGGTGGTCGACCCCAGCGCCTACGTGCACCCCAGCGCGGTGCTGATCGGCGACGTGATCGTCGGCCCCGGCTGCTACGTCGGACCGTGCGCGAGCCTGCGCGGCGACTTCGGCCGCATCGTGCTGCACGAAGGCGCCAACCTGCAGGACGGCTGCGTGATGCACGGCTTCCCCGGCCATGACACCGTCGTCGAGCGCAATGGCCACATCGGCCACGGCGCGGTGCTGCACAGCTGCGTCGTGCGCGCCGACGCGATGGTCGGCATGAACGCGGTGGTGATGGACGACGCCGAGATCGGTGAGCGCGCGATCGTCGCCGCGTGCGCGTTCGTTCCGGCCGGCATGCAGGTGCCCCCGCGCAGCCTGGTCGCCGGCCTGCCGGCCAAGGTGCGGCGCGAACTGAGCGACGACGAGATCGCGTGGAAGCTCGAAGGCACGCGCACCTACCAGGACCTGGCGCAGCGCTGCCTGCGCAGCATGCGCGAAGTGCAGCCGCTGTCCGCAGCCGAGGCCGGACGTCGCAGCGTGCAGGCGCCGGACGTGCGCCCGCTGATCGAACTGCGCCGTGAGCAGCGGTCGTGACCCTGCCCGCGGCCGATGTGCGCGGCGGCGGCGCGGCGCTTCCCGCCGACCTGCCGCAGACGCCTTGCGTCGGACTGTGCTCGACGACCTTCGATGCGATCTGCCGCGGCTGCGGGCGCAGCGCCGACGAAGTGCGCGATTGGCTGTGGCTCGACGACGCAGCGCGCGCCGCGGTCTGGCAGCGCCTGCTCGCACAGGGCTGGCGGCCGCGCCGCTGACCCCGGACACCGCCCACCACGCAACTCGATGCCGATGCAAGACTGGACTTTCCTGACCAATTTCGGCGATTCCGCGGTCACGCTGCCGCTGGCTGCTGCGGCGCTGGCGCTGTTCGCGCTCAGCGGCTCGGTGCGCCTGCTGCGCGCCTGGCTGCTCGTCGTGGCCGCCAGCGGCATCACCGTCGCGCTGCTCAAGATCGGCTTCAGCGACTGCGCGGCGGCCGGCCCGCTCGGGCGGCCGTTCAGCCCCAGCGGGCACACGGCGATGAGCACGCTGGTGTACGGCGGCCTGGCGCTGCTGGCCAGCGCCGGGCGGCCGGCCATCGTCCGCGTCGCCGCGCTGATTCCGGCACTGGTGCTGGCGCTGGGCATCGGCGTGTCGCGCATCGTCGTGCACGCGCACACGCCGGCCGAAGTCGTCGCCGGCTTCGCGATCGGCGGCGGCGCGCTGCTGCTGCTGCATCGCGCGACCGCAGGGGCCACCTTGCGCCTGCCGCCGCTGGCGCTGGTCGCGGTCGCGCTGGTCGTCGCGCTGGCGATGCACGGCACGCGCTGGCCGATCGAGCAGCAATTGCAGCGCGTGGCCGCGCTGCTGCACCGCGACGCTCCGGTGTGCGGCTGAGCGTCGCTCTGCCGGCGGTCAGCGCCGCGGCGACAGCCGCAGCGCCAGTTCGCGCTGCAGCAGCAGCGCGGCGTGGCGCGGCGTGTCGTCGTTGACCAGGTCGACGTCGACTCCGCGCAGTGCGGCCTGCAAGCGCGCGTTGCGCAGCAGCCGCGCGTCGATCTCGGCGGCGCTCTCGCGGCCGCGCGCAAGCAGCCGTGCGCGCAGCAGCGCGTCGGGCGCGCGCAGCTGCACCAGCAGCAGGTCCGGGTGGCGGGCACGCAGCCGGGCCAGGTGCGCGCGCGAGCCGTTGAGCAGCACGTGCATGCCGCGCGCCAGCGGTTCGAGCTCGGCATGCCGCACCGCATAGCGCCGACCGTGGGCGCGCCAGCGCAGCGCGAACGCGCCGCCGCGCAGCAGCGCGTCGAAATCGGCGTCGCTCAGCGGCTCGTGGTCCTCGCTGGGCTCGGCCGGCCGGTCGATGCTGCGCCGGGCGACGTGCACGCCGGGGAAATCGCCGGGATGCTGCGCGATCCAGCGCAGCACGGTGTCCTTGCCCGCGCCCGACGCGCCGACGAGCACGACCAGGCGGCCGTGCGTGGGCGTGGCCGGGGCAGGGGGCGACATGGTGCGCACGCCAGCCGCGTCAGCGCTGCCGGCGGTCGACGAACAGATTGTTGCCGGCGCTGCGCTTGGCCGCCTTCTTCAGCTCGGCGAGCACGTTGGCCACTTCGCGGTGCGAGTCGAAGCTGCCCGGGTGGATCGCGCAGGCGCCGATCGACAGCGTCGGCACCGGAAAGAACATCGCATCGCCGCGCCGGTTCTCCGACCAGTAGCCGCCCTGTGCGAGCGTGTCGGCGTCGAAGAACTGCGCGACCGCGTCGGCAAAGCGCGCCAGCAGCGCATGCAGCGCGTCCTCCCAGGTGGCGTCGCGCGACAGCACGACGAAGTCGTCACCCCCGATGTGGCCGACGAAACTGTCGGCGCGGGGAAGGGCGTCGCGCAGCAACGCGGCCAGCTGCAGGATGATCTCGTCGCCCATGCGGTAGCCGAACTTGTCGTTGAACGCCTTGAAGTTGTCGATGTCGCAATAGGCCGCGGCGAACGGCGCGCCTTCGCGCAGCCAGCGGTCGATGCAGTCGTTGATCGGCACGTTGCCCGGCAGCAGCGTCAACGGATTGGCGTAGCGCGCGGCCTGCACCTGGAACTCGGTGATCAGGCGCAGCAGGTCGCCGACCAGCAAGATGCCGCGGTACAGGCCCTGCTCGGTGACCAGCACGCCTTCGGTGGCGTGGCGATAGCTCGAGTCGGCGATCAGCTGCGTGGCCTCGTACAGACTGCTGCGCGCATCGAGCCGCAGCACGTCGGCGCTCATCACCAGCGTGCACGGCTTGTTGCCGAACAGGTCGCGCACGTGCGGGCGGAACATGCGGTCGGCGATCACGTAGCGGTTGACGATGCCCA
>JAJZHH010000101.1 GCA_021804595.1 Pseudomonadota bacterium
GGGTCGAGATGCACCGAGGCCATGCGTTTCCTCGAAAGGTGGTGACGGGATTATTTAGGCATATTAAATACCTAATTAAACCCCGTCCAGCGCTTGCCCCTGATGGCAACAGCGTTATTGCGCCGTCGACCACGCCTGTTCGGCGGCCGCGGCCGGCGCCGCGGTCGCGCCGGTGGCCAGCGCCTGCTGCAGGCTGTCCTGCACCGCGCGCGCCAGCGCGCGGCGCTCGCCGCCGTGCAGCGGCGTCAGGTAGCTGACCGACGCACACAGTCGCGGCGCGCGCGCGATGCGCCACAGCGTCAGCAGCAGGCTGTCGTCGCCGACGTAGGCCGGCGCACCGCTGGGCGCGCCGCTGGCCGCGTCGAGGTAGCGCAGCAGCACCGGCTGCACCGGCGCGCAGGCGCTGACCGCGGCCTGGAACAGGTTGGCGTGCAGCGGCAGGATGCGGTCGCCGGCCGAAGTCGTGCCTTCGGGGAACACGCTGACGCGCTGGCCGTCGCGCAGCGCCTGCGCGATGCCGTGCATCACGCGCATCGCGTCGCGCGCGCGCTCGCGCTCGATGAACAGCGTGCCGGCGCCGCGCGCCAGCGCGCCGACCAGCGGCCAGCGGTCGATGTCGGCCTTGGCGACGAAGCGCGTCGGCGCGACCGCATTGAGCGCGACGATGTCGAGCCACGACACGTGGTTGATCGCGAGCATGCAGGCGCCGTTGTGCGGCGCGCCGTCGACGCGCAGCTCGACACGGCAGGTGCGCAGCAGCGCGCGCGACCAGTCGGCGATCGCCTGCTGGCGCTGCGCATCGTCCAGCCGATCGAAGCCGCGCAGCATCAGCAGCCCGCGTGCCAGCAGCGCGAGCAGCGCGCCGAGCATCGCCAGCAGGCGCGCGGCGGCGATCACGCGCCGGCGCTCCGGTGCACGACGCGGCCGTCGACGATGGTCGCGCGCACGCGCCCGCTGAACTCGACGTCGGCCAGCGGGGTCGGCTTGGTGCGGCTGTGCAAGGCGTCGGCGCCGGGCTTCCAGCGCTGCTGCGCGTCGACCACGATCAGTTCGGCCGCCGCTCCGGGCTGCAGCGACGGCGCCGCCAGCCCGGCCGCGGCCGCGGCGCGCGTGGTCGTGCAGGCCAGCGCCTGCGGCAGTGCCAGCGCGCTGCGGCGGGCGAACTCGAGCAGCACCGGCAACAGCAGCTCGAGTCCGCTGGCGCCGGGCGTCGCTTCGGCGAACGGCAGCACCTTGTCGTCGCTGCCGAGGATGCTGTGATCCGAGCACAGCGCGTCGATGGTGCCGTCGGCCAGGCCGCGCAGCAGCGCGTCGCGGTCGCCCTGCTGGCGCAGCGGCGGATCCAGGCGCATGCGCGAGTCGAACCAGCCGATGTCGACATCGGTCAACAGCAGGCTGTTGATCGATACGTCGGCGGTCACCGGCAGGCCTTCGGCCTTGGCCTGGCGCAGCAGCTCGACGCCGGCCGCGCTGGACAGTTTGCTCAGGTGCACCGAGCAGCCGCTGGCGCGGACCAGCTCGAAGATCGTGTGCAGCGCGATGGTCTCGGCCGCCACCGGCACGCCGGACAGACCCAGGCGCTGCGCGTAGGCCCCGCTGGCGGCAACGCCGCGGCCGAGGTGAGCGTCGAGCGGACGCAGCCAGACCTTGTAGCCGAAGGTGCTCGCGTACTGCAGCGCGCGCGCCAGCAACTGGGTGTCGGCGACGGCACGGTCGGCCTGCGACAGGCCGATGCAGCTGGCCTTGACCAGCGCGGCCATTTCGGCCAGGTTCTCGCCGCGCAGGCCGACGCTGAGCGCGCCCAGCGGGTAGACGCGCGAGCGCTTGATGCGCCGCGCGCGCCAGCGCAGCATCTCGACCAGGCTGGGCTCGTCGAGCACCGGGTCGGTGTCGGGCGGGCACACGACGCGGGTCACGCCGCCGGCGGCAGCCGCGGCCAGCTCGGCGTCGAGCCGGCCTGCGCTCTCACCGCCGGGCTCGCCCAGGCGTGCGCACAGATCGATCAGCCCGGGCATCACCAGACAGTCGTCGGCGTCGATCACCAGGTCGGGGTGGAAGCCGTCGGGGGCGTGGCCGACGGCGACGATGGCTTCGCCGGCGATCGCGACGTCGCCCGCTTGCGAGGTGCCGGCAACGGGGTCGACGACGGTGCCGCCGCGCACGAGGATGGAATGGGGCTCGATCATGGTCAGGCTGCGGTGTTCGCGACGATGGAAAGCACCGCCATGCGCACGGCGATGCCGAAGCGCACTTGCGGCAGGATCACGCTTTGCGGGCCGTCGGCGACGCTGGAGTCGATCTCCACGCCGCGGTTGATCGGCCCCGGATGCATGACGATCGCGTCCGGGCTGGCCAGCGCCAGGCGCTCGGGGGTGAGCCCGTACATCATGTGGAACTCGCTCGCCGACGGCAGCAGGCCGCCGGACATGCGCTCGTTCTGCAGCCGCAGCATGATGACGACGTCGGCGTCACGCAGGCCCTCGTCGATGTCTTCGCACACGCGCACGCCGAGCGCGCGCAGGTCGCCAGGCACCAGCGTCTTCGGGCCGACCACGCGCACCTCGGGAACGCCCAGCGTGGTCAGCGCGTGGATGTCCGAGCGCGCCACGCGCGAATGCACGATGTCGCCGACGATGGCCACGCGCAGCGCGCTGAAGTCGCGCTTGTAGTGGCGGATCGTCATCATGTCGAGCAGGCCCTGCGTCGGGTGGGCGTGGCGCCCGTCGCCGGCGTTGACCACGTGCACGTGGTCGGGGCTGTGCTGCGCGATCAGGAACGGCGCGCCGCTCTCGCTGTGGCGCACGACGAACAGGTCGGCGTCCATCGCCTCGAGGTTGGCGATGGTGTCGAGCAGGGTTTCGCCCTTGGCCGTGCTCGAGCGCTGGATGTCGAGGTTGAAGATGTCGGCCGACAGCCGCTTGGCGGCGATCTCGAAGGTCGTTCGCGTTCGCGTCGAGTTCTCGAAGAACAGGTTGAACACGCTTTTGCCGCGAAGCAGCGGCACCTTCTTGACCTCGCGGTCGCCGAAGCTCATGAAGCCCTGCGCGGTGTCCATGATGTGCTGCAGCACGTCGCGCGGCAGGCCTTCGATGGTCAGCAGGTGGCGCAGCTCGCCGTGGCGGTTGAGTTGGGGATGCTTGCTCATCGCGAGTCGGACTCCAGGAATTCGAAGCGCGGGGTGGCCGCGTCGGCGCGGCGCAGCTCGAGCATGCGCTCGGGCGCCAGCTCGACTCGCCCCGCGCACAGCTGGGCGCAGATCGGCAGCTCGCGCCCGCCGCGGTCGACCAGCACGGCGAGATCGACGCGCGCCGGGCGGCCGAAGTCGTACAGCTCGTTGATCGCCGCGCGCGTCGTGCGCCCGGTGTACAGCACGTCGTCGACGAGCAGGATGGCGCGGCCGTTGACGTCGAACGGCAGCGTCGTGCGGTTGCCGTTCGGGTGCAGGCCGCGGGTGGCGAAATCGTCGCGGTGGTAGGTCGACGAGATCACGCCCAGCGGCGTCGGCAGCGCCAGCTCGGTGTGCAGTCGCTCGGCCAGCCAGGCGCCGCCGGCGTAGATGCCGACCAGTGTCGGCGCCGCCGCCTGCTGCGCCAGCCAGCCGCGCAGTTGCTCGACCAGGCTCGCGTACAGCGCCTCGGCGTCGGGAGGGGAGAGTGCGTTCATGCGTTCGATTGCAGGTATTGTTCGAGAATCAGCCGCGCCGCCTCGGCGTCGACGTCGTCGGCGCCGGCGTCCTCGGCCTCGCGCGAGGTGTAGCGCTCGTCGACCATCGTCACCGGCACGCCGAAGCGGCCGTGCAGCTGGTTGGCGAAGCGTCGCGCCTGGGTCGTGCGCAACTGCTCGCCGCCGTCGCGCGCCAGCGGCAGCCCGACCACCAGCAACGCCGGCTGCCACTGCGCGAGCAGTTCGCCGATGGCCGCGAAGCGCGTGTCGCGGCGCAGCGCGTCGACGCTGCACAGCGGCCGCGCGCTGGCGGTGAGGGTGTTGCCCACGGCCACGCCGATGCGGTGGCTGCCGTAGTCGAAGCCCAGCACGATGCCGGTCGGGCGGCCGCTCGCCTCAGGCATGACCGGCGGTCTGCGACAGGCTCAGCGACGAGATTCCGATCAGCGACATCGCCGCGTCGAGCCGCTGCTCGACCGGGGTGTCGAACACGATCGACGCGTCGGCCTCGACGGTGAGCCAGCCGTTGTGCGCGATCTCGTCCTCGAGCTGGCCGGCGCTCCAGCCGGCGTAGCCCAGGGCGACGAAGAAGCGCTGCGGCCCGCCTTCGCTGGAGATGTGCTCGAGCACGTCCTTCGACGTCGTCATCTGCAGGCCGCCGTCGACCTGCAGCGTCGACGCATAGCTGCGCGGGCTGGGGTCGTGCAGCACGAAGCCACGCTCGGTCTGCACCGGGCCGCCGTAGAACACCGTGCGCTCGGCGAGTTCGGGGCGCTGCAGCGGCAGCTCGAGGCGATCGAACAGATCCTTCAGCACGATGTCGGTCGGCCGGTTGATGACCAGACCGAGCGCTCCGCGCGGCGAGTGCTCGCACAGGTAGATCACGCTGCCGGCGAACACCGATTCGGCCAGCCCCGGCATGGCGATCAGGAACTGGTTGCTCAGGTTGGTGACGTCGGCTAGGCGGGGCATGGGCGATATTATCGCCCCGATTTCCACCGCTGATGCCGATGAATCCCGATCCGTCGAAGCGCCTGGCACTGGTCTGGCTGCGCCGTGACCTGCGGCTGCACGACAGCGCGGCGCTGCACCAGGCGCTGCGCAGCGGCGCGCGCGTGGCGCTGCTGTTCGTGTTCGACGCCGACATCCTGCAGCCGCTGCTCGACGCCGGCGCCCACGCCGACCGCCGCGTGGCCTTCATCCACGCCAGCCTGGCCGAGCTCGACGCGCGCCTGCGCGCGCTCGGCGGCGCGCTGCACGTCGCCCACGGCAGGCCGCGCGACTGCGTGCCCGAGCTCGCCGCGCGGCTGGGCGCCGACACCGTGTGGGCCAACCGCGACTACGAGCCGCAGGCGCTGCGCCGCGACGCTGAGGTCGACGCCGCGCTGGCCGCGCGCCGCATCGCGCTGCACACCGTCGACGACCACGTCGTGGTGCCGCCGCAGACCTTGCGCGGCGGCCGCCCCTATGCCGTGTACACGCCGTACCGCAAGGCCTGGATGGCGCACGTCGAGGCCCACGCGCAGCTGCTGCAGCCCTTCGACTGCGCGGCGCTGGACCACGCGCTGGCGCGCCTGCCGGCGCCGCCGCTGCCTGAGCTGGCGGCGCTGGGCTTCTCGGCGCAGGCGCGTCCGCCCGATGCGCTCGGGCAGGGCAGCAGCGGTGCTCGCGCGCTGCTCGAAGCCTTCGTGCCGCGCATCGCGGCGTACGCGCAGGCTCGCGACTTCCCCGGCCGGCGCGGCACCAGCTATCTGTCGGTGCACCTGCGCTTCGGCACCTTGAGCGTGCGCGACGCGGTACGCGCGGCGTGGGCGCAGCGCGCCAGCGAAGGCGGCGCGGCGTGGCTGGGCGAGCTGATCTGGCGCGAGTTCTACGCCCAGATTCTGTTCCACCACCCGCAGGTCGTCGATCAGGCGTTCAAGCCGGCCTACGACCGGCTGCGCTGGGTCGATGCGCCCGAGCGCTTCGCGGCCTGGTGCGCCGGGCGCACCGGCTACCCGCTGGTCGACGCCGCGATGCGCCAGCTCGACGCCACCGGCTATATGCACAACCGCCTGCGCATGGTCGTCGCCAGCTTCCTGTGCAAGGATCTCGAGCTCGACTGGCGGCTGGGCGAGCGCCATTTCGCGCTCAAGCTCAACGACTTCGAGCTGGCGTCGAACAACGGCGGCTGGCAGTGGGCGGCGTCGACCGGCTGCGACGCGCAGCCGTGGTTCCGCATCTTCAATCCGGTCGCGCAAAGCCGCAAGTTCGACGCCGACGGGCGCTTCATCCGGCGCTACCTGCCCGAGCTGGCCGGGCTGTCCGACGCCGCGCTGCACGCGCCGTGGCTGGCGGCGCCGGACGAGCTCGAGCGCGCCGGCGTACGGCTGGGCGTCGACTACCCGCTGCCGCTGGTCGACCACGCCCAGCAGCGCGAGCTGACGCTGCGCCGCTATGCCGAAGCGGTGGGCGCGTCGACCCCGGCGTAACGGCGGATCAGCGCCAGCAGCTCGTCCTCGGAATACGGCTTGCCCAGGTAGTGGTCGACGCCGAGTTCCTCGGCGTAGTTGCGGTGCTTGTCGGCGATGCGCGACGTGATCATGATCACCGGCAGGTGACGCGTGCGTTCGTCGGCGCGGATGTTGCGCGTCAGGTCGAAGCCGTCCATGCGCGGCATCTCGATGTCGGTCAGCACGACGTCGGGCAGCGCGGCCTGCAATTGTTCGAGCGCGTCGAGACCGTCCTTGGCCAGCATCACGTTGTAGCCGTTGCGGCTGAGGAAGCGCTGGGTCACGCGGCGCACCGTGATCGAGTCGTCGACCACCAGCACGGTGTTGGCCGGCACCAGCGCGAGGTCGTCGAAATCGGCCTCGGCCGGTCCCGACGCGGCGGCACCGGCGCGCGCCTCGTCCATCAGCCGCGCGGCCTGCGCGCCGTGCACCGCGGCCAGCGCGACCGGGTTGTAGATCAGCACCAGACTGCCTTCGGGCAGCAGCGACACGCCGGCCAGCCCGGGCACGCGCGACAGCTGCGGGCCGAGGTTCTTGACCACGACTTCCTGGTTGCCGAGCACTTCGTCGACCAGCAGCGCGACGCGCTGCGCCGCCGAGCGCACCAGCACCAGCGGCACGCTGCGCCCGGCGGTCTCGGCGCTGGCGCCGCCGTCGCCGGTCAGCGCGCCGAACCAGTAGCAAGCCAGCGCGGCGTCGGCGTCGCGCCACTGGCGCTGCTGTGCCGCTTCGACGGCCACCGACGGCTTGACGCGCACGACGCGGTCGACCAGATTCGACGGTACCGCGTAGACGCGGTTGCCGACGCGCAGCAGCACGACCTGGGTCACCGCGGTCGTCAGCGGCAGCACCAGCGTGAAGGTGCTGCCGCGGCCGAGCGCCGATTCGACCTCGATGCGGCCGCCGAGCGCGCGCGTGTCGTTGCGCACGACGTCGAGGCCGACGCCGCGACCGGCCATCGCATTGGCTTCGCGCATGCTGGAGAAGCCGGCGCGGAAGATCAGCTCGTGCAATTGCTCCGCGTCGGGCTGTGCGTCGGCCGCGAGCAGGCCGAGGCTGCGCGCGCGCGCGGCGATCGCCGCGTCGTCGAGCCCGGCGCCGTCGTCGGCCACCGCGATGCGCACCTCGCTGCCTTCCTGGCGCACGCTCAGGCGCACGGTGCCGGTTGCCGGCTTGCCCGCCGCGGCGCGCTGCGCGGGGCTTTCCAGTCCGTGCGCGACGGCGTTGCGCAACAGGTGGTCGAAGGTACCGGCCATGCGGTCGAGCACGCCGCGGTCGATCTCGATGGTGCCGCCGACGATGTCCAGCGCCACCGCCTTGCCGGCGTCCTTGCCGGCCTGGCGCACCGTGCGGTACAGGCGCTCGGCGATGCTGTCGAACTCGACCATGCGCGTGCGCAGCAGGTCGCGCTGCAGGTCGCGGGTCAGCCGCGCCTGGCGCGACAGGTTGTCGTCGGTGGCCTGCAGCGTCCGCGTCAGCGTGCCTTGCACCAGCGCCAGGTCATTGACCGACTCGGCCATCATCCGCGTCAGTTCCTGGAAGCGCGTGAAACGGTCGAACTCGAGCGGGTCGAAGTCGCGGCCGTCGTCGCGCGCGGCCTGCGCACGCGCGGCCATCTGCGCGTCGGCCTGCAGCTCGATGTCGCGCACCTGGGTGCGCAGGCGCTCGAGGTTGTCGCCGAGGTCGCGGGTGCTGGAACGGATCTGGCCGAACTCGGTTTCGAGCCGCGCGCGTGCGATGCTGACCTCGCCGACCTGATTGACCAGGCGGTCGAGCAGGGCGGCGCGCACGCGCACCGGTTGCGCCGCCAGTCGCGCACGCGCCGGGGCCTGCAGTGCCGACGCCGGGGCCGGGGCCGGTGCCGTGGCCGTGGCCGTGGCCGTGGCCGTGGCCGTGGCCGCGGCGGTCGTCGGCGACGCGCTCGTCGGTGTGCTGGCAGCCGCTTGTGGCGTTTCCCGCAACTGCCCCTCGCGCAGCCGCTCGAAGCGCGTCGTCAACGCGTCGCAGCGCGCGATCAATTCGAGCACCGCGCCGGCGTCGGGTGCGCTGTCGGCGCCCAGCAGAGCCTCGATGTCGGCTTCCAGTCGGTGCGCGGCCTCGCCCAGCGCCATCGCGCCGGCCATGCGTGCGCTGCCCTTGAAGGTATGCAGCAAGCGCATCGCCTGTTTGGGTGCAGCCGCGTCGTGCGGCTGCGCTTCCCAGCGTCGCAATGCCGCGGCGAGCTGTGGCAGCAGTTCGGTGGCTTCGAACTCGAACACCGCGAACAGCTCGGCGTCGACCGCATCGAGCAGTTCGGGCGGCACAGCGGCCACCGGCGCGGCGCTCGGCGGCGCGCTCGGCGTGCCTTGCGCGAACGCTGCGCGATCCGGTGGCGGGGCGCCGGCGCGCAGCCGTTGCGCCAGCGCGTCGAGCGCATGCTCCAGGGCCGGCGGCGCATCGCGCAGGAATCCGGCGGCGAACTGATGCAGCAGTCCGCGAATGTCGTCGATCGCTCCGCTCAGCAGCGCCGCGTCGCGCGCGTCGACCGCGTGCGGTGCCTGGCGTTGCAGTTCGATCACGGTCTCGAGGCGCTCGGCAAGGTCGCCGACGCTGCGCAAGCCGACGGTGCGCGAACTGCCGCGCAACTGGTGCGCCAGCGCGACGGTGTCGGCGGCCAACGGTTGTTGCGGCTGCTGCGCCCAGGCGCCGAGGTCGGCGTGCAGCCGCCGCACCAGTTCGTCGGCTTCGCCGAGGTAGATGTTGTACAACGCGAGCGGAATGCGCAGCTCGCCGATGACCTTGTCGGCCTCGCCTTGATCGGCCGCGTGCACCGGCCAATGCGGCGCAAGCGGTGCCGCTGCGGCGGCGGCTTCGACCGCGGTCGTGGCGGGCGCTTGCGCGACAGCCGTGAGCGCTTCGGATGCCGGCGCCGCGGCAGCAGGCGCCTCGGCCACGGGTGCGTCCGCGGATTCCGCGGCCGGCTGCTCGACGAGCGCTTGCTCGAGGGTGAGCTCGTCGACGGGGAGCGCTTCGACGGGGAGCGCTTCGACGGGGAGC
>JAJZHH010000102.1 GCA_021804595.1 Pseudomonadota bacterium
CGGCGGGGCCGCGCGCTCGCGCGGCGGCGGGGACACGGCGCGCTCGCGCTGTGGCGCCGGCTCGTCGGGCGGCGACGCCGCTTCGGCGTGCAGATGGGTGGCGTCGAAGTCGATCGCCGCCATCAGTTCGACGCCGCCGACGATTTCACGATTCGACAGGATCACCGCGTCCGCGCCGAGATCGTTGCGGATGCGCGCGAGCACTTCGCGCGTGCTGCTTCCGGTGTAGCGTTTGATCTTCACGGTTTAGGCTCCGAGCGAGGCGGTGATCTTGACCTGGGTCTGGTCGGGCACTTCCGCATACGACAGCACGCGCAGCCGCGGCGCACTGCGCGCGAGCAGGCGGGCGAGGAACTGACGCAACGGCGCCACGGTCAGCAGCACCGCATGGTTGCCCTGCGCTTCCATGTTCTGCATCAGATCGCGCGCGCGGTCGAGCACGCGCTGTGCCAGCCCCGGCTCGAGCGAGCCGCCGGCATCGCCGCGCGTGCTCGCCAGCAGCAGCTGCTCGAGCTGCGGATCGAGCACCGCGGCGGCGAGCTCGCGGCCGCTGCCGCTGAGGCTCTGCACGATGAACGCACCCAGCGCCTGGCGCACGCGCGCGGTCAGCTCGTCGGGGTCGGCGACCTGCGCGGCGTTCTCGGCCAGCACTTCGGCGATGCTGCGCATGTCGCGGATCGGCACGGCTTCGACCAGCAGGTTCTGCAGCACCTTGCGCAGGCGGTCGGTCGACATCAGCTTGGGCACCAGGTCCTCGACCAGTTTGGGCGAGCGCGTCGCCAGGTGCTTGAGCAGGCCCTCGACCTCTTCGCGGCCGAGCAGCTCGGCGGCGTGGCTTTGCAGCAGATGGTGCAGGTGCGTGGCGATCACGGTACTCGGGTCGACCACCGTGTAGCCCTGCGCCTGCGCCTGGTCGCGCAAGGCCGGCTGGATCCATACCGCCGGCAGGCCGAACGCCGGGTCGACCGCCGGCAGCCCCTGCAGCGTGCCGCTGACCTGGCCCGGGTTGATCGCCATCAGCATGTCGGGGAAAACTTCGCCGGCGCCGATCTCGACGCCCTTGAGCGCGATGCGGTAGCCGCCGGGGCGCAGCTCGAGGTTGTCGCGGATGTGCACCGCCGAAACCAGGAAGCCGAGTTCCTGCGCGAACTTCTTGCGGATGCCGCGTATGCGCGACAGCAGCTCGCCGCCCTGCGCGCGGTCGACCAGCGCGATCAGCCGGTAGCCGACGTCGAGCGCCAGCGTGTCGATCGGTTCGATCTGCTCCCAGCCGACTTCCTCGGGTTCGGGCGCGACTTCGGGCGCCGGCGGCGGCACCGCGGCGACGCGGCGCTCGCGCTGCTCGCGCAGCCACAGCGCGCCGCCGAGCAGCGAGGCGACGAACAGGAAGGCCAGGTGCGGCATGCCCGGCACCAGGCCGATGAAGCCGAGGATGCCGGCGGCGATGCCGACCACGTGCTTGTGGCGGAACAGCTGCGCGATCAGCTGCAGGCCGACGTCCTGCCCGGTCGAGACGTTGCTGACGACGATGCCGGCGGCGATCGAGATGACCAGCGACGGGATCTGTGCCACCAGCGCGTCGCCCAGCGACAGCAGCGTGTAGTTGTGCACCGCGTCGGACAGACTCAGCCCGTGCATCAGCACGCCGATGACCAGGCCACCGATCAAATCGATGAACAGAATCAGGATCGCCGCCACGGCGTCGCCGCGCACGAACTTGCTGGCACCGTCCATCGCGCCGAAGAAGTCCGCTTCCTGCGAGATCTCGCTGCGCCGGCGCCTGGCCTCCTCCTGGTCGATCAGCCCGGCGTTGAGGTCGGCGTCGATCGCCATCTGCTTGCCCGGCATCGCGTCGAGGGTGAAGCGCGCGCTGACCTCGGCGATGCGCCCGGCGCCCTTGGTGATGACGACGAAGTTGATCACCACCAGGATGGCGAAGATCGTGATGCCCACCGCGTAGTTGCCGCCGATGACGAACTGGCCGAACGACTCGATGACGCGGCCGGCGGCGCCCTCGCCTTGCTGGCCGTGCAGCAGGATCACGCGCGCGGCGGCGACGTTGAGCGACAGCCGCAGCAGCGTGGTGAGCAGGATCGCGGTGGGGAACGCGGCGAAGTCCAGCGGCCGCGTCAGGTACAGGGTGACGAGCAGGATGACCAGCGACAGCGTGATGTTGAAGGTGAACAGCAAGTCGAGGGCGAAGGTCGGCAGCGGCACGACGAGCATCGCCAGGATCATCACCACCAGCGCCGGGGCGGCGAGCATGCGCCAGTCGGCGCGTCGCAGCAGCTGGGTCAGCGCCGGAGGCAGCGGAACGGAGGCGGCCATGGTCAATGGGCCGGCGCGTCGGGCGCCGTGTCGAGTTCAGCGGGAATCGGCCAGTCGCGCGGCAGCGCCGGCGCCGCCGGCAGCGCGCGCAACTGGTACACGTAGGCCAGCAGCAGCGCCACCGCGTTGTACAGCGTGGCCGGGATCTCGCGCTCGAGCTCGGCGTAGCGGTACAGCGCGCGCGCCAGCGGCGGCGCCTCGACCAGCGGCACACCGTGCTCGGCGGCGACTTCGCGGATGCGCGCGGCGATCGCGTCGGCGCCCATCGCCAGCACCACCGGCGCGCTGTTGCGACCTTCCTGGTAGCCGAGCGCGACCGCGTAGTGGGTCGGGTTGGTGACGACCACGTCGGCCTTCGGCACCGCGGCCATCATGCGTCGGCGCGCGCGCTCGCGCTGCAGCGAGCGCAGGCGCTGCTTGACCTCGGGGCTGCCTTCGCTCTCGCGCATTTCGTCCTTCATGTCCTGGCGCGACATCTTCAGTTTCTTGTTGAACTGGAAGATCTGCATCGGCACGTCGACCGCGGCGACCAGCGCGGTGGCCAGCGCCATCCACAGGAAGGCCTTCACGCACAGCAGTCCCATCTGCACCAGCGCCTGCGTCGGCTCGACCTGCAGCAGCTGCAGCAGCGCGCGGCGCTCGCCGCGCAGCACGACCAGCGCGGCCACGCCGAGCACCAGCGCCTTCAACGCCGCCTTGCCCAGTTCGCCGAGGCCGTGCAGCGAGAACACGCGGCCCAGGCCGGCCACCGGGTCGAGGCGGCTGAAGTCGGGCATCAGCGCCTCGACGCTGAACACCCAGCCGCCGAGCGCGAGCCCGCCGCCGATGCTCAGCAGCAGGTTCAGCAGCAGCAGCGGCGCCAGCAGCCACAGGCCGGCCTCGACCACTCGCCCGGCCAGCTGCAGCGCCTGCGCCGGGTCGGCGGCGGCGCCCGCCGGAACCCGCAGCGCCAGCTGCATCAGGCCCTGCGCGTGGCCGAACAGCCAGCCGCCGCCGTAGTACAGCGCCAGCGCGCTGCCGACCAGCAACAGCACCGAGCCGAGGTCGCGCGAACGCGTGACCTGGCCCTTGTCGCGCGCCTGCTGCCGGCGCTTGGCTGAAGCCGGTAATTCCTTGTCCTGGGCGGAGTCGTCGGCCATCGCGTCAGCCCGCCTGCGCGGCCAGCAGCCGCGTCGCCAATTCCAGCCCCATCTCGACCAGATGGCGCACGATCACCTGCAGCATCGGCAGCAGCAGGTACAGCGCGAAAAAACCCAGCGCGAAGAACAGCGCGAAGCCGATCGCGAACATATTGAGCTGCGGCGCCAGCCGCGTCAGCACACCGAGGCCGATGTTGGCGATCAGCACCACGCCCAGCGCCGGCGCCGACAGCGCCAGCCCGAGGCTGAACAGCGCCGAGCCTTCGAGCGCGAGGTCGCGCCAGCTCGCCGCGGCCAGCCCCAGGTGCGGCCCGACCGGAACCAGCGTGAAGCTGCGCGCCAGCACCCCGAGCAGCAGCAGGTGGCCGTTGAGCGCGACGAACAGCAGCACCGTCAGCATGTTCAGGAAACTGGCCAGGCTGGTCACCTCGACCCCCTGCACCGGGTCGAACAGGGTCGAGAAGCTCAAACCCATCTGCAGGCCGATGATGCTGCCGGCGATCTGCACCGTGCTCAGCACCAGCGACATCGACATGCCGATGATCAATCCGACGAGCAGTTGCTGCACGACCAGCGTCAAGCCCAGCGCGCTGCCGAGGTCGACCGGCGGCATCGTGCCCAGCGCCGGCGCCAGCGCCACCGCGATCACCACCGACAGGCCGACGCGGACCTGCACCGGGATTTCGGTGGCGCCGAACAGCGGCGCCACCGCGAGCACGCCGAGCACGCGCAGGAAGGGCCAGAAGAAGGCCCCGATCCATTGCTCGAGCTGCAGCGTGGTGACGTCGATCATGACTGCAGCAGCTGCGGAATGCTGGTGATCAGCCGCGTCGTGAAGTCCATCAGCACGTGCAGCATCCACGGCCCGGCGAACACCAGCGAGAGGCCGATCGCGATCGCCTTGGGCACGAAGCTCAAGGTCATTTCATTGAGCTGCGTGGCCGCCTGCACCAGGCTGATCAGCAGGCCGACGACCAGCGCGACGCCGAGGATCGGCGCCGACACCAGGAACATCGTCCACATCGCCTGTTGCGCCAAGGTCGTCACCGCTTCCGGGCTCATCGCTCGTCTCCTTTCAATGCACGAAGCTCTGCACCAGCGAACCGATCACCAGGTCCCAGCCGTTGACGAGCACGAACAGCATCAACTTCAAGGGCAGCGACACGGTCACCGGCGACAGCATCATCATGCCCATCGACATCAGCACCGCGGCGACCACCATGTCGATGATCAGGAACGGGATGAAGATCACGAAACCGATCTGGAACGCGGTCTTCAACTCCGAGGTGACGAAGGCCGGAATCAGCACGCGCATCGGCGTGGCCGCCGGCGTCGCCGGGTTCTTCTGCCCGGCCAGGCGCAGGAACAGCGCCAGGTCGTCCTGCCGCGTCTGCTTCAGCATGAAGCTGTGCAGCGGGGTCGCCCCGGCGTCGATCGCCTGCACGAAGTCGATGCGGTTGTTCATCAGCGGCTGCAACGCGACCTGGTTGACCTGGTCGAGCACCGGGCTCATGACGAAAAAGGTCAGGAACAGCGAAAGCCCGACGATGACCTGCGACGGCGGCACCGAGGTCGTTCCCAGCGCCTGCTTGAGCAGCGACAGCACGATCACGATGCGCGTGAACGCGGTCATCATCAGCAGCATGGCGGGCAGGAACACCAGCACCGTCATGAACAACAGCGTCTGCAGGCTCAACGTGTAGGTCGAGCCGCCGCCCGCCGCCGGCGTGCTGGTGAACGCCGGCAGTCCCTGCGCGTGCGCCCACAGCGGGGTCAGCAGCAGCGGCAGCAGCAGCGCGGCGAGGGGCAAACGGGCGGTCTTCATCGTGGATGTTCGTCTTGGGCTCGCGCCGCGCTGGCGCGGCGCAGCCAGGCGGGAAACGCGTCCGGCGGCGTCGCGACCTCGTCGATCGCGTCGGGCAGCAGATGCAGCCGGGCCAGCCCATGCGGGCTCGAACCGATCAGCAGCTGCTGCTTGCCGACTTGCACAAGCAAAAGCCGTTCCCGCGGCGACAGCGCCAGGCTGGCGACCACTTTCAACGCGCCGCCCGGCCCGCTCGGGCGAACCCGCTTGAGCGCGCGCAAGCCCAGCACCAGCAGACCGAGCAACAGCACCAGCGCGGCGCTGACGCGCAACAGAGAAGACAGCGAAAAAGGATCGGACATGACGTCTGGCTGCAGGACACGACGGATTTTTGACAACCTTGGCATCGAACTGCCGGCGCACTGCCAGCCGTTTGACGCCCCAAGAACGCTGCGGAGACGCCTCGCGCCGCTTCTGCCCCTGGTGCTGCCCTGGTGCTGCCCGTGTTCCCGGCAGCGTCTGGCTACACTGGTCCGCATGCATCGATTCCAGCTCAAGCAAGACCCGTTCCGACGTGCGCTGCTGCGCGCCGCCGTTCCCGCGCTGCTGCCGCTGCCGCGCGTATGGGCGGCAGCGCTGCCGTCGGTGCCCGCCTCGGCGCCAACCTCGGCCCCCGCCTCGACCCCGATGCCGGCGCCGGCGCCCGTGGCCGTGCCCACCGCACCGCCCGGCGAATACGGCACGCAGCCGCGCGTGGCCGCGCTGGCGGCGGCGCTGGCGCACGCCAACGGGCTGCCACCGGCGTGGGTCGAGGCGCAACTGGCGCAGGCGCGCTTCAACCCTGCCGTCGTCCAGCTGATGCTGCCGGGCAAACCGATGCAGAAGAACTGGACGCTGTACCGCAGCCGTTTCGTCGAGCCGCCGCGCATCGCCGCCGGCGTCGCCTTCGCGCACCAGCACGGCCGCTGGCTGCGCCGCGCACAGCACCGTTTCGGCGTCCCGCAAGCGGTGCTGCTGGGCATCCTCGGCGTCGAGACGTATTACGGGCGCATCATGGGCAACTTCCATGTGCTCGACGCGCTGGCCACGCTGGCGCTGGACTGGCCGGCCGCGGCGCCCACCGACCGCAGCGCCTTCTTCGCCGCGCAACTGGGCGATTTCCTGCGCTGGTGCCGCGCGGGTGGGCGCGACCCGCGCAGCGTGCTCGGCTCCTACGCCGGCGCCATCGGCATGGCCCAGTTCATGCCCGAAAGCATCCTGCGCTGGGGCCTGAGTTCGCGCCGCGGCGCGCCGGTCGACCTCGGCGGCCGCGCCGCCGACGCGATCCTCAGCATCGGCAACTTCCTTGCCGGCCACGGCTGGACGCCGGGTCAGCCGTGCGGCTTCGCGCTGTCGGCGCCGCCGGCGGTCGACGCGGCCACCCTCGAGCGCCTGCTCGCGCCCGACATCGTGCCCAGCTTCCGCGCCGCGCAGCTCGAGGCCGCCGGGCTGCAACTCGACGCCGCCGCGCGCGTCTACCCCGGGCTGCTGTCGCTGCTGCGCCTGCCCAACGGCGACGACGCGCCGAGCTGGCGCCTGGGCACGGCCAATTTCTTCGTGCTGACGCGCTACAACCACTCGGCGCTGTACGCGCAGGCGGTGCTCGACCTCGGCAGCGCGGTCGTCGCTAGCGCATGAACAGCGCGGCCATCACCAGCCCGATGGCGACGATGGCCCAGCGCATCAGCGTCGGCGGCACGCGCCGCGCGGCACGCGCTCCGGCCCAGCCGCCGAGCAGCACCGCCGGCAGCATCAGCGCGGCCAGCGCCCAGTGCACGCTGCCGGCGGCGGCGTAGATGCCCAGTGCGAACACCGTCAGCACCGCCGAGGCGAGATTCTTCAGCGCGTTCATCCGGTTCAGGTCGGTTTCGCCGATCAGGCCGAACAAGGCCAGCAGCAACACGCCGAGCCCGCCGTTGAAATAACCGCCGTAGACGCTGACGACGAACATGCCGGCCGCGGCCGCCGCCGCCGGGGCGGCGTGATGCGGCTGGCGCCCGAGCCGGCGCAGCAGCGGCGGGCCGAGCGCGAACAGCGCGGTGGCGAACAGCAGCAGCCACGGCACCAGCGCGCGGAAGCCCGCGTTGCTGGTCGACACCAGCAGCCCGGCGCCGACGCCGCCGCCGAGCACGCAGGCCGCGAGCAGTGCGCCCATGCCGAGCGCGCGCGGCGCGCCGAGTTCGGCGCGAAAGCCCCAGACGCTGGCCAGATAGCCCGGCAGCAGCGCCGCGGTGCCGGTCGCGTTGGCCGCCACCGCCGGCACGCCGAGCCACAGCAGCGCCGGCAGCGTCAGGAAGCTGCCGCCGCCGGCCACCGCGTTCAGCGCCGCGCCGCCGAATGCGGCGGCCAGCAGCACCGCACCATGAGCGAGATCGATCATCGCCGCCCCCCGACCCGCGTGCGGCCGCGCAGCGCGACGTGGATGCCGCCGAAAATCAGCGCCGCCCCCACGACGTGATAGGTCCTGATGCCCTCGTGCAGAAAGACGAACGACAGCAGCGCGACGAACACCGGCAGCAGGTTGGCGAAATACACCGGAATCTGCGCGCCGGTGCGCGCCACCGCCTCGCCCCAGCAGACGTAGGCCAGCAGCGACGCGGCCAGCGCGACGTACAGCACCGCGGCGACCCCGGGCGGCGCCCAGTGCGAGACCTCGCCGAGCGCGTAGCGCGCCCACAACGCGAACGGCGCGATGATCACGGTGCCCACCGCCATTTGCGCGCTCAAGCCCACCAGCGGCGGCAAGCCGAGCGGATGGCGGCGCAGCTCCCAGGTGTAGAAACCCCACAGCAGCACTGCGAGCAGCATCACGAAGTCACCGACCGCCAAGCGCAACTGCGCCAGATGCATCAGCTGCCCTTGGGTGACGACGACGATCACGCCGATCGCCGACAGCGCCGCGCCGGCCAGCGCGTCGACGCCGACGCGCTCGCGGTAGCACAGCGCGCCGATCAGCACGATGAACACCGGGCCGGCCGAGCTGATCAAGGCGACGTTCAGCGGCGTCGTCGTGTGCAGCGCGACGTATTGCAGCGAGTTGTAGCAGGCGATGCCGAGCAGCCCCATGCGCGCCAGTGCGCCGCGCTGGCGCCACAGTTGCGCGCGCGCACGCCACAGCGCGGCGCCGGTGAACGGCAGCGCCGCGAGCAGCGCAACGCACCAGCGCCAGAAGCTGAGCTCGAGCGGGGCGAGCGAGCCGACCATCATCCTGCCGACCACCGCGTTGCCGGCCCAGAACAGCGGCGGCAGCACGAGCAGCAGCAGTGTCGACGGATCGAGTTTGCGATGTGCGAAGGCTTCGGTCATCGACGCATTATTCCAAGGACACGAGGCGCGTGCTCGACACCCCTCGCGCCCCCGGGCCGTCAACGCGTCGGCGAAGGCCACAACACGCCGGCGTCGAGCTGCAGCGTCGCGTCGGCCTGCGCGGCGTCGAAGCGCGCGGCCAGCGCGTCGGCCAGCGTGCGCAGCAGCTCGCGGCGCTGCACCAGCGCGTCGCTCAGGCTGGCCTCGCCCAGCGCATAGGCGCGCTGCAGGCGCGCGTCGGCCTGTCGCTGGGCGGTGTCGACCTGCTCGAGCTGGCGTGCGCCGCGCGCCAGCGCATCGGCCTGCGCGGCGCGCGCCTGCAGCTCGGCGCGCGCCGCCTGTTCGACGTCGCGCGCGCGCCACTGCGCGGCCATCGCGTCGGCGGCACGCGCATCGGCGCGCGCCGCCCGCGCCGCGCCGCCCAGCGGCAGCGTCAGCTGCACGCCGGCCAGGCGCTCGGCGCCGCCGCGCTCGGACGCCGTGTACACGCCCAGCGTCGGCTGCGGCCGACGCATCGCGTCGGCCTGCGCGGCCAGCGCCGCAGCCTGCTGCCGTGCGGCACGT
>JAJZHH010000103.1:0-1410 GCA_021804595.1 Pseudomonadota bacterium
GCAGCAGCGCGACGATGGGCGCGAACGCGAACACCATGATGGTGTCGTTGAGCGCGACCTGCGACAGCGTGAACAGCGCATCGCCGCCCGACAGCCGGCTCCAGACGAACACCATCGCGGTGCACGGAGCCGCCGCCAGCAGGATCAGCCCGGCGACGTAGCTGTCGAGCTGCGCTGCCGGCAGCAGCGGCGCGAACAGGTGGCGGATGAACAGCCAGCCGAGCAGCGCCATCGAGAATGGCTTGACCAGCCAGTTGACGAACAGCGTGACGCCGATGCCGCGAACGTGGCGTCGCACGTCGTGCAATGCCGCGAAGTCGACCTTGACCAGCATCGGGATGATCATCAGCCAGATCAACACGCCGACCGGCAGGTTGACCTGGGCGATTTGCAGCCGGCCGAGCGCGTGCACCGGCGCCGGTGCCCACTGGCCGACCGCGATGCCGGCGACGATGCACAGCAGCACCCACAGCGTCAGCCAGCGCTCGAAGCGGCTCATCGGCGCGCCGGCGGCGGCGCGGGCGCTCACGTCGCAGCGAGCGCTCACTTCAGTTCCAGCGCGTCGAGCACCGCCGGCAGCAGGCGGGCGCGGATGTCGTCGCGCACGCGAATGAAGCTGTCCAGCGGCTCGCCGTGCGGATCGTGGAACGGCAGGTGCAACGTCGGCACCGCGCGCGGAAAGATCGGACACGCTTCGCGCGCGTTGTCGCAGACGGTGACGACGAGGTCGAAGGGCTCGTCGAGCAGCGTGTCGACGTCCTTCGGCACCAGACCGTCGGTGGGCACGCCGGCCAGGCGCAGCGCCTCGACGGCGCCGGCGGCGACCTCGGCCTGCGGCCGGGTGCCGGCCGAGCTCGCGTGCACGCGCGCGCCGAGTTCATGGTTGAGCAGCGCCTCGGCCATTTGCGAGCGGCACGAGTTGCCGGTGCACAGGATCAGCACGTGGCGGCGCGGCGGCGCCGTGCCGGGAGCCGCGGCCGCCGACGAGGCCGCCGACGCGGCCGCCATCTGCGCCCGACGTTTCGACATCGTGTCGACCTGCGCGGTCTGCGGCAGGCATGCGGCGCCGCCGCAGCAGTTGGCGGTCAGGAAGGCGATCAGCTCATCCATCGCGCCGTAGTTGGCCGCGTAGAAGATGAAGCGGCCTTCCTGCCGCTTGCCGATCAGTCCGACGCGGGCCAGATGCGACAGATGGAACGACAGTGTCGGGCCGGGCAACGCCAGACGCTCGCCGAGCACGCTCGGGTTCAGGCCGGCGGGGCCGGCCTCGACCAGCAGGCGGAAGATGGTCAGGCGCGATTCGTGCCCGAGTGCGGCAAGTCGGTCGGCAGCGTTCAATATTTCCATAATTATCGAATTATAGTGGGGTCAGCCGGCCCGATGCAGCCGGCCCGATGCAGCCGGCCCGAT
>JAJZHH010000103.1:1510-9082 GCA_021804595.1 Pseudomonadota bacterium
AGATGGTCAGGCGCGATTCGTGCCCGAGTGCGGCAAGTCGGTCGGCAGCGTTCAATATTTCCATAATTATCGAATTATAGTGGGGTCAGCCGGCCCGATGCAGCCGGCCCGATGCAGCCGGCCCGATACCCGGACCGGCCGATCGCCTCAGCTGCCCACGGCGGTGCTCGGGATCGCCTGCTCGCTGCGGGCGATGACGCCGGCGCGCCAGGCGCTGCGTCCGGCGTGGACCGCGGCGGCGAAGGCGCCGGCCATTTCGACCGGGTCGCGCGCGCGCGACACCGCCGAGCACAGCAGCACCGCGTCGTAGCCGAGTTCCATCGCGTGCGCCGCGTGCGACGGCGCACCGATGCCGGCGTCGACGATCAGCCGTGCCTGCGGCAGGCTGCGGCGCAGGTACTGCAAGGCGAACGGGTTCAGCAGCCCCTGGCCCGAGCCGATCGGCGCGCCCCACGGCATCAGCACCGCGCAGCCGGCGTCGAGCAGGCGCCGGCAGCTGACGACGTCGTCGGTGCAATACGGCCAGACGACGAAGCCCTCGCGCACCAGCACGCGCGCGGCCTCGGCCGTCTCGACCGGGTCGGGCTGCAGCGAGCCGCGGTCGCCGATGACCTCGAGCTTGATCCAGTTCGTCTCGAACAGTTCGCGCGCCATCATCGCGGTGGCGATCGCCGATTTCGCGTCGAAGCATCCGGCGGTGTTGGGCAGCAGCCGGCCGCCGCTGCAGCGTACCGTGTCCAGCAGCGTGGGCACGAAGTCGGCGGCTTCGCCGCCCTGGCTGATGCGCTTGAGGCCGACGGTGACGATTTCGGCACCGCTGGCGGTGATGGCGTCGCGCATCACCGCGGCCGACGGGAAGCTGGCGCTGCCCAGCAGCAGCCGGCTGCGCAGCTCGACGCCGTCGACGCGCCAGTCGCGTTCGGGGTTGAAGCAGGGTTGGTCCATGGTCCTCGGGGTCTAGGTGCCGGTGAAGGCGAAGCGGACATCCGGGCGCCGGCCGTCGACCAGGCTGGCCAGCGCGGCGGCCGAGCCGCAGGCCAGCGTCCAGCCCAGGCTGCCGTGCCCGGTGTTCAGGAACAGGTTGCGCAGGCGGCTGCGTCCGATCAGCGGCACGTTGCCCGGGGTCATCGGCCGCAGCCCGCTCCAGTGCACCGCGCGCGAGGTGTCGGCGGCGCCGGGAAACAGCCTGGCGACGCGATCGACGATCGCCGCGCCGCGCGCCGCGTCGAGCGCGCGCGACCAGCCGCCGACTTCGGCGGTGCCGGCCACGCGCAGTCGCTGGCCCAGGCGCGAGAACACCAGCTTGTGGCGCTCGTCGGTCAGCGAGACCTGCCACGCCGCGGCGTCGTCGGCCACCGGCAGCGTGACCGAATAGCCCTTGACCGGATGGATCGGCAGCACCAGCCCGGCGCCGCGCGCCAGCGGCGCGCTCCAGCAGCCGCAGGCCAGCACGTAGGCGTCGGCCTCCAGCCGCTCGAAGCTGCCGTCGGCGGCCGTCGCCTCGATGTGGTCGATGACGTCGCCGCGGCGGCGCAGCGCGGTCACGGTGTGGCCGAACACGAAGCGCACGCCGTCGTCGGCGCCGTGCCGCGCGAGTTCGTGCGCGAAAGCGTGCGCGTCGCCCGACTCGTCGCCGGCGGTGTAGGTGGCGCCGACCAGGCTGGCGCGCATCGCGTGCAGCGCCGGCTCGATGCGCAAGGCTTCGTCGACATCGACGACGCGCCGCTCGCAGCCGAACTCGCGCATGCGCTGCGCGCAGTGCTCGGCGTCGCGCAGCGCACGCTCGTCGCCGTACAGGTGCAATATCCCGCGGCGCTGCGCGTCGTAGTGCAGCGCGCGCCGCTCGCGCAGCGCGCGCAACACCTCGCGGCTGTACAGGCCGAGGTGGACGATTTCGCGCATATTGCGTTCGGTGCGCGCGGCCGTGCACTCGCGCAGGAAACGCAGGCACCACGCCCATTGCGCGGGGTCGGCGCGCAGCCGCAGCCGCAGCGGGGCGTCGCTGCGCCCGAGCCAGGCCAGCAATTGGCGCGGCACGCCGGGGTTGGCCCACGGCTCGGCGCCGCTGACCGAGATCTGCCCGCCGTTGGCGCGGCTGGTGCACGACGCGACTTGCGGCTGGCGCTCGAGCACGGTGACGTCGTGGCCCTGTTCGCGCAGAAAAAACGCCGACGCGACGCCGACGACGCCGGCGCCGAGAACGATGATCCTCATGGTTGCGATGAGCGCAGGCCACGGCGCGGGGCTCGCGCCGATGGCGCGTTCGACGGGACCTGCTGGAAATGGGTGGCGACCATTGGAAGTCGCTCGCGCCCGAACGGATTTGATCGTGATCAAAGACGGGCGGCGCCGCGGCGCACCGCGCAGCTGCAGCTGCCCCCGCAGCGGTGGCGTGGCGGCGGATCGACGACTTATAAACCATATTATTTAAAAGGTTTTGTGCGGGGAGTCCGTGATGATTTTCGGGGGATTTTTCATATTGTTTCGACCATGCTTCGAAAAATAGGGGTGGCAGTATATTGAAGTGCGAAAGGCGGTTCGGCGCCGCTTGATTATGCGGCGATACAGATCAATGTAACTGTATGTGTTGCCGCGCGCGATCGCGTCGCAGCACGCGGCCCAGCGCAGCCAGCCCGCATTGCCGGGGGTAAACCCTGGCGCGACAATGAAAAAGGCAATTCCGCCCGCATCGTCGTCCAGCTCGCCGCGCGGCAAGCATTCGCGCCTTGCCGGCGAGAAGATGGAACGGGCTTTTTCTCCGGAGAATTTGGCGTCGTCATGATTAGTACCTACGCTGGCATTGTGGCTTTGCTCGGCGTCTTCCTGATTTTTGCGATTGGATTTTTCGTGCTGTCGCAAAGTTCGGCGCAAGGCGAGGCCGGAAAAATCAAGGAAAGCGTCTATCGGATCCGTCGGGTCTGGTTCGTCTTTCTGGTTGCGCTGCTCGTCGGCATCCTGGCCACGACGCTGCCGCACGCGCCGAACCTGAAGGCGGCCGAAACGCATCCCCAGGTCGTCGTCAAGGTCGACGGCCGCATGTGGGCGTGGACCTTCACGCCGGTGCAGGGCGCGCAGCTCGACCACGACGGCACGCTGCTGCTGCCGGCCGGCAAGACGGTCGAGTTCCTCGTCACCGCCAGCGACGTCAACCACGGCTTCGGCGTCTACGACGCGGCCGGCACGATGCTGACCCAGGTGCAGGCCATGCCGGGCTACGTCAACCGACTCGTTTACACCTTCCGCCAGCCCGGCACCTACACGGTGCTCTGTCTCGAGTACTGCGGCGTCGGCCATCAGGTCATGACCTCGCAATTCAAGGTCATTTGAGGACGTTCGATGAAACGAAACGACTTGCTCGCCTACGCGCTCACCACCTCGGCGGTGTTCGTCGTGCTGTTGTGCGCGGGCATTGCGATGCGCTTGAACCAGGCCGATGCGATCCAGCTCGGGCCGCTGCGCTTCTACGCATTGATGACGCTGCACGGCCTGGGCATGGTCGGCACCTTGTCGGTGGCCGCCACCGGCGGGCTGCTGTGGCTGCTGCGCGAATACGTCGACATCACCGCGCGCATGGCGCGGGTGCTCTACGGCTGCTACCTGCTGGCGGTGGTCGGCCTGCTCGCGGCCACCGTGCTCGGCAGTTATGCGCCGGGCTGGTACATGCTGTATCCGCTGCCGTTCGACTCGATGGGCACGTGGCCGCACTGGAGCGTGGGCCTGGCGGTGGGCGCGCTGATCGTGCTCGACAACGCGCTGCTGCTGGCGCAGTACGCGATGGTCAACGCGATCGTGCGCCGCTACGGCTTCGCCAACGCGGTCGGCTGGCAGTACTTCGGCGCGAACGCCCGGGGCGTCGAGACGCCGGCTCCGGTGCTGATCGCGATGTGCGCCTATCTGCTGCCGGGCATCGCGACTTCGGCCGCCGGCTCGGTGCTGCTGCTGATGTATTTCGGCCAGTGGCTGCAGCCCGCGCTGCACTTCGACCCGCTGCTGATGAAGAACCTGATGATGTTGTGGGGCCACACGATGGCCAACATCTCGCTTTACGTCGGCGTCGCCTTCGTCTACCAGATCCTGCCGCAGTACACGGGGCGGGCGTGGAAAGCCAACCGGGTCGTCGCGCTGGCGTGGAACGCGGTGTTCTTCTTCATCCTGTTCGCCTTCTTCCACCACCTGTACCAGGACTTCGTCGAGCCGTTCGCGCTGGCGGTGATCGGGCAGATCGCGTCGTACGCGTCGGCGGTGCCGTCGACCGTGGTCACCGTCACCGGCGTCGTGGCGCAGATCTACAAGTCGGGCATCAAGTGGCGGTTCGCGCCGCTGGCCGTCGTGATCGGCATCATCGGCTGGATCTCGGGCGGATTCGCCGCGGTGATCGACTCGACGATCATGGTCAACAACGTGCTGCACAACACGCTGTTCGTTCCGGCGCATTTCCACACCTACTACCTGCTCGGCCTGCTGCCGATGGTGATCGGCTACTACTTCCACGCGCTCGGGTCGAAGTCCGAGAACGCCGGCATGTGGGGCCTGTCGCTGCTGTGCGCGGGCAGTTTCGGCTTCCTGTCGATGTTCTACGTCGCAGGTGCCTTGCAAGTGCCGCGACGCTATTCGGACTACAACGCGATCGGGCTCGACATGGTGCGCGCGGTCGGCCAGGACAGCGCGCTGCTCGGTGCGCTGTTCGCCGGGTTGATCCTGCTCGCGATGGTGTTGTTCGCGGTCACCTTCGTGCGGCGCGCGCGCCGCGCCTGAACGCGGTCGCCACGCCCGAACGGCTCGCCCGACGGCGAGCCGTTTTGCGTGCGGCGCCCGAACGAGCCGGGCGTGCCGGATCGACGCTCAGCCGTGCAGCGCGATCGTCACCAGCGCCGACGCGTCGCTGAGCGCGAGCAGGCCGTGCACGCAGTGCGGCGTCAGGTAGCACAGCTGGCCGGCCGCCAGGCGCAGCTGGCGGTCGTCGGCGCTGAGTTCGATCTCGCCTTCGACGCACTGCACGGTGATCTCGCCGGCCACGCTGTGCGGGGCCATGCGCTCGCCGGCCTTGAGCACGACGCGCACGACCTGCAGCTGCGCCGACTTGAACAAGGCGTGGGTGGTGTGGGCGCCGAGCTGGGCGCCGAACGGGCGTACGTCGATCGGCGTTGCGGGAGCTGCGTGAATCAGGGCCATGACTCGCCTCCTGTAAAGCGCGACGTCAAGGCGTCGCGCGAATCTGCCGCAGACGTCGGGCGTCGATCTCGAAGCGGGTCGGCGCCAGGCGGCGCACGCCGCCGAGCTCGGCCAGCCGGCGCAGCATGCGGCTCATCGTCTCGGCGCGCAGGTCGAGGTGGTTGGCCACGTCCTTGCACGCGATCGGCAACTCGACGACGTCGCCGCCGCCGCGCTCGACCAGCTGCAGCAGGAAGTCGGCGACACGGGCCGCCGCATTCAGCCGCAGCCGCGAGTCCTGGCGCATCATGCGCGCCATCTGCAAGCTGGCCAGCGCGTCGAGCGCCGGCAGCCGCGCATCGCCCGCGGCGGCTTCGACCCAACGCCGCGGGTCGACCGCGGCCACCACCGCGCGGCGCGCGGCGTGCGCGTCGCCGCCGTACAGCCCCGACGCCAGCGCGTCGCAGGCGAAGGCGTCGCCGGCCAGCGCGAGGCCGACGATGCGCGTGTGTCCGCTTCGCGTTTCGCGCGAAATGCGCACGACGCCGTCGAGCACGATGAATACGTGGGTCATCGGCGCACCGCGGCGCAGCAGCTGCGCGCCGGCGTCGAATGCGTGTCGCCGCACCGCGGCGTGGCCGGCCTCGGCCAAGGCGTCGAGCCAGGCGGCGTCGGTCGCCGACGGCACGACCGGGATCTGCTCAACGGCGCTCATCGGCGGGGCTCGTGGCGCCCGCGCGCAGGGCTTGTACGAGGTCGGCGACCAGATCATCGGGGTCTTCCAGACCGACCGACAGCCGCAGCATCGAGTCGGCGATGCCGCGCCGCTGGCGCTCGGCCGCCGACAGGTCGTGGTGGCTGGTCGTGCACGGTTGCGTGACCAGGCTCTCGACTCCGCCGAGGCTGGGGGCGAGCGCGAACAGCCGCAGCCGATCGGCCACGGCAGCGGCATCGGCGCCGTCGCCGTGCAGCTCGAGCGTCAGCATGCCGCCGAAGCCGCGCATCTGCGCGCGGGCCAGCGCGTGGCCGGCCGCGTCGGGCAGGCCCGGGTAATGGACGCGGGCGACGCGGGGGTGGCGCGCCATCGCTTCGGCGACGATCTGCGCCGATGCGTTGTGGCGCTGCACGCGCACCGGCAGCGTGCGCAGGCTGCGCGACAGCAGCGCGGCGGTTTCCGGCGCGAGCACCGAGCCGAGGTTCCTGCGCCAGCCGCCGACCGCCTGCATCAGCTCGCGTGAGCCCATCAGTGCGCCGGCGGTCAGGTCGCTGTGGCCGCCGAGGTATTTGGTCGCGCTGTGCATCACGACGTCGGCGCCGAGCTCCAGCGGGCGCTGGTTGACCGGCGACGCGAAGGTGTTGTCGACCGCGACGAGCGCGCCGTGCCGGTGCGCGATCGCGGCCAGCGCGGCGATGTCGAACAGCTCCAGGCGCGGGTTGCTCGGCGTCTCGAAGAACACCAGCCCGGCGCCCTCGGCGAGCACCGCGTCGAGGCGGTCGAGTTGGTCGCGCTGCAGCAGCCAGGTCTTGATGCCCAGCAGCGGCAGCTGCTCGCCGAGCAGCTCCAGCGTACCGCCGTAGGCGTCGCCGACGCAGACGATGCCGTCGCGTCCCAGCGCGAGGAACAGCGCGGCCGACGCGGCCATGCCCGACGCGAACGCCAGCGCCGCGTCGGCGCCTTCGAGCGCGGCCAGCGCGCTCTCGAGCGCATACAGCGTCGGGTTCATGCCGTAGCGCGTGTACAGCGCGCCGCGGCGACGGCCTTCGATCACGTCGAGCAGCGCGGCCGTCGAGTCGAAGGCGAAGGTGGTCGTGTTGTAGATCGGCGGGTTCGGGCTGCCGTGCGCGTCGCGCGCGGCGCCGCCGTGGACCGCCAGCGTGGCCAGCGCGTCGCGGTGTGGCGCCACCATCAGCTCGGCTCCTGCACGTCGACGACGGTGACCGACTCGACCGCGTCGGGCTCGCCCGTGTAGGCGACGAACACGGTGGTTTCGGCCGCGATCATCGCACTGTGCCACTGGCCGCGTGGATTGAGGCTGTAGCCGCCGGCGGCCTTGCGCGGCTGCCCGGACTTCGTCGTGCGCGCGCCTTCGAGCAGCAGGACGTACTCGTCCGACTCGGCCACCGCGATGATCTTCAGCAGCTTGCCAGGCGGCGGCGAATACTTTGCGAGCCAGGCGATGCCGCCGCCTTCGTGTCGGCGGTCGGACAGAATCTTCAGCTGGACGACGTCGCGGCCTTCATGACGGGCCCCGGGGCCGAAGAAAGGCACGCCCGAAGTCCATTCGATGGTGTCGGGGTCGAGATGCACCGAGGCCATGCGTTTCCTCGAAAGGTGGTGACGGGATTATTTAGGCATATTAAATACCTAATTAAACCCCGTCCAGCGCTTGCCCCTGATGGCAACAGCGTTATTGCGCCGTC
>JAJZHH010000104.1 GCA_021804595.1 Pseudomonadota bacterium
CGCAGCAGCGCCGGGTCGAGGATGTCGGGGCGGTTGGTCGCCGAGATCACGATCACGCCCAGATTGGTGTCGAAACCGTCCATTTCGACCAGCATCTGGTTCAGCGTCTGCTCGCGCTCGTCGTTGCCGCCGCCCAGGCCGGCACCGCGGTGGCGGCCGACCGCGTCGATTTCATCGATGAAGATGATGCACGGTGCGTGTTTCTTCGCGGTCTCGAACATGTCGCGAACGCGCGACGCGCCGACGCCGACGAACATCTCGACGAAATCCGAACCCGAAATCGAGAAGAACGGCACCTTGGCTTCGCCCGCCACCGACTTGGCCAGCAGCGTCTTGCCGGTCCCCGGAGGGCCGACCAGCAGCACGCCGCGCGGAATGCGCCCACCCAGCTTCTGGAACTTCTGCGGATCGCGCAGGAAATCGACCAGTTCCTTGACCTCTTCCTTGGCCTCGTCGCAGCCGGCGACGTCGGCGAAAGTCACGGTGTTGCTCGACTCGTCGAGCAGGCGCGCGCGTGACTTGCCGAAGCTGAACGCGCCGCCGCGGCCGCCGCCTTGCATCTGGCGCATGAAATACACCCACACGCCGATCAGCAACAGCATCGGGAACCAGGAGATCAGGATCTGCATCAGGAACGACTGTTCCTCACGCGGCGCGCCGACCACCTGCACACCGTCCTTCATCAGATCGCCGGTCATCCACAGATCGCCCGGCGAGGTCAGCGTGTAGCGGTTGCCTTCGGTCGTCGTGACGTCGATGCGACCGCTCTGGTGGACGACCACCTTCTTCACGTGGCCCTGCTTGGCCTGCTGCATGAACTGGGTGTAGCTGACCGTGTCGGCCGGCGTGGTGTGGTCGAACTGCTTGAACACGGTGAACAGGACGAGCCCGATCACCAGCCAGATTGCGACTTTGGAAAACCACTGATTGTTCAACACGGACTCCCGGGACCCGTAAGCGTAGGGCCAGACGATCGAATCGGAAACTTCAATCTGCGGCCGATTCTAGGCGAATCAAGGTTGCAGGCCTTGATTTCTTGCAGTACGCCTTCGCCGGCCAAGGAAAATTCATTTCGCACTATCGGAATATGATAGTCGATAGTTTTTATCGCTGCTCGCGCAAGCCGATGCCGAGCACGAAGACCTCGGCCGAGCGATCGCGCGACGCTTTCGGCTTGAGCGTCTTGACGACGCGGAACTGGCGCTTGAAACGCTCGACGATCTGGCTGAAATAGCTGGTGTGGAAGCTCTTGATCAGCAGCGCGCCGTCGGGCACCAGCCAATTGGCCGAGAACTCCAGCGCCAGCTCGGCCAGGTGCTCGATGCGCGCGGCATCGGCCGACGCGATGCCCGACAGGTTCGGCGCCATGTCCGACAGCACGACGTCGACGCGGCGCCCCTGCAGCGCCGCCTCGAGCTGCTGCATCACCTCGTCCTCGCGGAAGTCGCCCTGGATGAACTGCACGCCGTCGACTGGATCCATCGGCAGCATGTCAAGCGCGAACAGCGCCGCGCCGGCACGCGTGCCGACGTGACGCGCCAGGTACTGCGACCAGGCGCCAGGCGCGCTGCCGAGATCGACGACGACGCGAGCGTTGCGCAGCAGCTTGTTCGCTTCGTCGATTTCCTGCAGCTTGTACGCAGCGCGCGAGCGGTAGTTGTCCTTCTGCGCCAGCTTGACGTAGGGATCGTTCAGGTGATCGGTCAGCCAGGCCTTGTTGAAGCGGTTTTTTTTCATCGCGAACACGCGCAGCTGCGCGCAGTGGATAATTCGGTGATGACGACCTTGCAACTGACCCCGGCGCAACGCAGCGAAAAGCGCGCCCAGGCCCACGGCCTCAAGCCCACCGTACTGATCGGCGACCAGGGCCTGAGCGCTGCGGTGCTGGCCGAAATCGATCGTGCGCTCTCCGCCCACGGCCTGATCAAGGTGCGCGTGGCCGGCGACGACCGCGACGCGCGCGCCGCGATGCTCGAGGCGATCTGCGCCGAACTCGGCGCTTGCGCGGTGCAGAGCATCGGCCGCATGCTGGTGCTGTTCCGCCCGCTGCCGGAGAAACCGGCCGTCGCCGCCGAAGCGGCGCCGGCAAGGCGGCGCGCGCCGCGCCAGGTCAAGGTCGTCGTGCCCAGCTCGAGCCCGACGCACCGCGCGAAAATCAAGCGCGTGACGGTGCTGGGCAACGAGCGGCTGACGGCGACCGGCCGGGTCAAGCGCGCCAAGCCGCGCCAGACGAGCGCGAAGAAGAAGATCGGCTGACGCGGCGCGAACCCGGGCGCCGGGTCAGCGCGCCGACAGCTTCCAGACATAGGCCAGCACGCACGCGGTCTGCGCCAGGTAGACGGCGCTGGCCGCGATGTGCCAGCGCCCGGCGTCGGCCGCAGCCGACGCCGCCGCGGCCAGCAGCCGCGGCACGATGCCGAACTCACCGACGATGTCCAGCGCCAGTGCCGCGGCCACCAGCAACAACCCGCCGGAGCGCGCGATCGATGTCGCCCGCTGACGCTCGATCACGAGCAGCGCGCCGGCGCACAGCACACCGAGCAACGCCATCAGGTGGAACATGCGGCTGGCCACTGCGGCGGCGAGCATTTTCTCGGACACGACCGCGAATGCGGTCGGCGCGCCGATCGCGCCGATCGCGACCAGTCCGCCCAGCCACAGCGCGGCGAGCGGAAAACGCAGTCGCATGAGCCCGTCGTTCATCGCCTCGCTCACGCGTAGCTGACTTTGACGATCTCGTAGCGGCGCACTCCGCCGGGGGCGACGACCTGCGCCACGTCGCCGGCTTCCTTGCCGATCAGCGCACGCGCGATCGGCGAGCTGACCGAGATCATGCCCAGCTTGAGGTCGGCCTCGTCGTCGCCGACGATCTGGTAGACCGCTTCGTCGCCGCTGTCCTCGTCGGCCAGCTCGACGGTGGCGCCGAACACGACGCGGCCGTCGGCGTGCAGCTCGGCCGGATCGATGATCTGCGCCGACGACAGCTTGCCTTCGATTTCCTTGATGCGACCCTCGATGAAGCCCTGGCGGTCCTTGGCCGCTTCGTACTCGGCGTTCTCCGACAGATCACCCTGGGCGCGCGCTTCGGCGATGGCCTGGATCACCGCGTGGCGGTCGACGGACTTCAGGCGCTGCAGCTCGGCCCTGAGCTTCTCGGCGCCGCGACGGGTCATGGGAGTGGGCATGGAATGAATCCGGAAAAATGACGAATCAAAAAGAAACGCCGCAGCAGCGCACTGCTACGGCGTCCAATACTAGGTGCCGCTCAGTTTGCCAAATGCAACGAACGATGTAAAGCCTGCAGCGAGTACACCTCGAGGCGATCCAGGTACTTCATACCCTCGACCGCAGCTTCCGCTCCGGCGATGGTGGTGAACGTCGCCACCCGGCTGGCCAGCGCGGTGATGCGGATGGCGCGCGAATCGGCGATCGCGTTGCGCCGCTCCTCGACGGTGTTGATGACCAGCGCGATTTCGCCGTTCTTCATCATGTCGACGACGTTGGGCCGGCCCTCGGTGACCTTGTTGACGGTCTCGACCTCGAGCCCGGCCTGCTGCAGCGCCGCGGCGCTGCCGCGCGTGGCGGCGAGCCGGAAACCCAGGCCGACGAGCTCGCGCGCGACTTCGACCATGCGCGGCTTGTCGGCGTTGCGCACCGACAGGAACACCTTCGACGCCGCACCGTCGCGCGCCACCGGCAGCCGCGTTCCGGCACCGAGCTGCGACTTGACGAAGGCTTCGCCGAAGCTGCGCCCGACGCCCATCACTTCGCCGGTCGACTTCATTTCGGGGCCGAGGATGGGGTCGACGCCGGGGAATTTGACGAACGGGAAAACCGCTTCCTTGACGCTGTAGTAGTCGGGGACGATTTCGCCCGGCACCTGCTGCTGCGCCAGCGTGCGCCCGGTCATGCAGCGCGCGGCGATCTTCGCCAGTTGCAGCCCGCTGGCCTTGGAGACGAAGGGCACGGTGCGCGAGGCGCGCGGATTGACCTCGAGCACGAAGATGCGGTCCTCGTCGCCGTCGCGCTGGATCGCGAACTGCACGTTCATCAGCCCGACGACGTTGAGGCCGCGCGCCATCGCGACGGTCTGGCGTTTGAGCTCGGCCACGGTGGCCGCGCTCAAGGAGTACGGCGGCAGCGAGCACGCCGAGTCGCCCGAGTGCACGCCGGCCTGCTCGATGTGTTCCATCACGCCGGCGACGAACACCTGCTCGCCGTCGCAGATCGCGTCGACGTCGCATTCGATCGCGTCGTTGAGGAAGCGGTCGAGCAGCACCGGCGAGTCGTTGGACACCTTGACCGCTTCGCGCATGTAGCGCTCGAGGTCGCGCTGCTCGTGGACGATTTCCATAGCGCGGCCGCCGAGCACGTAGCTGGGGCGAACCACCAGCGGATAGCCGATCTCCTCGGCGCGGGCCAGCGCCTCGGCCTCCGAACGCGCGGTGCGGTTCGGCGGCTGCAGCAGTCCGAGGCGGTTGATCAGCTGCTGGAAGCGCTCGCGATCCTCGGCCGCGTCGATCATGTCGGGGCTGGTGCCGATGATCGGCACGCCGGCCGCTTCGAGCGCCAGCGCCAGCTTCAGCGGGGTCTGGCCGCCGTACTGCACGATCACGCCCTTGGGCTTTTCCTTGTCGACGATCTCGAGCACGTCCTCGAGGGTCAGCGGCTCGAAGTACAGGCGATCCGAGGTGTCGTAGTCGGTCGACACCGTCTCCGGATTGCAGTTGACCATGATGGTCTCGTAGCCGTCCTCGCGCATCGCCAGCGCCGCGTGCACGCAGCAGTAGTCGAACTCGATGCCCTGGCCGATGCGGTTGGGGCCGCCGCCCAGCACGACGATCTTGTCGCGGTTGCTCGGCTCGGCCTCGCACTCGTCCTCGTAGGTCGAATACAGATAGGCGGTCTGCGTCGCGAACTCGGCGGCGCAGGTGTCGACGCGCTTGTACACCGGGCGCACGCCGAGCTCGTGGCGACGGCGGCGCACCGCCGCCTCGGTGGTCTTCAGCAGATAGGCCAGCCGGCGGTCGGAGAAGCCGCGGCGCTTGAGCCAGCGCAGGTCGTCGGCCTCGATCGCTTCCAGCCGCGTGTGCTCGAGTTCGAGTTCGGTATCGACGATGGCTTTGATCTGCGCCAGGAACCACGGGTCGATGCGCGTGAGCTGGTGCACCTCGTCGATGCTGAAGCCCTGCGCCAGCGCGTCGCCCAGAAACCAGATGCGCTCGGGCCCGGGCTCGCCGAGTTCGCGCTCGAGCACTTCGCGGTCGGTGGTCTTCTGGTTCAGCCCGTCGACGCCGACCTCGAGGCCGCGCAGCGCCTTCTGGAAGCTTTCCTGGAAGGTGCGGCCGATGGCCATCACTTCGCCGACCGACTTCATCTGCGTGGTCAGGTGCGAATCGGCCTGCGGGAACTTCTCGAACGCGAAACGCGGCACCTTGGTCACGACGTAGTCGATGGTCGGCTCGAACGACGCCGGCGTCGCGCCGCCGGTGATGTCGTTGCGCAATTCGTCGAGCGTGTAGCCGACCGCGAGCTTGGCCGCGACCTTGGCGATCGGGAAGCCGGTGGCTTTCGACGCCAGCGCCGACGAGCGCGACACGCGCGGGTTCATCTCGATCACGATCATGCGCCCGTCCACCGGGTTGATCGCGAACTGCACGTTCGAGCCTCCGGTGTCGACGCCGATCTCGCGCAGCACCGCGATGCTCGCGTCGCGCATGATCTGGTATTCCTTGTCGGTCAGCGTCTGCGCCGGCGCCACCGTGATCGAGTCGCCGGTGTGCACGCCCATCGGGTCGAGGTTCTCGATCGAGCAGACGATGATGCAGTTGTCGGCGCGGTCGCGCACGACTTCCATCTCGAATTCCTTCCAGCCGATCAGCGATTCCTCGATCAGCAGCTCGGACGTCGGCGACGCCTCGAGGCCGCGCTTGCAGATCGTCTCGAACTCCTCGGGGTTGTAGGCGATGCCGCCGCCGGTGCCGCCGAGCGTGAAGCTCGGGCGGATGATCGCCGGGAAGCCGATCGTCTTCTGTACCGCCCACGCCTCGTCCATGCTGTGCGCGATGCCCGAGCGCGCGGAACCCAGCCCGATGCGGGTCATCGCGTCCTTGAACTTGCTGCGATCCTCGGCCTTGTCGATCGCGTCGGGCTTGGCGCCGATCAGCTCGCAGCCGTACTTGTCGAGCACACCGTGGCGGTGCAGGTCGAGCGCGCAGTTCAGCGCGGTCTGCCCGCCCATGGTGGGGAGGATCGCGTCCGGGCGCTCGGCGGCGATGATCGACTCGACGACCTGCCAGGTGATCGGCTCGATGTAGGTGACGTCGGCCGTTTCCGGGTCGGTCATGATCGTCGCCGGGTTGCTGTTGACCAGCACGACGCGATAGCCTTCCTCGCGCAGCGCCTTGCACGCCTGCGCGCCGGAGTAGTCGAATTCGCAGGCCTGGCCGATCACGATCGGGCCGGCGCCGATGATCAGGATGCTCTTGATGTCTGTGCGCTTGGGCATGGGCAGTAGAAAAGTGGAAGTCGATGCGGCCGGATCATCAGACGCTGGCGGTGGCGAGCTTGACGCTGAACGCCATGAACAGCGTGCCGACCGCGCCGCTCAGGCCCGCGGCGACGCGGCGGTGGCGGCGGAACGCGCTGGCCAGACCCGAGCCGGCGAAAATCAGCGTCGACAGATAGATCGCGCTGAAGAACTGCACGATCGCGGCGAGCACCAGGAAACTCAAGGCCGGGTGCGCGTAGGCCGGGTCGACGAACTGGACGAAGAACGACAGGTAGAAAATGATGGCCTTGGGGTTCAGCAGGCTGATCAGCAGCGCCTTGCCGAATGGGTGAGCGGCGTCGACCTGAGACGGCGGCGGCAGCGGCGCGTCGGCCGTACGCCAGCGCCGCCGCGCGCCGCGCAGCATCGCCAGCCCCAGCCACGCCAGGTAGGCGGCGCCGGCGATCTTGACGACGACGAACAGCGCGGCGAATTCACGCAGCACGCTGGCCATGCCAGCGGCGGTCAGCAGCATCAGCACCGAATCGCCGATGAACACGCCGACCGCGCCGACGTAACCCGAACGCACCCCGCGCTGCGCGGCCACGCTGAGCACGTACAGCGAGTTCGGGCCCGGCAGCAGCACGATGAACACGACGCCGAGCACGTACAGCCCGATGTCGGTCACGCCGAACCACGTCGCATGCATGGCCCTGCTCCTCAGGCCGCCGCGCGCTGCTGCATCAAGCCGACGAAGCGGTCGAACAGGCCGCCGATGTCGTGCGGCCCGGGGCTGGCTTCCGGGTGTCCCTGGAAGCAGAACGCCGGTCGGTCGACGAACTCCAGCCCCTGCAGCGAGCCGTCGAACAGTGACACGTGCGTGGCGCGCAGCCGCGGCGGCAGCGTTTCGGCGTCGACCGCGAAGCCGTGGTTCTGGCTGGTGATGTGGACGTGGCCGCTGGCCAGTTCCTTGACGGGGTGGTTCGCGCCGTGGTGGCCGAACTTCATCTTGAACGTGCGCGCACCGCCGGCCAGCGCCATGATCTGGTGGCCCAGGCAGATGCCGAACACCGGCAGCCCGCTGTCGATCAGCCGGCGCGCAGCGTCGATCGCGTAATCGCAGGGCTCGGGGTCGCCGGGGCCGTTGGACAGGAACACGCCGTCCGGGCGCAGCGCCAGCACCGCGTCGGCCGGGGTCTGCGCCGGCACCACGGTGACGCGGCAGCCGCGCGACGCGAGCAGGCGCAGGATGTTGTACTTGACGCCGAAATCGTAGGCCACGACGTGCCACGAACCCGCCGCCTGGCTGCCGTAGCCGGCACCGAGTTGCCACGCGGTTTCCTGCCACGGATAGGCTTCAGCGGTGCTGACCACGCGCGCCAGGTCCATTCCGGCCAGGCCGGGGAAGCCGCGCGCGGCGCTCAGCGCACGCTCGACCACCGCCGGCGTCGCCGCCTCGCCGGGAGCCAGCGCGAGCACGCAACCGGACTGCGCGCCGTGCGTGCGCAGCAGCCGCGTCAGCCGCCGCGTGTCGATGCCGGCGATCGCGACGGTGCCGCTTTCGCGCAGGTAATCGGACAGCCCCTGGGACTTGCGGAAATTCGAATCGACCGCGGGCAGGTCCTTCACCACCAGTCCGGCCGCGTGCACGCGCGCCGACTCGACATCCTCGGGGTTGACGCCGACGTTGCCGATGTGCGGGTAGGTCAGCGTGACGATCTGGCGGCTGTAGCTCGGATCGGTGAGGATTTCCTGGTAACCGGTGATCGCGGTGTTGAAAACCACCTCACCGCTGGTCTCGCCGGCAGCGCCGATCGAGACCCCGTGAAAGACCGCGCCGTCGGCAAGGGCCAAAATCGCTTTGGGTTGCAGCGGCTGCATTGCTATATTCTCCGGGCGCTTGATGGGCATCGTGATGGGCGTGGCCGTCGGCGCGCGTCGAACCGTCGTGGCGTCGAACGTCAGGAGGCTTCGTTTGCCCCCGTTCGCTGACTCGACTAGGCTCGACGCGGTTTCGACGCCACTGGCGAATCGCCCCGTCGTTGAATCGTCGTTGAAGCTTCGTAGGTCGCGCACGCCTCGTCCCGGTCTGGTTTCGTCCCGAACGAGCACGCACGCAAATCTTTCGGATTATAAACCGGCGCGCGCTTTCCAGCGCGGCCCGCGATGATGTCTCTGGTGTCTCCCGGCCCTTTCCCAGCCTCTCCCGCGCGCGGCGCGCCGTGGCTCGCCGCCGCCGGCGCGCTGGCGCTGCACGCACTGCTGTGGTGGGCAGTGCGCGGCGGCACGGCGCCGCCGCCGCCGCCGGTGCCGCTGCTGCAGGTCGAGCTGCTGCCGACGCCAGCGCCCACCGTGGCCGCGCTCCGCGCTCGCCCGCACCTCGCGCCTGCCCGGCGCAGCGAGCCACCGCGAGCGGTCCCGCAAGCGCCGCCGCACCGCACGACGCCGAGGCACAAACCAGTCGCCCCGACGCCTGCGCCGACGCCTGCGCCGACGCCTGCGCCGACGCCTGCGCCGACGCCTGCCCCGACGCCCGCCCCGACGCCCGCCCCGACGCCCGCCCCGACGCCCGCCCCGA
>JAJZHH010000015.1 GCA_021804595.1 Pseudomonadota bacterium
GGGCGCATCGCGGCGCGCTACGGGCTGGGCTACGCGACCGACGACTGGCGGGGGCTGGCTGCCGCGTTTCCGAACTACGACGCCGATCCGCTGGTGCAAAGCGGCCTGGTCGTCGCGCGCGACGCCAACGGCGACACGCTGGAGCCGGCCAGCGTGCCCGGCAGCACGGTGGCGCGCCGCTACGACCGCCTGCGCGATCGCATCACCTTCCCGATCCGCAACGTGCAAGGCGAGCTGATCGGCTTCGGCGGCCGCGTGCTCGGCAGCGGCGAGCCCAAGTACCTGAATTCGCCGGAAACGGTGCTGTTCCACAAGGGCGAGGAGCTGTACGGACTGTTCGAGGCGCGCGCCGCGGTGCAGCGCAAGGGGCAGGCGCTGATCGTCGAGGGCTACCTCGACGTCATCGCGCTGGCGCAGCACGGCATCGAGCACGCGGTGGCCACGCTGGGCACCGCATGCACCGGCGAGCACATCAAGCGGCTGTTCCGCCACTGCGCGCAGATCGTGTTCGCGTTCGACGGCGACAGCGCCGGCCGGCGCGCCGCGGCGCGCGCGCTCGAGCGCACGCTGCCGGCGCTGGCCGACGAGCGTTCGGTCAAGTTCCTGTTCCTGCCCGCCGAACACGACCCCGACAGCTATGTGCGCGCGCTCGGCGCCGACGCCTTCGAGCGCGAACTTGCCCACGCCCAGCCGCTGTCGGTGTTCCTGCTCGACCACGTCGGCGACGGTCTTGCGTTGAGCACCGCCGAAGGCCGCGCGCAGGCCATCGCGCGCGCGCGGCCATTGCTGGCGCTGCTGCCCGAAGGCGCGCTGAAAGGCCAGATCGTCGCCGAATTCGCGCGGCGGCTGCAAACCCCGGCGGCCGAGGTCCGCGCCGAGCTGGCGCCGCGCAGTGCCGCCGCGGCGCCACCGGTGCGCGACCCCGGCACCGCCGGCACCGCCGGCGGCGCACGCTGGCGCCGTGGCCACGACAGCGCTCAGCCGCGCGCGTCCCGGCTGAGCGCGCCGCGCACCGATCACGCGCGCACCGCCTTGCGCATCCTGTTCGCGCAGCCCGAGTTGTGGGCGCAGCTCAGCACCGCGCAGCACGCGCTGCTGATGCAGCACGACGAGGCCACACGTCGCCTGGCCGGCTGGCTCGAGGCGCGGCTGGACGTCGAACCGCGGATCAGCGCCGCCGCGCTGTGGGAGGCGCTGCGCGGCGACGGCCTGCTCGAGCAGGCCGGGGCGCTGGCGCCGGGCGACCTGCTCGAACTTGACGCGGCCGCACTGACCCATCACCTGCACGGAGCGCTCGACAGCGTCGAACACGCGTGGATCAAGCGCCGCCAGCAGGAACTGGCCGCCGACGGTCTGCGCAGCGACGACGCGCGGCTCGAATACAGCGCGCTGTCGGCCCGCCTGCGCGAGCTCGGACGCAAGCTGCCCCGTCTCTGAACGGGCCGCGCCGATGCCGGCCATCGCCGCATTCATGACACGCCCGCAGTTGAATTTCAAGGGGCTTGACTATAATTGAACGTTTCTCAGCAAAATCCAGCGGTGGCATGCAGCGCCAACGCCGCCGGATCGCGCCGGGATCGTCAGGGGGCGAAAACCGCCACCCAGCGTCGTCGTCACGAGGAGCCGGACATGCCCAAGCCGAAATCCGCCCCAGCTACGAAAGCCGCGCCCGAGCGCGGCGGCGATGACGCGGCGCCGCGCCAACGCGCCTCCACCACCATCAAGTCGCCAGCCATGCCCACGTCCAAGTCCACTCCGAAGCCCGCAGCCGCCGCGAAGGCGCCGAAGGCGTCCGCCGCCCGGCAGCCGCAGCAGCGCGCAACGGCCGCCCCGCGCGCCAAGGCCGCCGCGTCCAAGCTTGAGGACAAGGCCGCCAAGTTGGTCAAGACGGCGCCGGCCGACGACTACGTGGCCGACGAAGCCGACGAAGTCGCAGCGCCGGCAGCGCCGATGCCGCGCGGCCGGCGGCCGTCGCGCGCGAAGGAAAAGCAGCTGCTGAAGGAATTCGGCTACGACGACTCGAACGTCACCGAAGAGGAGCTCGCGCGCCGGCGACAGCGGCTGAAGAACCTGATCAAGCTCGGCAAAACGCGCGGCTTCCTGACCTACGGCGAAATCAATGACCATCTGCCGGACAATCTGGCAGATCCTGATTTGCTCGAGACGATCATCAGCATGCTCAACGACATGGGCATCGCGGTCTACGAGCAGGCGCCCGACGCGCAAACGCTGCTGCTGAACCAGCACGGCCCGACCACGTCGAGTGACGAGGAGGCCGAGGAAGAAGCCGAGGCGGCGCTGTCGTCGGTCGACTCCGAGTTCGGCCGCACCACCGACCCGGTGCGCATGTACATGCGTGAAATGGGCACCGTGCAGCTGCTGACGCGCGAAGGCGAGATCGTGATCGCCAAGCGCATCGAGGAAGGGCTGCGCAAGATGATGCTGGCGATTTCGGCGTCGCCGGCGACGGTGGCTGAAATCCTGGCGATGGCCGCGCGCATCGCCAACAACGAGCTGCCGGTCGACGAAGTCGTCGACGGCATGGTCTCCGACGACGAGTCCGACGACTACGTTGCCGAGGAGGACGTCGACTTCGCGCTGGCCGACGAGGCCGAGGAGGACGACGAGACCGCGGCCGCCGCGGCCAGCTCGGTCAAGCTCGAGGAACTCAAGAGCAAGGCGCTCGAGCGCTTCGCGCAGGTGCATGACGCGTTCATGAAGATGCGCCGCGCCTACGACAAGGACGGCTACAAGTCGGCGGCCTACGTCAAGGCGCAGGACGCGATTTCGCGCAACCTGATGGAAGTCCGTTTCACCGCTCGCACCGTCGAGAAGCTGTGCGACCTGCTGCGCAGCCAGGTCGACGAAGTGCGCCGTCACGAACGCGAAATCCGACGCATCGTCGTCGACCGCTGCGGCATGCCGCAGGAAGAGTTCATCAAGAGTTTCCCCGGCCATCAGCTCGACCTGCAATGGGCCGAACGCATCGCGGCGTCGAACCGGCCCTACGCCGCGATCCTCGAGCGCAACCTGCCCAGCATCCAGGAGCTGCAGCAGCGCCTGGTCGACACGCAAAAGCGCGTCGTCGTGCCCCTGACCGACTTCAAGGACATCAACGCGCAGATGAGCCGCGGCGAGCAGGAAGCCCGCGAAGCCAAGCGCGAGATGATCGAGGCCAACCTGCGTCTGGTGATTTCGATCGCGAAGAAGTACACGAACCGCGGCCTGCAGTTCCTCGACCTGATCCAGGAAGGCAACGTCGGCCTGATGAAGGCGGTCGACAAGTTCGAATACCGCCGCGGCTACAAGTTCTCGACTTACGCGACCTGGTGGATCCGCCAGGCGATCACGCGTTCGATCGCCGATCAGGCACGCACCATTCGCATTCCGGTGCATATGATCGAAACGATCAATAAGGTCAACCGGATTTCGCGCCAGTACCTGCAGGAAACCGGCACCGAGCCGGACGCAGCGATCCTGGCCGAGAAGATGGACATGCCGGAAGACAAGGTGCGCAAGATCATGAAGATCGCGAAGGAGCCGATCTCGATGGAGACGCCGATCGGCGACGACGACGACTCGCATCTGGGCGACTTCATCGAGGACACCGGCATGCTGGCGCCGACCGACGCGGCGCTGCAGGCCAGCCTGCGCGACGTCGTCAAGGACATCCTCGATTCGCTGACGCCGCGCGAGGCCAAGGTGCTGCGCATGCGTTTCGGCATCGAGATGGCCAACGACCACACCCTCGAGGAAGTCGGCAAGCAGTTCGACGTCACCCGCGAGCGCATCCGCCAGATCGAAGCCAAGGCGCTGCGCAAGCTCAAGCACCCGACGCGTTCGGACAAGCTGCGCAGCTTCCTCGACTCGCTGTGAGCTGCTGAAGTTCCCCCTCCGGCGGCGCACGCCGCCGGCGTCAGGCCGCGCTAGACTGCGCTCATGTCGAATCTGCGCAAGCCCGTGACGCGAACCGTCGTCTTTGCTGACATCGTCGGCAGCACCGGCTTGTACAAATCACTGGGCGACAGCGTCGCCGCGCGGCTGATGACGTCGACCACGCAGCTCATCGCCGACGCCGTGCACGCCGAGAACGGCGAAGTGGTCAAGACGCTCGGCGACGGACTGCTCGCGGTGTTCGACGCCAACGATCCGGCACTGCGCGCGTGCTGCGCGGCGCAGCGCCTGCTGGCGGCGCGCGGCCAGCGCAGCGAGACCGCGGTGGAGCTCAAGGTCGGCCTGTCGCGCGGCCCGGTGGTGCTGACCCCGGGCGATTGCTTCGGCGACGCGGTCAACGCCGCGGCGAGGCTGTCGGATTCGGCCGCCGGTGGCCAGATCCTGCTCGCCGACGCGGTCACCGAGGGGCTGGGGCTCGAACAGCTGGCTCGCTTGCGCAGCCTCGGCGCGATCTTCCTGCGCGGCTACGACGTGCCGATCCCGGTGCACCGCATCGAGTGGGACTCGAGCTGGCAGAACAATCAGACCCAGCCGCACGCGCCGACGGTGCTCGGCGGCGGCGTCCAGCGCCTGGGCCTGAGCTGGCTCGACGCCACCGCCGAATTCGGCATCGAGCAGTCTCCGGTGGGCATCGGGCGCAGCCCGTCGGCCGAGTTCAGCGTCAACGACATCCGCGTGTCGCGCCAGCATGCCCGCATCGACTGGCGCGGCAGCTATTTCCAGTTGCTCGACCTGTCGAGCAATGGCACCTGGGTGCGCTTTTCCGGCCAGGACAACGTGATCGCGTTGCGCCGCAACGAATGCGCGCTGCACGGCGACGGCGAGATCAGCCTCGGTGCGCGCCCCACCGACCCGACAGCGCCGACCGTGCAGTTCCGCGTGCTCGGCGGCTGATTCCCTCGATACCCCCATGGACACCGCCCCCCCCTACCGCCACGGCAGCGCGCCGCGCACCGCGGTGCTGCTGCTGAACCTGGGCACGCCGGCGGCGCCGACCGCAGCCGCGTTGCGTCGCTACCTCGGCGAATTCCTCAGCGACCGCCGCGTCGTCGAACTGCCCGCGGCGCTGTGGCAACCGCTGCTGCGCGGCGTGATCCTGCCGCTGCGCGCGCCGAAATCGGCGGCCAAATACGCGTCGATCTGGCGTGACGACGGCTCGCCGCTGGCCAGCGGCACGCGGCGCCTGGCCAGCGCGCTCGAGCAGGAACTGGCGCGCCGCGGCCACGCGGTGCTGGTGCGCGACGCGATGCGCTACGGCGCGCCGGCCACCGCCGACGTGCTCGACGCCTTGCAGCGCGAAGGCGTCACGCGGCTGCTCGCGCTGCCGCTTTACCCGCAGTATTGCGCGGCGACCACCGCGTCGTCGCTCGACGCGGTGATGCAGTGGTTCGCGCGCGCGCGCCGTCAGCCCGAGCTGCGCACGCTGCGCAGCTGGGCCGACGACGCCGGCTACATCGGCGCGCTGGCGGCCAAGGTGCGCGCGCGCTGGCAGGCCGACGGCGAACCCGAACAGCTGCTGATCAGCTTCCACGGCATGCCGGCGCGCACGCTGGCGCTGGGCGACCCGTATTACTGCGAATGCCAGCTGACCGCGCGGCGACTGGCCGAGGCGCTCGAGCTGCCGACCGACCGCTGGCGCGCGACCTTCCAGTCGCGCTTCGGCCGCCAGGCCTGGCTGCAACCGTACACCGCGCCGACCTTGCAGGAACTGGCGCGCGGCGGCTGCCGGCGGGTCGACGTGATCTGCCCAGGCTTCGCGGTGGATTGCCTGGAAACCCTCGAGGAAATCGCCGTCGAGGCGCGCGATCTGTTTCTCGCCGCAGGCGGCGAGCGTTATCGCTACATCGAATGCCTCAACGACGACGCGGCCTGGGTGCCGCGGCTGGCGGACCTCGCCGAGCGGCAGATGATGGGCTGGCCCGAGGCGGCACCGGCGCGCGACGCGCTCGACGCCAGCCGCGCCCGCGCGCTGAGCGCCGGAGCGGCCGACTGAAGACCCCGCGGACCGCGCTGCGCACGCTTCTTTAGAATCCGGTGTAACTCCCCACCTGGGCTGCGACGCGCCTGTCGCGCGGCAGCCAAATCCTCGTGTCCGCAAACCCTTCCCGCCACCTCCCCGGCTGGCTGGCCGACGCCGTCGTGCTGGCGCTGGCCGCCGCCTGTCTGTTCGCCTGGCTGGGGCTGCCACCGCTGCGCGACAACAACGAGGCGCTGTACGCCGACATCGGCTGGACCATGGCGCACGGCGGCAGCTGGATCATTCCCCATCTCAACGGCGTGCCCTACATCGAGAAGCCGCCGCTGCTGTACTGGTTGATCGCGCTGAGTTACAAGGCCTTCGGCACCGGCCTGTGGCAGCCCAGACTGCCCACCGCGGCCGCCGCCTGGCTGAGCTGCGCGCTGCTGCTCGTCTGGGGACGCAGCGTCGGCGCGCCGCTGGCCGGGCGCTTCGCCGCACTGGTCTGCGCCACCGCGCTGGGTTACGTGCTGATCGCGCGCACCATCCTGTTCGACCCGCTGCTCGTGCTGTTCTGGCTGGCCGCGTTCGCGCTGGTGCAGCGTGCCGTATGGCTGCGCCGGCGCGCGTGGCTGCGCGCGGCGACGCTGCCGCTGGCGCTGGCGGTGCTGACCAAGGGGCCCGAAGCGCTGCTGCTGCTCGGGCTGATCGCGCTGCTGCGACTGCTGCTGGCCCCCGGCGACTGGCGCCGCGGCGAACTGCTGCGCTTCTACCTCGATCCGGTGGCGATCGCGCTGCTGCTGGCCTTGCTGGTGCCGTGGCATGTCGCGGCGACGCTGCAGCAGCACGGCTTCGCCTGGTTCTATTTCATCAACGAGACCGTGATGCGCTTCCTCGGCCGCCGCATCCCGGACGACTTCCACACCGGCCCCTGGTGGTACTACGGCCCCAAGCTGCTGATCGGCTTTTTCCAGTGGAGCCCGCTGCTGGCGCTGCTGGCGTGGCGCGCGCCGCGCCTGGGCAGCACCATCGCCGACGACGCCGCGCGCTGGGCGCGCGACGCCGCCGTCGTGCTGACCGTGTTCTTCTCGATCGCGTCGAACAAGGGTGCGTACTACCTGCTGCCGGTCGTCCCGCTGGCCGCGCTGTGGCTGGGCGTGCGCCTGCAGCGCGCCGCCGACGCCGGCGTGCTCGACGCGCTGGGCCGGCAGCTGTCGCCCGCTGCGCTGGCCTTCGGCGTCGCCGCGTTCGCGCTGTGGGGCGCCAGCCTGGCCGGGCCGCTGCACGACGAGCTGCTGCGCAGCGGCCTGCCGCCGGCGCAGTTCGCCTGGCTGCCGTGGCTGATCGGCGCGCTGGCGCTGATCGCACTGCTCGCGGCGACGCTGCTGATGCACGAACACACCGGCGCCGGGCTGATCGTGTACGCGCTGACCGGGCTGGCGATGGTCGCCTTCGCCACCGAGCTCGACATCGCCAAGACCGCCGACACCTCGCAGGCCGAAGTCGCCGCGACGCTGCACCGGGTGATGCCGGCCGACGCCGAAGTGTTTTCGTGGCAGACCTTCGAGGATCACGACGCATCGCTGCTGATGTACGGCTGGCGGCCGCTGCGCGTGATCGACAGCACCAGCGCCGACCTGTGGTTCGGCTGCCGCGCGCTGGGTGCGGCCGGCCCCTGCGTCGGCCCGCAGGCGCTGCGCCAGGCGCGGCACGACGGCCGCGCGGTCGCGGTGTGGGTCGCGCGCTCGCGGCTGCAGGGCTTCTTCGCCAGCGGGCTGCAGCAGGGGCTGCAGGCGCTGCCTTTCAAGGACAGTGTGGTGTTCATCACCCCGATTTCCCGCCCGGCGAAGCAAAATTCCGCGCCCACCCTTGAAATCGGCGCCGCCGCCCGCAGTTGCGCTGGGACCTTGAAGGATTGCCTCTCCAACCCATCCGATCGACGTTTCCCATGAATCCAGCGCAAGACCCGAATCTGCCCGCCACCGACGCCACCGATGCTGCCGACACGGCTGCGACGCCCACCGACACCGCGGCCCAGCTGCAGGCCGCGCAGGACGAGATCACGGCGCTGAAGGACCAGTTCCTGCGCGCCAAGGCCGAGGCCGAGAACGCTCGCCGCCGCGCCGACGAGGAAACCGCCAAGGCGCGCAAGTTCGCGGTCGAGGCGATGGCGCAGGAGCTGCTGCCGGTCAAGGACAGCCTGGAGGCGGCGATGGCCGACGCCAGCGGCAGCATCGACGCGATCAAGAAGGGCGTCGAGTTGACGCTGAGCCAGTTGCGCGGCGCCTTCGAGCGCAGCCGCATCCAGGAAATCGCGCCCGCGGTCGGCGAGCGCTTCGACCCGATCTGCCACCAGGCCATCGCCACGGTGCCGGCCGAGCAGCCGGCCAACACCGTCGTCGGCGTGCTGCAAAAGGGCTACAGCCTGGCCGAGCGCACGCTGCGCCCGGCGCTGGTCACGGTCGCCGCGGCTGCGCAGAATTCAGCGACGGCCTCTTGAAACCGCCACGCTGCAACGGCATTTGACAAGACAGACAAAACCCGGAGTTCATCATGGCAAAAATCATCGGTATCGACCTCGGCACGACCAATTCCTGCGTCGCGGTGCTCGAAGGCAGCTCGGTCAAGGTCATTGAGAACAGCGAGGGCGCACGCACGACGCCGTCGATCATCGCCTATATGGAAGACGGCGAAGTGCTCGCCGGCGCGCCGGCCAAGCGCCAGGCGGTGACCAATCCGCGCAACACGCTCTACGCGGTCAAGCGCCTGATCGGACGCAAGTTCGAAGAAAAGGAAGTGCAGAAGGACATCGGCCTGATGCCCTACGGCATCGTCAAAGCCGACAACGGCGACGCCTGGGTCGAGGTGCGCGGCAAGAAGCTGGCGCCGCCGCAGATCTCGGCCGAAGTGCTGCGCAAGATGAAGAAGACCGCCGAGGACTACCTGGGCGAGACGGTGACCGAAGCGGTGATCACGGTGCCGGCCTACTTCAACGACAGCCAGCGCCAGGCGACCAAGGACGCCGGCCGCATCGCCGGCCTTGAAGTCAAGCGCATCATCAACGAGCCGACCGCGGCGGCGCTGGCCTTCGGCCTCGACAAGGGCGGCAAGGGCGACCGCAAGATCGCCGTGTTCGACCTCGGCGGCGGCACGTTCGACATCTCGATCATCGAGATCGCCGATGTCGACGGTGAAAAGCAGTTCGAAGTGCTGTCGACCAACGGCGACACCTTCCTCGGCGGCGAGGACTTCGACCAGCGCATCATGGACTACATCGTCGCCGAGTTCCGCAAGGAATCGGGCGTCGACTTGTCCAAGGACGTGCTCGCGCTGCAGCGCCTGAAGGACGCGGCCGAAAAGGCCAAGATCGAGCTGTCGAGCAGCCAGCAGACCGAGATCAACCTGCCCTACATCACCGCCGACGCCAGCGGGCCGAAGCACCTGAGCATGAAGCTGACGCGCGCCAAGCTCGAGGCGCTGGTCGACGAGCTGATCGAGCGCACGATCGAGCCGTGCCGCATCGCGATCAAGGATGCCGGCGTGAAGATCGGCGACATCTCCGACGTGATCCTGGTCGGCGGCATGACCCGCATGCCGAAGGTGCAGGACAAGGTCAAGGAATTCTTCGGCCGCGATCCGCGCAAGGACGTCAACCCCGACGAGGCGGTGGCCGCCGGCGCGGCGATCCAGGGCTCGGTGCTGTCGGGCGACCGCAAGGACGTGCTGCTGCTCGACGTCAGTCCGCTGACGCTGGGCATCGAGACGCTGGGCGGCGTGATGACGCCGATGATCAAGCGCAACACGACGATCCCGACCAAGCACACCCAGGTCTACTCGACCGCCGACGACAACCAGCCGGCGGTGACGATCAAGGTGTTCCAGGGCGAGCGCGAAATGGCCTCGGGCAACAAGCTGCTCGGCGAGTTCAACCTCGAGGGCATCCCGCCGGCGCCGCGCGGCACGCCGCAGATCGAAGTGACCTTCGACATCGACGCCAACGGCATCCTGCACGTCAGCGCGAAGGACAAGGGCACCGGCAAGGAAAACAAGATCACGATCAAGGCCAACTCGGGCCTGAGCGAAGACGAAGTCCAGCGCATGGTGCGCGACGCCGAGGCCAACGCGGCCGAGGACCACAAGAAGCGTGAGCTGGTCGACGCGCGCAACCAGGCCGAAGCGGCAGCGCACGGCGTGCGCAAGTCGCTCGGCGAGCACGGCGACAAGCTCGACGCGGCCGAGAAGGAAGCGATCGAGCAGGCGCTGGCCGCGGTCGACGAAGCGATCAAGGGCGACGACAAGGCCGCGATCGAGGCCAGGACCGAAGCGCTGATGACGACCAGCCAGAAGCTGGGCGAGAAGATGTACGCCGAGCAGGCCACCGCCGGTGCCGCATCGCAGCCCGGTGAAGGCGCGCCGGCCGGCGACGACACGGTGGTCGACGCCGAGTTCAAGGAAGTCAAGGACGGCAAGGCCTGAGCGACAACGGCCGGCCCGCTGACGCCGGCCGACCCCCTTGCGGACGGGGAGGGCCTGGTGCCCTCCCCTTTGGCGTTTTTCACCGACGGCGAACAGCATGGCCAAGCGCGATTTCTACGAAGTTCTGGGCGTCTCCCGCGACGCGGACGACGACACCCTGAAAAAGGCCTACCGCAAGCTGGCCATGAAATACCACCCCGACCGCACCCAGGGTGACAAGGACGGCGAGGAGAAGTTCAAGGAGGCCAAGCTGGCCTACGAGACCTTGAGCGACGCGCAAAAGCGCGCCGCCTACGACCGCTACGGCCACGCCGGCGTCGACCCCTCGGCGGCCGGCGCCGGCTTCGGCGGTTTCGGCGGCGGCGGCGGCGGCGGCGCCGGTTTCGGCGACTTCGGCAGCATCTTCGAGGAAATCTTCGGCGGCGCCGGCGGCCGGCGCGGCGGCGGCGCCCAGCAGGTCTATCGCGGCGCCGACCTCAGCTACGCGCTGAGCCTGACGCTGGAGGAAGCCGCGCTGGGCACGACCAAGTCGCTGCGCATTCCGTCGTGGGACGCGTGCGACACCTGCCACGGCAGCGGCGCCAAGCCCGGCACCAAGCCCAAGACCTGCCCGAGCTGCCAGGGCAGCGGCGCCACCACGCAGCGCATGGGCCCGTTCGCGATGCAGCAGACCTGCGGCACCTGCGGCGGCAGCGGCCGCATCATTCCCGAGCCGTGCCCGAGCTGCCGCGGCCAGGGCCGCGTGCAGCGGCAGAAGACGCTCGAGGTGCAGATTCCGGCCGGCATCGACGCCGGCATGCGCATCCGCTCCAGCGGCAACGGCGAGCCCGGGGTCAACGGCGGACCCAACGGCGACCTCTACGTCGAAATCCAGATCAAGCCGCATCCGCTGTTCGAGCGCCACGGCGAGGACCTGCACTGCCGCGTTCCGGTCAGCATGACCGCGGCCGCGCTGGGCGCGCGCATCGAAGTGCCGACGCTGTCGGGCGCGGCCGAGATCGATCTGCCCGAGGGCACGCAATCGGGCAAGACGCTGCGCCTGCGCGGCAAGGGCATCAAGGGCATCCACGCCGGACATCCGGGCGACCTGTACTGCCACATCGAAGTGGAGACACCGGTGCGGCTGAGCGACGAGCAGCGTCAGCTGCTCGAGCAGCTCGACGCCTCGTTCAAGCGCGACGGCGACCGCCATTCGCCAGCCGGCAAGAGCTGGGCCGACAAGGTGCGCGACTTCTTCAAGTGATCGCGCGGCGTTCGCGGATGCGACAATAGCGGCCTTCGCGCTGCCGCCGCACGGCGGCAACGCCCCTACTCCAACGCGAACCCGATCCATGGAAGCCGAACAACTCAACGCCATCTCCGCCCAGCTGCGCGACCTCTCGGAGAGGACGCAGTTGCTACGGGGGTATCTTTGACTACGATGCCAAGGCCGCACGACTGAGAGAAGTCAGCGCCGCGCTGGAGGATCCCAAGGTCTGGGACGACCCCAAGCGCGCGCAGGAACTCGGCCGCGAGAACCGCAGCCTCGAGGCCGTGGTGCTCGAGATCGACCGCATCGAGCGCGAACTGGCCGACCAGCGCGAGCTGTTCGAGCTGTCGCGCGAAGAGGATGACGAGGCGACGCTGCTGGCCATCGAAGCCGACGCCGCGGCGACCGCCAAGCGGGTCGAGAACATCGAGTTCCGTCGCATGTTCTCGAACCCGATGGACCCGGGCAACTGCTTCATCGACATCCAGGCCGGCGCCGGCGGCACCGAGGCCTGCGACTGGGCGGCGATGCTGCTGCGCCAGTACCTGCGCTATTGCGAGCGCCAGGACTTCAAGGTCGAGGTGCTCGAGGAATCGGCCGGCGACGTCGCCGGCATCAAGAGCGCGTCGATCAAGGTCGACGGCGACTACGCCTACGGCCGCCTGCGCACCGAGACCGGCGTGCACCGGCTGGTGCGCAAGAGCCCGTTCGATTCGTCGGGCGGTCGCCACACCAGCTTCGCCAGCGTGTTCGTCTACCCGGAAGTCGACGACTCGATCGAGATCGACATCAACCCGGCCGAAGTGCGCATCGACACCTTCCGCGCCAGCGGCGCCGGCGGCCAGCACATCAACAAGACCGACTCGGCGGTGCGCATCACGCACTTGCCCACCGGCATCGTCGTGCAGTGCCAGAACGACCGCTCGCAGCACAAGAACCGCGCCGAGGCGTGGTCGATGCTGCGCTCGCGGCTGTTCGAGCATGAGCTGCGCAAGCGCCAGGCCGAGCAGCAAAAGCTCGAGGACAGCAAGAGCGACGTCGGCTGGGGCCACCAGATCCGCTCCTACGTGCTCGACCAGAGTCGCATCAAGGACCTGCGCACCGGGGTCGAGAACTCCAACACGCAGAAGGTGCTCGACGGCGACCTCGACGACTTCATCACCGCGAGCCTGAAACAGGGACTCTGAGCGCGGGCCGCGCTCGAGTCCCGCAGCACCTTTTTCCGCACCCATGCCGAACGAAACCGTCATCCGTCGCGCCGACTACGCGCCCCCCGCCTACGACATCGAGCGCGTGCAGCTCGAATTCGACCTCGACCCCGAGCGCACCCGCGTGCGCAGCCGGCTGCAGGTGCGCCGGCGCGCCGGCGCGCCGGCCGATGCGCCGCTGAAACTCGACGGCGAGGACATCACGCTGCAGTCGCTGCAGCTCGACGGCAAGCCGTGCATCTACGCGCAGGCCGCCGGCGGCATCGTGCTCGAGCGCCTGCCCGAGTCGTTCACGCTGGACATCGTCAACAGCTGCACGCCGCGCGCCAACACCCGGCTGTCGGGGCTGTACCTGTCGGGCGACGCCTTCTTCACCCAGTGCGAAGCCGAGGGCTTCCGCCGCATCACCTACTGGCCCGACCGCCCCGACGTGATGAGCCGCTTCAGCGTCGTGCTGCGCGCCGACGCGCAGCGTTGGCCGGTGCTGCTGAGCAACGGCAACCTGGTCGACGAGACCGTGCTGGCCGACGGCCGCCGCCAGGTCACCTGGGACGACCCGTTCCCCAAGCCCTGCTATCTGTTCGCGCTGGTCGCCGGGCGCCTGGTCGCGCGCGCCCAGCGCGTGCGCAGCCGCAACGGCCGCGAGCACCTGCTGCAGGTCTACGTGCGCGAAGGCGACCTCGACAAGACCGAGCACGCGCTGCAGTCGCTGGTGCGCGCAGCGGCGTGGGACGAACAGCGCTTCGGCCTCAGCCTGGACCTGGACCGCTTCATGATCGTCGCCGTCGGCGACTTCAACATGGGCGCGATGGAGAACAAGGGGCTGAACATCTTCAACACCAAGTACGTGCTGGCCAATCCGGCGACTGCGACCGACGCCGATTTCCAGCACATCGAATCGGTCGTCGGCCACGAGTACTTCCACAACTGGAGCGGCAACCGCGTGACCTGCCGCGACTGGTTCCAGCTCAGCCTGAAGGAAGGGCTGACCGTGTTCCGCGACCAGGAGTTCAGCCAGGACCTGGCCGCCGCCGCCGGCGGCGAGTCGGCGCGCGCGGTGCGCCGCATCGAGGACGTGCGCGCGCTGCGCGCGGTGCAGTTCCCCGAGGACTCCGGACCGATGGCGCACCCGGTGCGCCCGGACAGCTACGTCGCGATCGACAACTTCTACACCTCGACGGTCTACGAGAAAGGCGCCGAAGTCGTGCGCATGATGCACACGCTGGTCGGCCGCGCCGGTTTCGCGCGCGGCCTGGCGCTGTACTTCGAACGCCACGACGGCGCCGCGGTGACCTGCGACGACTTCCTCGCCGCGATGGCCGACGCCAACCCGGGCAGCGCGCTCGACATCCGCCGCGCGCAGTTCGCGCTGTGGTACGCGCAGGCCGGCACGCCGCGACTGAGCGTGCGCGGCCAGTACGACGCGGCGTCCGGCAGCTACACCCTCGACGTCGAGCAGCGCAACGCACCCAGCCCGGGCCAGCCCGACAAGCAGGCGCAGCTGATTCCGCTGCGCCTCGGCCTGCTCGGCGCCGACGGGCGCGCGCTGCAGTTTGCGCTCGACGACGCCGCGCCCGCCGACGAAGCGCTGCTCGTCGTCACCGCGCCGCAGCAGCGCTTCACGCTGCACGGCGTCGCCGAAGCGCCGGTGCCGTCGCTGCTGCGCGGCTTCTCGGCGCCGGTGCAGCTCGACGACGGCCTCGACGACCGCGCCCGATTGACGCTGCTGGCGCACGACCGCGATGCGTTCAACCGCTGGGAGGCGGCGCAGCGCCTGGGGCTGACGCGGCTGCAGGCGGCGGTGGCCGACCCGGCCTACATGCTCGACGACGCCTACGTCGACGCGCTGCGCGCGGTGCTGCGCGACGACGCGCTCGACCCGGCGCTGCGCGAGCTGGTGCTGACGCTGCCGGGCGAAAGCATCGTCGCCGAGCAGATGCACGAAGTCGACCCGCCGGCGATCCACCGCGCGCGCCGCGCGCTGCGCGCGCAACTGGCCGACGCGCTGGCACCTGACTGGGAGCGCTGCTGGCAGCTGCTGGCGCCGACCTGCGGCTGGGCCCCGGACTACGCCGGCGCCGCGCGCCGCGCGCTGCGCAACCTGGCGCTGAGCCAGCTGGCGCTGCGCGGCGGCCCCGTCTGGCAGGGCCGTGCCTACCAGCTGGTCAAGGACGCCGACAATATGACCGACCGTTTCGCCGCGCTGTCGGCGCTGGTCGGCGCCGGCGCCGAGCTGGCCGACGCGGCGCTGCAGCGCTTTGCCGCGCAGTTCGCGCACGAGCCGCTGGTCATCGACAAATGGTTCGCGCTGCAGGCCGCCGCGCCCGGCACCAGCGTCGACGCGGTGCGCGCGCTGATGCGCCACGCCGACTTCAGCCTGCGCAACCCGAACCGCGCGCGCAGCGTGATCTCGACTTTCTGCCACGGCAACCCCGGCGCCTTCCACCGCGCCGACGGCGCCGGCTACGCGTTCTGGGCCGAGCAGGTGGCCGCGCTCGACGCGCTGAACCCGCAAGTCGCCGCGCGGCTGGCGCGCGCGCTGGACCGCTGGCGCCGCCTCGCCCCGGCCTACCGCGAACCGGCCGAAACGACGCTGCGCGGCTTGCTGGCGCAGCCGGCGCTGTCGGCCGACACGCGGGAAATCCTCGACAAGGCGCTCGCCTGAACCCACGGAGCCGAACATGGCGCAAAAACACATCACGCTGTCGCGCTGGCTGATCGAGCAGGAGCGCAGCCACGGCCACATCCCGGCGTCGCTGCGGCTGCTCATCGAGCAGGTCGCGCGAGCGTGCAAGCGCATCAGCCGCACCGTCAATCGCGCGGCCAACAGCGGCGCGCTCGGCACGCTGGGCAGCGAGAACGTGCAAGGCGAAGTGCAGAAGCAGCTCGACGTGATCGCCAACGAAGTGCTGCTCGAAGCCAACGAGTGGGGCGGCCACCTCGCGGCGATGGCGTCCGAGGAGCTCGAGACCATCCACACCATTCCGCACCGCTACCCGCGCGGCGAATACCTGCTGATGTTCGACCCGCTCGACGGCTCGAGCAACATCGAGGTCAACATCACGATCGGCACCATCTTCTCGGTGCTGCACCTGCCCGACGGCGTCGGCACCGTGCGCGCCGAGCATTTCCTGCAACCGGGACGCCAGCAGGTCGCGGCCGGTTACTGCACCTACGGGCCGCAGACCACGCTGGTGCTGACGCTGGGCCACGGTGTGGCGATGTTCACGCTCGACGTCGAGGACAGCGGCTTCGTGCTGATCAAGGAAGACGTGACGATTCCGCGCGAGGCGCGCGAGTTCGCGATCAATATGTCGAACATGCGCCACTGGGACGCTCCGGTGCGGCGCTACATCGACGAGTGCCTGGCCGGCCGCGACGGCCCGCGCGGCAAGGACTTCAACATGCGCTGGGTCGCCAGCATGGTCGCCGACGTGCACCGCGTGCTCGAGCGCGGCGGCGTGTTCCTCTACCCCTGGGACCGGCGCGAGCCCGATCGTCCGGGCAAGCTGCGGCTGCTCTACGAAGCCAACCCGATGGCGCTGCTCGTCGAGCAGGCCGGCGGCCAGGCGCTGGCCGGCGCCGAGCGCATCCTCGACATCGTGCCGACCAGCCTGCACCAGCGCGCCGCGGTGATGCTGGGCTCCAGCGACGAAGTCGAGCGCCTCGGCCGCTACCACCGCGAAGCCAATGGTGTAGAATGATCGGTTTCGTGCCGGTGTAGCTCAGTCGGTAGAGCAGCTCATTCGTAATGAGAAGGTCGAGGGTTCGATTCCTTTCACCGGCACCACGAAATGCAACGACACAAAGGCCACCTCCGGGTGGCCTTTGTGTTTTCTGCGGGCGCGCGGTTCGTCCACGCGGGCGCGGCGCCGGCCGCTACGATGGACGCTTTGCGCGGCCGCGCGGAGGAATTCGATGTCGACGATCACCGAGGCGCCCGATGCGGCGCTGCTGGCCGCCGTGCGCACGGCGCCGAAGGCCGAGCTGCACCTGCACCTGGAAGGCACGCTGGAGCCCGAAATGGCGTTCGCGCTGGCGCAGCGCCACGGTGTGGCGCTGCGCTGGCCCGACGCGCAGGCGCTGCGCGCCGCTTATGCCTTCGACGACCTGCAGGCCTTCCTCGACCTGTACTACGCTGGCTGCGACGTGCTGCGCAGCGCGGACGATTTCTTCGAGCTGGCCTGGGCCTATTGCCGCCGCGCCGCGGCCGACGGCGTGGTGCGCGCCGAAGTGTTCATCGACCCGCAAAGCCACACCGCGCGCGGCGTCGACTTCGCGGTGTTCATGCCGGCGCTGGCGCGCGCGGCGCAGCGCGCGCGCGACGAACTCGACCTCAGCGTCGACTACATCGTCTGCGCGCTGCGCCACCTCAGCGAGGACGACGCGCTGGCCATGCTCGAGGCGTCGCGACCGTGGGCTGAGCACTACATCGGCGTCGGCCTGGATTCGTCGGAACGCGGCCACCCGCCGGGCAAGTTCACGCGGCTGTTCGCTCGCGCCGGCGAGCTCGGCCTGCGCCGCGTCGCGCACGCCGGCGAGGAAGGCCCGGCGGCCTACGTCGCCGAAGCGCTCGACGCGCTCGGCGTCGAGCGCATCGACCACGGCGTGCGCGCGCTCGACGACGCCGCCGTGCTGGAGCGGCTGGCGCGCGAGCGCGTGCCGCTGACCGTGTGCCCGCTGTCGAACGTGCGCCTGCGCGTCTACCCGGACATGGCCGCGCACCGCTTGCCCGAGCTGCTGCGCGCCGGCATCGTCGCCACCGTACATTCCGACGATCCGGCGTATTTCGGCGGCTACGTCAACGACAACTACACGGCGCTGTTCGAGGCGCACCCGCAGCTCGGCGCCGACGATGCCTACCGGTTGCTGCGCAACGGCCTGCAGGCCAGCTTCGCGCCAACGGCGCAGGTCGAGCGCTGGATCGCGCGGCTCGACGCGCACTGGAGGCGCTGCGGCTACGCGCTGCCCGCGTGATCCGCTGAAACGCGCCAGCCGCCCCCGCAGGCATACGCCGGACCGTCAATGGCCGGGCCGCGCCAGCAGCTTGACGGTCGCCGCGTCGACCTGCCCGCCGAACAGGTGCACGAGGACCTCGCGAAAGGGATTCGCGTCGCCGCCGGCGGCGATGCTGAACAGGGTCATCGACGACTGCAGCTTGGCCACGTCGACCGCGGGAAAGATCGCGGCGGCGCCCCATGCCGGCTGCGCCAGCAGCAGCCGGGCGCAATCGGCCAGGCGCCTGCCGAGGACCGGGTCGGCCAGGTAGGCGCGCGCCTCGGCCAGGCTGACGATCGCATAGCGACGCGACATCGGACTCGGGTTCGGCGCCAGCCCGGCGAGCTGTGGAAACACGAACCACATCCAGTGCTCCCGCTTCGCGCCCGCCTCGAGTTCGGCGACCGCGACTTCGTAGACCGTCGTGGCCGGCGCGCGCACGACACGATCCTGTGCGTCGACGAAGCGCTGCAGGTCGAACGCCGCCGTCGGCGCTTCACGAGTCGGTGGCTTGCCTGCGGCCGCCGGCTCAGCGTTCGGCTCAGCGTTCGGCTCAACGTTCGGCTTGTCGACCCCGGAAGCTTCGTCGCCTGTCGAATCGGCGCGCGTCGCGCTGTCGTGCCCGCTGGTCGGTGCAGGCCCGGGCGCCTGGGCCGATCCCTGACCGCACCCGGCCAAGCTCGAGAGGGTCAACAGCACCGCGGCGGCGCGGCGTGGGTCGGGCAGGGTCATGGTCGGGGCGGGAGCGGCGAATCGCACCATGATGACCGAGGCGCGGGGCCGTCGCAAGGCCATGGATCCGTGTTGACGCGGATCTGACGCCGGACAGGCGTTCCCGGCGCACGGGCGCTGACGAGGCCGCAGGAACAGACCCGCCGATGCGCAGCGATGGGCTGCGCCGCAGCCGGCGTAGCATCTCGACCGCTACCTCGATTTCACGAGCGGCTCAGGCGCTCCTGGCATGGACTTTTTCGTCGTCTCGGTGTTCGGCATCGTCTACCTCGGCATGGCCGTGGGCGGCCTGCCGTGGCTGCAAGTGGACCGCACCGGGGTGGCCCTGCTCGGCGCCATCGCGATGGTCGCCGGCGGCGCGCTGACCGTCGACCAGGCGCGCGCCGCGGTGCATCTGCCGACCCTGCTGCTGCTGTTCTCGTTCATGGTCATGTCGGCGCAAATGCGCCTGGGCGGCTTCTACGACGAGGTCTCGCGCCGCATCGCCGGGCACGCGGGGTCGGATGGCATGATGCTGGCGGCGTCGATCGCCGCGGTCGCGGCCATGTCGGCGGTGTTCGGCAACGACATCGTCTGCCTGGCGGCGACGCCGGTGTTCATCGACGCGCTGCGTCGGCGCGGATCCGCACCGCTGCCGTTCCTGATTGCGCTGGCCTGCGCGGCCAACGTCGGCTCCGCGGCGACGCTGGTCGGCAATCCGCAGAACATCCTGATCGGCGAATCGCTGCGCCTGTCGTTCGGCGGCTATCTGCGCACGGCCGCGCTGCCGGTGCTCGGCGGCCTCGTCGCCACCTGGCTGCTGGTGCGACCGAGCCTGCGCCGGGCTGGCAGCGACGGCGCGGCCGAGCCCGCGGTCGACTTCAATCGCTGGCAAAGCGCGAAAGGCGGTGCCGTCGTCGCCGTCGTCGGCACGCTGTTCATCTTCTCCGACCTGCCGCGCGACGTCGTCGCGCTGGCCGGCGCCGGCGTGCTGCTGTCGAGCCGCAAGCTGCACTCGCGCCAGATGCTCGGCCTGGTCGACTGGAATCTGCTGGTGCTGTTCGTCGGCCTGTTCGTCGTCAACGCCGCGCTGCAGCACACCGGGCTGCCGCAGCGCGCGCTGCAGCAGTTGCTCGTCTGGGGCGTGCCGCTGCTGCACCGGGGCGCGTGGCTGACGCTGGGCTTCGTACTGTCGAACCTGGTGTCGAACGTTCCCGCGGTGATGCTGTTGCTGCCGTCGACGCCGGTGCGACTGGGGCCGGGGCTGGCGCTGGCGACGACCTTCGCCGGCAATCTGTTCCTGGTCGGCAGCATCGCCAACCTGATCGTCGCCGACGCCGCGCAGCGCCGGGGGCTGCGCCTGGGCTGGCGCGAGCACGCCCGCATCGGCGCGCCGCTGGCGCTGCTGACGCTGGGGCTCGTGCTGTGGCTGGCGTAGCCGGCCGCACGCAAGAGGCTTGGCAATAGCGCTATTTTTTGCGCTGTTTATACGTTTTTGTCGTTGCATATACGCCGTTGATTCGGCAGCGTCTTCGCTCTGTGGAACTTTTGACCGCTGAGGCGGTCCCATCGTTTTGCTCCCGTGCGGCGTCAAGCCGCGGCGCGACGCCGGGCCCCGCAAGCCGCGCGCGCCGTCGACAATCGACCCATGACGAGGTGAACGATGGATGCCCTGACCGCTTACGCCGCCGAGCGCCTGCGAGCCGGCGCCACGCCCGAGCAGATCGAAGCCGAGCTGGCACTGTTGGGCTGGGGCCCGGAACAGGCGCGATCGGCGCTGCGCGAGGCGCTGATCGGGCGCGGCGCGCCGGAGGCGCCGGCTGCGGCCCCGGCGCCGCAGCCGTCGACCGCGCTCGACGTCGGCATGAGCCTGTTCGGCTTCGCGCTGCTGACGACCGTCATCTGGGCCATGATCGATCTCGGCTTCGGCCTCGCCGACCAGGCCTTCCCGGCCCTGCTGGGTGGGCTCGAGCCCCGCGCCCTGGCACGCTCGATCCACGGCGCGATGGCGGCGCTGTTGGTCGCGCTGCCCGGCTACGCGTTGACGATGCGTTGGTGGTTCGCGCGGTATGGCGCTGCCGCGAAGCGGCGCGAGCCGGCACTGACGCGCTGGTTCACCTATGGCGTGCTGCTGTGCGCGTCGCTGACCATGATCGGCGACCTGATCGCGGTGGTCTACGCGCTGCTGCAAGGCGAAGCGACGACGCGTTTCGCGCTGAAGGCGGCGTGGCTGCTGCTGATCGCGGTGCTCGTTTTCGCGCTGTACGGGCTCGAGCGCCGCCAGTTGCAATACGGACGCTCGCCGCCACGCGCCGCGCTGACGGCGATCGGCGCCGCTGCAGTCGTGCTGGCACTGAGCGGCTTCGCGCTCGGCCTGAAGCTGGCCGGCACGCCGCCCCAGGCCCGCGCGCAGGCACTCGACGTCGAGCGCACGAATCGGCTGCTCCGGCTGGCCGGCTGCATCGAGCGCTCCGCGCGCGACGGCGGCGAACTGCCGGCCTCGCTCGACGCGCTGCTCGCGTTACCGAGCGGTGCCGAGTGCAGCATCGCCGCGCGCGATCCGCTGACGCAGCGGCCCTTCGCGTATCGCGTGCTGGTGCCGATGCGCGATCGCGGCGCCGGGCGTGATGGCCGCTTCGAGCTGTGCGCCGACTTCAACCTCGCCGCGCCGGCCACGGCTGCAGGTGGCGCGCTGGGCCCGTGGCAGCGGCACGGCGCAGGCCACCAGTGCCGCGCGCTCGATGTGCGCACGCCGGTCGCCGCGTCGCACTGAGGCGGCCGTCCACAGCGGCGGCCGCGCCGGCTCAGCTCGCCGACGGCCGCCGCGTCGCGGCGAAACGCGCCGCGAGCTCCTGGCGCAGTTCGCGGCGCAGTCGCGCCGCGTCGTTGCGCCGGATTTCCTCGACCGTGCGCGGCTGCCAAGGCGGCACCACGCTCGGGTGTCCGTCGTCGTCGACCGCGACCATGGTCAGGAAGCAGCTGTTGACGTGGCGCCTGAGCTGGCTGCGGATGTCTTCGGCGACGACCTTGATGCCGACTTCCATCGACGTGCGCCCGGTGTGGTTGACGCTGGCCAGGAAGGTGACGATCTCGCCGACGTGGATCGGCTCGAGGAACATCACCTGGTCGACGCTGAGGGTCACGACGTAGCGCCCGGCGTAGCGGCTGGCGCAGGCGTAAGCGACCTGGTCGAGCAGCTTGAGGATCGAGCCGCCGTGCACGTTGCCGGCGAAGTTCGCCATGTCCGGGGTCATCAGCAGCGACATCGTCAGCTGGTGCTTCGGCGCCTGCATGGTCGATTCCATGGCGCTCATGCCCCCGCGTCGAGTTCGTCGATCTGCTGGCGCGCCAGCGCCAGCCGCTGCAGCAGGCCCGGCGGCGTCGCCGCGCCGAGCTCGCTCTGCAGGCTGTCCCACAGCGTCGCGGCCTGCGCGAAACACTGCCGCGCGGCGGCACGCTCGCCAAGCCGACGCAGCGCGGCGCCCTGGAAACCGTAGCCGTTGGCCAGTGCGTCGAGCCGCTGCGGCTCGGGCTGCTCGCGCTCGCCGGCCGCCGCGCTCCACGTTGCGGTGGCCCGCGCCGCGGCGCGGGCCGCCGCGGCGGCGTCGCCGGCGGCCAGCTGCAGCCTGGCCTGCTCGAAGCTGCTGTGCGCGAGCACGTCGGCGAGCTCGGCCGTGTACAGCTCGCTGGCGCGGCGCTGCAGCGCCTGCCAACGCTCGATCGCCGCGGCATAGGCGGCCACCGCCTCGACGCCGTCACCGCGCGCGCGCAACAGATCGGCACGGCCGAGGTGCAGCGCAGCGACACGGTAGGTACGCGCGTCGCGCTCGGCCGCGCTGCCCGCGTCGGCGTCGGCGTCGAGCAGCGCGACGGCCTGCGCCCACAAGTCGAGCGCGGCCTGCGCGTCGCCGTTGGCCGCGGCCGCGGCACCCAGCGCGCGATAGGCCGTGGCCGTCGCGTCGCGCTCACCGGCGCCGCACGCGTCGCGCCGGGCCGGCGCCAACGCCTCCCACAGCGCGACGAGCTCGCGCTGCCGCCGCAGGCTGTCTTCGCCCGGCGCCATCAATGCGCGCCGTGCACTTGCGCGATCAGCGCGTCGACCACCTGCAGCACCGCTTCCATCGACGGCGTCCCCGGCAGGTCGGCCGACGCGACGTAACGCCCCTGCACCGCCAGCGACGGCACGCCCTGGATCTGGTAGGCGGTGGTCAGCTCGGCCGCGCGCCGCGCCTGCATCTGCACCGAGAACGAGTTGTAGGCGTTGAGGAACTGCTGGCGCGGCACGCCCTGCTTCTGCAGCCAGTCGGCCATCTGCTCGGGGGTCTCGAGCTTAATGCCCTGCTGGTGGATCGCGGCGAACACGCGCGCCTGCAGCGCGCCGACCTTGCCCAGCGCAAGCAGCGCGTAGTACAGGCGCTGTTGCGGCACGAAGCGTGCCCCCCACATCACCGGAACGCGCTCCAGCACGACGTAGGGCGGCAGCTGCCGAGCCCAGGCTTCGAGCGTGGGCTCGAATTCGGCGCAGTGCGGGCAGTCGTACCAGAAGAACTCCATCACGACGACCTTGCCCGCCGGGCTCACCGGCTGCGGCACCGGCAGCGTCAGGAAATCGTGGCCGCTGACCGGCGCCGCGGCACCTGCCGGCGTCGCGCCGAGCAGCGCGGCGAACATCAAGGCGACCATCCACACCCGCATCGTCCAGGCGCGTTTCATTTCGAGCTTCTCTCCATGTCATGGCCGGCGCGGATCGCCGGCGGCCAGGCGCACAGTCTAGACCCGGCGCCGCACAGCCGGCTGACTGCGCGATGACGATCGCGTCATCTTCGCGCGCAGCCACGGCGGCGCCGCGTTGACAGCGCCGCGGCTTTCTGCTGAAGTGCGGCCAACGCAGCAAGGGCAGACACGATGCGGGTGACGACGACTGAGAACATCCCCGGCTACCGCATCACCGAAGGCAAGGGGCATGTGTTCGGCCTGGGCCCGCCGCCGCGCGACCCCGGCCCCTGGGACGCCGCCGACGAGCGCTTCGTCGACCCGGCCAGCGGCAAGGTGACGACGGTGTCGCCCAACCGCCGGACCGACGAGCGGCGCTACGACGCCGACGTATGATCGCCCCGAAGGAGAAGACCCCGATGAACCGACTGCGCCTGACCGTCATCGCCGCGCTGACCCTGTACGCCGGCACCGCCTTCGCCGACCCGATCGTCGGCGCCGCGTTGACCCGCTACCTGCAGCCCTTCCACACCTTCAACGGCCAGCCGCTGATCGCGCTGCTGGCGCCATACGGCGTCAAGCCGATCGCCGCCGAAATCACCTCGACCGACGCCGGACGCACCATCGTCGACCTGACCTTGCGCACCGAGGCGTTCAAGCTGCCGTGCGCTGCGCTGCGCGACTGGTTCGTCAACAGCGCCGGTGACGCCGGTCGCGGCGACGCCACCGTCGAGTTCCCGGTCGCGGCCAGCCGCATGCCCGACCAGGCCCCCGACGCGTCCGGCGACCCGGTGCTGTACTGGCTGCAGACCGGGCGCTGCGCCGGCGCCGCATCGGGCGGTTGAGCACGGCGGCGCCGACGCGCCAGGCCCGCGGCCCTCAGCACGCCGACGCGCGCACCGTATCGGGCAGGTGGAGGCAGAAGACCGCGCCGCGGCCGGGCTCGGCGTGCGCGCGCACTTCGCCGCCGTGGCGGCGCGCGATGCGCTGCACAGTGGCCAGGCCGATGCCCATGCCGGGGAACTCGTCCTGCCGGTGCAGGCGCTGGAAGGGCTGGAACAGGCGCTTGGCGTACGCCATGTCGAAACCGGCGCCGTTGTCGCGCACGCAGATCCAGCGCCGGCCGTCGCAGTTTTCGGCGTAGACCTCGATGCGTGCCAGGTCGGCCCTGGCGCTGTACTTCCACGCGTTGTCGAGCAGATTGCCCAGCGCCGACTCGAGCATGCGCGCGTCGCCCGCCACCGACAGCCCCGGTTCGACGCGAACGTCGACGCGGCGCTGCGGCTCGCGCGTGCCGAGCTCGCGCAGCACCCGCGCGGCCATCGCCGAGACGTCGACCGGCGTGCGTTCGACTTCGCCGCGCGTGGTGCGCGACAGTGCGAGGATGCCGTCGATCAGGTCGCCCATGCGCCGGCTCGCAGCACTGATTTCGCGCAGGTCGACGGCGGCGTCGTCGCCGAGCGCATCGCCGAGGTCCTCGCGCAGCGCCTGCGCGAAGCCGCTCATCGCGCGCAGCGGCGCGCGCAGGTCGTGCGACACCGCGTAGGCGAAGGCGTCGAGCTCGGCGTTGGCCGCGGCCAGCTCGGCGGTGCGCTCCGCAACTCTGATCTCGAGCCCGGCGTTGAGCTCGCCGATCGCGCGCCGCGCTTCCACCAGCCGGGTGATGTCCTCGGTGAAGATCACGATGCCGCCGATCGCGCCGTCGGCGGCGTGCCACGGACGCACTTCCCAGCGCAGCCAGCGCTCGCTGGCGTCGGCGCGCTCGAAACGGTCCTCGTCACAGCGGATCACTTCGCCGGCCAGAGCGCGCGCGTGCACCGCCTTCCACGCCGCGCCGATCTCGGGGAAGATCGCATAGTGCGACACGCCCAGCAGCGACCGGCCGCCGAGGCCGTAGTCCTCGATCCAGCGCCGGCTCGCCGCCAGGTAGCGCAGCTCGCGATCGAACATCGCCAGCGCGGCCGGCGCGTGGTCGATCAGCAGCTGCAGGCGCTGCTGGCTTTCGGCCAGCGCCGCCTCGGCCGCCTTGCGTGTCGAGATGTCCTCAATGACCGCGACGAAATAGTCCGGCGCGCCTTCGCGCGTACGCACCAGCGACACCGTCAGATTGACCCAGACGCGCTCGCCGCCTTGGCGCAGATAGCGCTTTTCCAGCGTGTAGCTGCCGATTTCGCCGCCCAGCAGCCGGCGCAGCTCGACGAGGTCGGCGTCGAGGTCGTCGGGGTGCGTGATGTCGAGGAAGCGGCGCGTGAGCAGCTCGTCGGCGCCGTAGCCGGTGATCTGGCACAGCCTGGCGTTGACGCGCAGAAAGCTCCCGTCGAGCGCGACCAGCGCGATGCCGGTGGCGGCCTGCTCGAAGGTGGCCTGGAAACGTCCTTCGCTTTCCTGCAGCCGCTCGCGCGCACGCTGGCGTTCGACTGCGCGCAGCTGAGCCAGTTGCGCGTACAGGGTGCCGTTGCTGTAGAAGACCATCAGCAGCACCGCTGCGGCGGCCAGCAGGCCGTAGACACGTCCGGCGTACCAGCCGAGGTCGAAGCGCGCATGGTTGAGCACCGCGGCCAGCGCCGTGTCGAACATGTCGGCCGCCACCGCGACCAGCAGCCACAGGTCGAGCAGCGCGCGCGGGCGCTTGCGCCACAGCGCGAGCAGCGCGCCGCCACCGCACAGCCAGGTGGCCAGCGCCACCGCGAACTTGCGCGTTCCGTCGAGATTGCCACGCATCAGCGGCGGCAGGTGCGCCGCCGGCGACACCGCGGCCCAGGCCAGCAGCGCCGCCAGTGCCGGCACGCCCAGCCCCAGCGCCAGCCACGCCAGGCGTCGCGCGCGCGCTCGCGGCAGCGGCACCGGCGCGCCGCGGGCGAGCCGCGCATAGGCCAGCACGAACAGCGCGTAGCCGCCGTGCCACAGGAAATAGAGCCACGCCGTGCCTTCGTAGGCGTTGCCGAACAGGCCGTCGGGCGCGAACAGTTGCGGGAACTCGAACGTGTGGAGAATCCCCATCAGCGCCGCGAACAGATAGCCGGCGACCAGCGACAGCATCGCGACGCTCGGCCGCATCATGTATTGGCCGAGCAGCAGCGCCGCGGCGGTCGCGGCGACCACGACGTAGGCCGACTGCACGCCGGGCAGGAAAGCCGGCTCGCCGGCGAACTGCACGCGCGCGAAAGGCGCCGCCAGCACGAACAGCGCCAGCGACACGCCGAACACGGCCAGCGCCAGGCGCTGCTGCGCCGCGCTCGGCGCCGCGGTCGACAGGTAGAGGTCGTCGTCGGATTCGATTCCGGCCATCGCGGTGTCGGCTCGCGGCCAGCGAGCCAGCGTGCCCGCAGCAGCCCTGCGGGCGGGGCGCACAGGCCCGCGAAACGCCGCGCCGGAGCGCGTCGACCGCGGGGCTGCGTCCGATGCTAGCAGCGCGCGCGGCGCCGCGTCACCCTGGACGCGTCAGAACGCGTCGCCGGGAATGCGCACCCAGCCTTCCATCAGCACGCGCGCGCTGCGGCTCATCACCGCCTTGGTCACACGCCACTGGCCGTCGTCAACGCACGCCTCGGCGCCGACGCGCAAGGTCCCCGACGGGTGGCCGAAACGCACGCTGCCGCGCTCGCCGCCACCGGCGGCGAGGTTGACCAGCGTGCCGGGAATCGCCGCGGCGGCACCGATGGCCACCGCCGCGGTGCCCATCATCGCGTGGTGCAGCTTGCCCATCGACATCGCGCGCACCAGCAGGTCGATGTCGGCGGCGCGCACCGGCTTGCCGCTGGAGGCGACGTAGTCGGCCGGCGGCGCGACGAACGCGACCTTGGGCGTGTGCTGGCGAGTCGCGGCGTCCTCGATGCGATCGATCAGCCCCATGCGCACCGCGCCCCACGCGCGTATCGTCTCGAAACGCTTGAGCGCGGCGTCGTCGCCGTTGATCGCGCCCTGCAGCTCGGTGCCGGTGTAGCCGAGCGCGGCCGCGTCGACGAAGATGGTCGGAATGCCGGCGTTGATCAGCGTCGCACGCAGGCTGCCGACGCCCGGCACCTCGAGCGTGTCGACGACGTTGCCGGTCGGGAACATCGCGCCGCCGCCGCCCTCCTCGTCGGCCGAAGGGTCGACGAACTCGAGTTCGACCTCGGCGGCCGGGAAGGTGACGCCGTCGAGCTCGAAGTCGCCGGTCTCCTGCACCTGGCCGTCGCGCATCGGCACCTGCGCGACGATGGTCTTGCCGATGTTGGCCTGCCAGATGCGCACGGTGGCGACGCCGTCGCGCGGCACGCCGTCGACCAGCCCGGCGGCGATCGCGAACGGGCCGACCGCGGCCGACAGATTGCCGCAGTTGCCGCTCCAGTCAACGAAGTCGGTGTCGATCGAGACCTGGCCGAACAGGTAGTCGACGTCGTGGCCGGGGCGGCTGCTGCGCGCCACGAGCACCGTCTTGCTGGTGCTCGAGGTGGCGCCGCCCATGCCGTCGATCTGCTTGGCGTAGGGGTCGGGGCTGCCGATCACGCGCTGCAGCAGCGCGTCGCGCGCGCGCCCGGGCACGCGCGCCGCCTCAGGCAGGTCGTCGAGGCGGAAGAACACGCCCTTGCTGGTGCCGCCGCGCATATACGTGGCGGGAATGCGGATCTGCGGAACTTGCGACATCACTCGACTCCGTGTCAGGCGGCTTGCGCCGAGGCCAGGAAATCCTGCGCGAAGCGCTGCAGCACGCCGCCGGCCTCGTAGATCGACACTTCCTCGGCGGTGTCGAGGCGGCAGGTCACCGGCACCTCGACGCGGCTGCCGTCGCGCCGGTGCACGACCAGCGTCAGCGTCGCGCGCGGGCGGCGCTCGCCGACCACGTCGTAGGTCTCGGTGCCGTCCAGGCCCAGCGTCAGCCGCGTCGTACCGGGCTCGAACTGCAGCGGCAGCACGCCCATGCCGATCAGGTTGGTGCGGTGGATGCGCTCGAAGCCTTCGGCGGCGATCGCCTCGACCCCGGCCAGACGCACGCCCTTGGCCGCCCAGTCGCGCGACGAGCCCTGGCCGTAGTCGGCGCCGGCGACGATGATCAGCGGCTGGCGCCGCGCCATATAGGTCTCGATCGCTTCCCACATGCGCATCACCTGCCCTTCGGGCTCGACCCGCGCCAGCGATCCGGCGCGCACGCTGCCGTCGGCGGCGCGCACCATCTCGTTCTTCAGCGTCGGGTTGGCGAAGGTCGCGCGCTGCGCCGTCAGGTGGTCGCCGCGGTGCGTGGCGTAGGAGTTGAAGTCCTCCTCGGGCAGGCCCATCTTCGCCAGGTACTCGCCGGCGGCGCTGGAGGCCAGGATCGCGTTGCTCGGCGACAAGTGGTCGGTCGTGATGTTGTCGGGCAGGATCGCCAGCGGGCGCATGCCGGTCAGCGTGCGCTCGCCGGCCAGCGCGCCTTCCCAGTACGGCGGGCGGCGGATGTAGGTCGAGCGCTCGCGCCACGCGTACAGCGGGTCGACGCGCGCGCCGCGGTCGTCGCGCAGCGCGAACATCGGCTCGTAGACCTCGCGGAAGAACTCGGGCTTGACCGCCGACTTGACCAGCGCGTCGATCTCGGCGTCGTCGGGCCAGATGTCCTTGAGGCGGATCTCGCGGCCGTCGGCGACACCGAGCACGTCGCGCTCGATGTCGAAGCGCACGGTGCCGGCAATCGCGTAGGCGACGACCAGCGGCGGCGACGCCAGGAAGGCCTGCTTGGCGTAGGGGTGGATGCGGCCGTCGAAGTTGCGGTTGCCCGACAGCACCGCGGTCGCGTACAGGTTGCGCTCGACGATTTCCTGCTGGATTTTCGGATCGAGCGCGCCCGACATGCCGTTGCACGAGGTGCAGGCGTAGCCGACGATGCCGAAGCCGAGGGCTTCGAGGTCGTCGAGCAGGCCGGCCTGCTCGAGGTACAGGCGCACCGCCTTGGAGCCCGGCGCCAGCGAGGACTTGACCCACGGCTGGCGCTTGAGCCCCGCGCGGTGGGCGTTGCGCGCCAGCAGCCCGGCGGCGATCACGTTGCGCGGGTTGCTGGTGTTGGTGCAGCTGGTGATGGCGGCGATGATCACCGCGCCGTCGGGCATCAGCCCGGGCTCGAGCTGCCACGGCGCAGCGATGCCGCGCGCGGCCAGTTCGGTCGTCGGCACGCGCGCGTGCGGGTTCGACGGCCCGGCGATGTTGCGCACGACGCTGGACAGGTCGAAGTGCAGCGTGCGCTCGTACTCGGCGTCAAGCAGCGTGTCAGCCCACAGCCCGGCGGCCTTGGCGTAGGTTTCAACCAGCTGCACCTGCTCGGCGCTGCGTCCGGTCAGCCGCAGGTAGTCCAGCGTTTGAGAATCGATCGCGAACATCGCGGCCGTGGCGCCGTATTCGGGCGCCATGTTCGAGATCGTCGCGCGATCCCCCAGCGTCAGCGCCGCAGCGCCCGGGCCGCGGAACTCGAGGTAGGCGCCGACCACCTTGGACTTGCGCAGGAACTCGGTCAGCGCGAGCACGATGTCGGTCGCGGTGATGCCCGGCTGCGGCCGCCCGGACAGCTCGACGGCGACGATGTCGGGCAAGCGCATCCACGACGCGCGGCCCAGCATCACGTTCTCCGCTTCCAGGCCGCCGACGCCGACCGCGATCACGCCCAGCGCGTCGACGTGCGGCGTGTGGCTGTCGGTGCCGACCAGCGTGTCGGGAAACGCGACGCCGTCCTGCGCGTGCACCACCGGCGACATGCGTTCCAGGTTGATCTGGTGCATGATGCCGTTGCCCGGCGGGATCACGTCGACGTTCTCGAACGCCTGCCGCGTCCACTCGATGAAGTGGAAGCGGTCCTCGTTGCGGCGGTCCTCGATGGCGCGGTTCTTGGCGAACGCGTCGGGGTCGTCGCCGCCGCACTCGACGGCCAGCGAGTGGTCGACGATCAGCTGCACCGGAACCACCGGATTGACCTTGGCCGGGTCCCCACCCTGCTGCGCGATCGCGTCGCGCAGCCCGGCCAGGTCGACCAGCGCGGTCTGGCCGAGGATGTCGTGGCACACCACGCGCGCCGGAAACCACGGGAAGTCGCGCTCGCGGCGCCGCTCGACGATCTGCGTCAGGCAGTCGCCCAGCAGCGCCGGGTCGCAGCGGCGCACCAGGTTCTCGGCGTGCACGCGCGCGGTGTACGGCAATCCGGCCCAGGCGCCGGGGCGGATCGATTCGACGGCTTCGCGCGCGTCGAAGTAGTCGAGCGCGGTGCCCGGCAGCGGCTTGCGGTATCCGGTGTTCATGGTGCTTGTGACCTCAGGGACGTTGCGCCAGCGACACGAAGCTCTGGTCTTCGGGGCCGGTGTAGTTGGCGCTCGGACGGATGATCTTGCCGTCCAGGCGCTGCTCGATGACGTGCGCGCTCCAGCCGCTGGTGCGCGAGATCACGAACAGCGGCGTGAACATCGCCGTGGGCACGCCCATCAGCGAGTAGCTGACGGCGCTGAACCAGTCGAGGTTCGGGAACATGTTCTTCTCGCGCTTCATCACCGCCTCGAGGCGCTCGGCCACCGCGTACATGCGCTGGTCGCCGGCTTCGTCGGCGAGCTGCTTGGCCACGCCCTTGATGACGACGTTGCGCGGGTCGGAGATCGTGTAGACCGGGTGGCCGAAGCCGATGATCACTTCCTTCGCGGCGACGCGGCGCACGATGTCGGCCTCGGCCTCGTCGGCGCTGCCGTAGCGGCTCTGGATGTCGAACGCGACCTCGTTGGCGCCGCCGTGCTTCGGCCCGCGCAGCGCGCCGATGGCGCCGGTGATGCACGAGTGGAAGTCGCTGCCGGTGCCGGCGATCACGCGCGCGGTGAAGGTCGACGCGTTGAACTCGTGCTCGGCGTACAGGTTCAGCGAGGTATGCATCGCGCGCACCCACGACGCGCTCGGCGCGCGGCCGTGCAGCAGGTGCAGGAAGTGCGCGGCGATCGAGTCGTCGTCGGTCTCGACCTCGATGCGGCGGCCGTTGTGGCTGTAGTGGTACCAGTACAGCAGCATGGAGCCGAGGCTGGCCATCAGGCGGTCGGCGATGTCGCGCGCGCCGGCCAGGTTGTGGTCGTCCTTCTCCGGCAGCGCGCAGCCCAGCGCCGACACGCCGCTGCGCATCACGTCCATCGGGTGCGCAGCGGCCGGCAGCGACTCGAGCACGTCGAGCACCGCCGCCGGCAGCCCGCGCAGCCGCGCCAGCTTGGCCTTGTACGCGGCCAGTTCGGCGACGTTGGGCAGCTTGCCGTGCACCAGCAGGTGGGCGACTTCCTCGAACTCGCAGGCTTCGGCCATGTCGAGGATGTCGTAGCCGCGGTAATGCAGGTCGTTGCCGCTGCGCCCCACCGTGCACAGCGCGGTGTTGCCGGCGACGGTTCCCGACAGGGCGACGGATTTCTTCGGCTTGAAGCCGGCGGCGGTTTCGGTCATGGCGGTCTCCTTGGGGTTGAATTGTCGGCTTATTTGCGCGTGGCCTTGAACACCGCGTCGAGGCGCTGCTCGTAGTCGTGGTAGCCGATGCGGTCGTACAGCTCCTCGCGCGTCTGCATCTGGTCGATGATGTCACGCTGCGTGCCGTCGCGGCGCAGCGTTTCATAGACATTTTCGGCGGCCTTGTTCATCGCGCGGAAGGCGCTCAGCGGGTACAGCGCGATGGCCACGCCGACCGACGCCAGCTCGTCGCGGGTGAACAGCGGCGTCTTGCCGAACTCGGTGATGTTGGCCAGGATCGGCACGCCGAGCTCGTCGACGAAGCGCTTGTAGGTCGCCAGGTCGGGAACCGCCTCGGCGAAGATGCCGTCGGCGCCGGCCTCGACGCACAGCCGCGCGCGCTCCAGCGCCGGCTCGACGCCTTCGACGGCGAGCGCGTCGGTGCGCGCCAGCAGGAAGAAGTCGGGGTCGGTCTTCGCGTCGGCGGCGGCGCGCACGCGGTCGGCCATTTCGGCGGCCGGAACGATTTCCTTGCCCGGACGGTGGCCGCAGCGCTTGGCGCCGACCTGATCCTCGATGTGGCAGCCGGCGGCGCCGAACTTGATCAGGCTCTTGACCGTGCGCGCGATGTTGAACGCGCTGGGGCCGAAGCCGGTGTCGATGTCGACGATCAGCGGCAGGTCGCAGACGTCGGTGATGCGGCGCACGTCGGTGAGCACGTCGTCGAGCGTGTTGATGCCCAGGTCGGGCATGCCCAGCGAGCCGGCGGCGACGCCGCCGCCCGACAGGTAGATCGCGCGGTAACCGGCGCGACGCGCGAGCAGCGCGTGGTTGGCGTTGATCGCGCCGATCACCTGCAGCGGCGATTCGGCTTTGAGCGCGGCGCGGAAGGCAGCTCCTGGGGTCGTCATGGCTATTCCTCGATGGTCGGACCGGCGTTGCATTGCAAGCCGCGTGCCAAACCTCGTGCGAAAGCCGCAGCGGCGCGCCGACACCGCCACCCATCCCCGCCAACGTCGCGCCGCCACAGCGAAACGGCGCCCGGCACGCGTGCCGGGCGCGATGCGGACCCGACACGCGCGCGCATCGCCAGCGGCCCTTCAGTTCCGATAACGAAACGTTTAAGTTCCACGTTCCCCAAACTGAAACGTGGCCGAAGCCGTCACCGAACCCCGGCCCGGCCCCACCGCCGCGTCAGGACGATGCGCGCGGTCGATAGATCACGTACTCCACCTGGTCCATCGTCACGGTCGCCTCGCCGGCCTTGGACAGCTTCTCGATCACCATCCTCATCTGACCGTCGGCCTCCCAGAGCGGGTAGGCCATGCTGAAGTCGACGTAATGGGGCTTGGCGCGACCGATGACCGCATAGCGTGGCGTCGATGCGCCATCCGGCGCACTGCGCGCGATCACCATCGCGATGCGCTCGGGCTGCGGCAGATCGCCAAAGCGCATCGGCTGCGGCAGTGCGATCAGCGCGCTGTCGAGCAGCGCGGTGTCGAGGCTGGCGTCGTCGATGGCCTGCTCGATCGCGGCGCGCACATTGCCGTCGAACACCTGCAACGGGCGGTAGTTCAACCCCAGTGAGTTGCGCCAGATGCGGTCGAAACTGGCCCCGTCCTCGGCGGGAATGTAGGCATTTTGAAAGGCTTGCGCTTGCTGCCGCCGTGGATCGTCGTCGCCGTTGAAATTCTTGATGAAGCACATCGTCATGCGCACCGTTTCAAGGCTTGAGGCGGTCGCGATCGGCGACCCCTGCCACTGCGCCACCGTTTGCTCCACGCGTTCCCGATGGGCAGCGGCGAACCTCACTTTTGCGCCGTGCCGCGGGGCGAACGAGTGTGACCGCACCTCGCGCTGCGGCCTCGAGTCCGCGCGCAACTCGCTCAGGTTGCCGCGCTCCTCGCTGGCGAAACGACCGCGGTCGATCTTGCTCCGCGGGTCCCGACGCTGAATGGCGGCCTGAACCGCGCGCGGTTCCGGCCTGGGCTCGAGCCGCGCCTGCGCGTGGACCTTGTTCGTCGTCTTGACGGTTTTCTTCACGACCGCCCGGGTGTGCGGGGGGTGCTCGAGCGGCTCCAGACTCCGCGGATCGACCTGCAACCCCTCCCTGCGCGCGGCCCGGCGCAAACTTTTGGCCTGGGCCCGCCGCCGCTCCAATTGCGCCTCGTCGAGCTGCCGCGCGAGCTCGATCGCGCCCAGGCGTATCGTCTGCGGCGCATTGGAATGCTTCACCGAACGCGCACGCGGCGCGCGCGGCGCCTCGCGCACATCGCTGAAGTCGTGCAAACTCTGCTGGCCGCCGCGCGGCGGCGTGGGCGGGCGTTGCCTGCTGAACTTGCTGCCGGCGAACGCGTCGCCGAGCGACAGCGCGAACAGCGCCAGCGCCAGCGCGCCGGCCAGCGGCGCGCGACGCCGCCTCGACAGGGGTGATTCAGGGGTAGGCATGGTCAGGATCCTCAAGTTGCGG
>JAJZHH010000105.1 GCA_021804595.1 Pseudomonadota bacterium
GTCCGCACCCGATTTTCGGCTGCGTTTCGGGCATCCTGACCGCAAACGGCTCGCTTTTCGCGCAGTTCACGAACATGGATGTCGGCGGCTCCGCCCAAGAAGTCATTTCTTCAGTGCTTCCCTAGGGTCCAATGTCCCAAGATATGCGGGGTATCTTGCGAATTTGTTCACGATTTCGCGGTTCGGGGGAGGTAGCCTGTGGTCTCTGAGATGAATCCCGTGGGTGATCTTGCGTCGGGACCAACGTTCCAAGTGCAAGTGCTCAAGGCTTTATGCCAGCGATGGAGGCGGCCACTCTTGCTCGAACTGATGTCGGCGCGTTAGCAGACGCCTCAGGCCTCGACGAACCGGTGCTCTTACGCGTTGCCGCCGCTCGGCGCCGCGGCTTTTCAACGACGAGTGCCGACGTGGAAAAGTCGATCGATGGGGCCATGGATCAAGTCCTATTGACGTGGCTGGCGTGCTAGGATTTCGCTCGTTGGTGCGCTAGCGTCCGTTCGTGACGCTTCGTTAAACGGGAAACAGGATGGGATCAAACCCTGGCCTGTGCTGCCCCCGCAACGGTCAACGGCCCTGGACGTGAAGTCTGGGAGCCCGAACACGCAGACCACTGGGTTCGCCCGGGAAGGTCGTTCGGGCACGCCGCCAGCCCGGATACCGGCCAACACGTTGGGGTATCGCCGTCCGGGGTGGGTTGGTGACATCGTCCTTCAGGATCGGAGCGCGTAGCGCTCCTCGAGCGGACTCCATCGTTCAAGTCCCTGCGCGGGAGGCGCGGGCCGTACTTGTTTCCTGGAGTTGTCCGCAATGGACCATCGTCATCCCAAGATCGCACGCAGCCGTCTGCGTCCACGCGTTGCCGCGTTCGTCGTGCTCGCGGGTTCCGGCAGCGCCGTTCACGCCGCTCCTGCGACCGCACTCGCTCCCGTCGTGGTGTCATCCACGACCTACCCGGAGCCCCTGACTTCGTCCCTTCCAAGCGTCAGCGTGATCACGCGCGACGAAATCGCCGCTTCCGGCGCGCCGAACCTGACCATCCTGTTGCGGCAGGCGACCGGCGTTGAGATCACCAGCTATGGCGGAACAGGCCAGGCAGGCAATGTGTTTGTTCGTGGCTTTAGCGGACCCGATGTCCTCGTGCTGGTCGACGGCGTCGCAATCAATGCACAAGACGCCTCGGGCAATGCCTACCTGAGCAATTTGCAGACGCGCCAAATCGAGCGCGTTGAGATCGTCCGAGGCAACGTTTCGGCGATCTATGGGTCCGGCGCTGTCGGCGGCGTCGTGCTGATCACAACCCGGCGCGCAAGCACCGCGCCGGTGGCCTCGGTCACGGCCGGCGTCGGCAGCCGCGGTAGCGCGAGCAGCGCGATTAACGCCTCCACCCGAGTCGGCGCGACCAGTCTGCAGGCGGGCTTCAGCCGCTACACGACGCAAGGCATCCCGTCGCTGGATCCGGTGCAATCAGGATTGCCGAACCAATCCGACGGTTACAGAAACGATACGGTCGATCTGGCCATCAGGCAACAACTGGCTCCGGGCCAGAGCCTCGGACTGCATGCCTACGACAGTCAGGGCCGCTTCACTTACGACAACGCTACGGCTGGCGGCAACACGCACCAAAGGATCACGACGATCGACGCCGATGACCACATCGGTGCCGCCTGGACCTCGCACCTCAGTCTGGCGCAGCAAACCACGGACAGCGGATTCACGGGGGCCTACGCCTTGGCGTACCGGACGCGTATCGGCAAGCTCGAGTGGCGTAACGTCGTCGATCTCGAGTCAGGCTGGAAAGCCACCGCCGGGCTCGACCTGGAGCATCAGTCGATCGACAGCAGCGGCCAGGGCGACATCCCGAGCACGAGTCGGCATGCCAACGCGCTGTTCGCCGGGATCGATGGGCAAATCTCCGGCAACGAGTTGCAAGTCAATATTCGACGCGACGACATCGGTGGCTTCTCCGCCCAGGACACAGCCTACTTGGGCTGGGGACACGCCGTCGGTGCGGGTTTCAAGCTGATTGCGAGCGCCTCGACCGCCTTCAACGCGCCGCCGCTGGGCTACTTGTATTACCAGGTCCCAGGAACGTTCGGCACCATCCCGAATCCGAGCCTGCGGCCCGAAAAGGCGCACTCGCTGGAAGCCGGGGTGCAATGGGCCAGCGGTGCGCAATACGTGCGCGCCACGCTGTTTCAGACGGCAGCCCACGATCAATGGGCATACGTCACGGTCGACTCCACAAACGGCATCGGGCAGTTCCAGAACATCGCCAGCGCACGCACCCGCGGTCTCGAATTGACCGCGCATGGCAGCCGCGCCGGTTGGAACTGGCACGGCAACTTCACGCTGCAGGATCCCGTGAACCTGTCGCCGGGCGCCGCGGGTGCCACGCTGCCCCTGGTCGCCCATACCCTGGCCAACGCCGGGGTCGAACATGTGTTTGCCGGCGCGACGCTCGGCGCCGACGCGCACTTCTCGAGCACGCGATACGACCCGTTCGGAGGGCATGACCTCGGCGCGTATGCGGTGTTCGACCTTAGCGCCAGACGATCGATCGACCGGCATTGGTCCTGGAATCTGCGCGTCGACAACCTGTTCAACCGAAAGTACCAGACGAACTACGGCTACGAGCGAGAACCCTTCGGCGCGTTCATCGGCTTGACGTGGACTCCGACCTGATCGCCGGCCCTGACTTTCCCCAAGGAGATGATCAACATGACGACTTCGACCAAACCCCAATGGCTGCTCGGCGCGATGCTCGCGTTGCTGATGGCCGCCACGCGGAGCCATCACTTCGCGACCCCGCTGGCACTGCCCGACGCGTCGTGGGCCGTGTTTTTCCTCGCCGGCGCCTGGCTGGGGTCAGCGCGCTGGCTGCTCGGCCTGTTGACCCTGGCCGTGGCCGTCGACGCCGTAGCGATCGGCATCGCCGGTGTGCCCGGCTATTGCGTGACCCCCGCTTATTCCGCGTTGCTCGTCACATACAGCCTGCTCTGGGCCGGCGGCCGACGTGTCGCGCGACATGAGGCGATCACCGTCGCCGACCTTGGGACATGGACGGTCGCGGTCGTCGTCGCGGCGTTTCTCGCGGAGCTGTGCTCCAGCGGCAGTTTCTATTTCTTCGGCGGCCGCTTCGCCGATCCGACGCTGCAGGTCTTCATCCAGCGAGAACTCGCGTTCTTTCCGCCGACGCTCGGGGCCATGGCGTTCTACGTTGCGGCGGCGCGCGTAGTCCAGGTGCTGGCAACAGAAATGACGCGACGCAGCGGCGAAATCCATGGCTGAGACCCCGGACCAGCGTCATGCGCAGCGTATGGCGCGCAAGAAAACCGTCGTTGATGGCGCCATTAAGCGCGCGACCGAGGACCGCGGCGTGCTTCTGGTGCTGACCGGAAACGGAAAAGGCAAGTCGAGTTCCGCGTTCGGCATGGTCGCTCGGGCCCTCGGACACGGCATGCAGGTACGCGTCTATCAATTCATCAAGGGGCGCCGCGACACGGGCGAGGAAGCCTTTTTCGACGGCCATGCCGGCCTGAGCTGGGAAGTCTGCGGCGAAGGCTTCACCTGGGAAACGCAGGACCGTGCGCGCGATGCCGAAGTCGCCGCGCGCGGCTGGCAGCGTGCGGGCATCGCGCTCGCCGATCCGACGATCGATCTCGTGGTGCTCGACGAGCTGACCTACCTGCTCCAGTACGGCTACCTCGATGCCACGGCGGTCTACGCTGCGCTGGCAGCCCGCCCGCCCCTTCAGCACGTCGTCGTGACCGGCCGCGCCGCGCCCACGGCGCTGACCGAACTGGCCGACACCGTCAGCGAAGTGCGAGACGTCAAGCACGCGTTTCGCGCGGGTGTTCGCGCCCAGGCCGGAGTCGACCTGTGAGCCGCGAACGCAAGCACGCGTCGTGCCCGGCCCTGCTCGTCGCAGCGCCCGGGTCGGGCCAGGGCAAGACCCTGGTCACCGCGGCGTTCGTGCGCCGGCAGCGCCGTCTCGGCAGGCGCGTGCGGGTGTTCAAGGCGGGACCGGACTTTCTCGATCCGATGGTGCTCGAAGTCGCCAGTGGTCAGCCGGTAGACAACCTCGATTTGCGCCTGTTGGGCGTCGATGGTTGTGCGCGGCGGCTGGCCGATGCCGCAACCGGCGCCGACCTGATCGTCGTCGAAGGCGTGATGGGACTGCACGACGGCGTGCCGAGCAGCGCCGAACTCGCCGCGGCGTTCGGCTTGCCGGTGCTTCTGGTGATCGACGCGGCGGCGATGGCGCAGACCTTCGGCGCCGTCGCGCTCGGCTTGGCGAGCTACCGGCAGGAAGTCGCGCTGCACGGCGCGCTGGCCAACCGCGTCGGCGGAGCAGCGCACGCAGCGATGCTGCGCGACGCGCTTCCACCGAGTGTGCGCTGGATCGGCCACCTGCCGGCGTGCGCCGACGCGGCACTGCCCGAGCGCCACCTCGGCCTGGTTCAGGCCAGGGAGATCGACGACCTGGAGCGCCGCATCGATGCCGCGGCCGACGCGCTGCGCGTCGACGACACGCTGCCCGCGGCGATACGCTTCGAGGCGCCGGCCGCGATGCCGCCGCGCCCCATGCTGCGCGACGTGCGCATCGCGGTGGCGCGCGACGAGGCGTTCTCGTTCATCTATCCGGCCAACGTCGAACTGCTGCGCGAGCTTGGTGCCGAAATCGCATTCTTCTCGCCGCTGCGCGACACCGCGCTGCCCCCGTGCGACGCGCTGTGGCTGCCTGGAGGCTATCCGGAGCTGCATCTCGCGGCGCTGGCGGCCAACGCTGGCATGCGCGAGGCGATCATCGCGCACCATGCCGCGCGGCGCCCCATGCTGGCCGAATGCGGTGGCATGTTGTACCTGTGCGAGTCGCTGCGCGACGCGTCCGGCAACGGCGCGCCGATGGTCGGCGTGTTGCCAGCCTCGGCGACGCTGGGGCCGCGACTGGCAGCGCTGGGCCAGCAAAGCGTCGAGTTTGCTGCCGGCGAACTGCGCGGCCACACCTTCCACCATTCGACGCTCGACACGACGCTGCAGCCCTGGCGGCGCGCGGCCACCGCGAACGGCGTGGCCGGCGAGGCGGTCTACCGCGTCGGCGCGCTGACGGCGTCCTATGTGCACTTCTATTTCCCGTCGAACCCGCAGGCTGCGGCGGGGTTGTTCAGATGACGCTCGATTCGCACAGGTATACGGACGCTGAAATCGACGCGGTGTGGAAGTGCATGCGCGAGCGTCGCGACATGCGCCATTTCCTGCGTGACCCGCTTCCCGAGGGCTGTCTCGATCGTTTGGTCGACGCGGCGCAATTCGCGCCTTCGGTCGGCTTCATGCAGCCGTGGCGCTTCCTGCGCATCACCGACCCGGCGTTGCGCGACGAGATCCGCGAACTGGTCGAGGCCGAGCGGCTTGTCACCGCCGGGGCATTGCCTTCGCGCAACCAGGAATTCCTCGAGGTGAAGATTGAAGGGCTGCGCGAGTGCGCAGAGGTTCTCGCGGTGGCGCTGATGCCGCAGCGCGAGCGCCACGTGATCGGGCGCCGCACGATGCCGCAAATGGACCTGGCTTCGATCGGTTGCGCGGTGCAGAACATGTGGCTTGCCGCGCGAGCCGAAGGCGTCGGCCTGGGTTGGGTGTCGTTCTTCGATCCGGAGCAGCTGGCACGCCTCCTCGAATTGCCCGCGGGAGCGAGTCCCGTGGCATTGCTGTGCATTGGCCGCGTGGCGGCGTTCTACCCGCGGCCTATGTTCGAGCAGGCAGGATGGGGCCGTCGCCTGGCACGCGCGCAGATCCTGTTCGAGAACCGTTGGCCCGAAGGCGCCGGCGGCACTGAACCGGCGTATTGAGCGATGGCGTCCACCGCCTGGATGATGCTCGCCGCGGTCTCGCTCGACTGGCTGTTTGGCGAGCCGCGCCGGCTGCACCCCCTGGTGGGCTTCGGCATTGCCGCGCGCCGTGTCGAAGCGACCTTGTGGCGTTCGTCGCGGGCGTCGGGAGTGCTTGCCGTCGCTGTCCTGCTCGCGCCGGCAATGTTCGGCGCGCTGGCCATCGAGCATCTCGCGCCGCCGTGGCGCGACGTTTTCGATGTGGGCGCGTTGTATTTCGCGCTCGGGTGCCGCAGCCTGCACGATCACCTGCTGCCGGTCGCGCGCGCGCTGGATGCCGGGGATGACGACGCGGCACGCCGCGCGGTGTCCCGCGTCGTCAGTCGCGACGCCGCGACGCTGCGCATCGCTCCCGCCGCCTGTGAGAGCGCACTGGAAAACGGCAACGACGCCGTATTCGGCGCGTTGTTCTGGTTTGCGTGTGCCGGGTCGGCGGGGGTCATCGTCTACCGACTGAGCAACACGCTGGACGCGATGTGGGGCTATCGAAACGAGCGCTATTTTCGCTTTGGATGGGCGGCAGCCAGGCTTGACGACGTGCTGAACTGGATTCCGGCGCGGTTGACTGCATTGAGCTATTGCATGTTTGGCCATACTGGGTCTGCACTGGCTTGCTGGGCACGCCAAGCGCCGCGCTGGGACAGCCCGAACGCCGGGCCGGTGATGGCGGCCGGCGCCGGAGCTTTGCGCATTCGCCTGGGCGGTGCGGCAAGTTACAACGGAGTCGTCCAGAAGCGGCCGGCGTTGGGGCTGGGCTCTACCGCCGGCGCCGCGGACATCCGTCGGGCACTCGCGCTCGTGCGGCGTGGCGTGGCGCTGTGGCTGCTGGCTTATGCCGCGGCGGCGATCGTTCGCGCGGAGCTTGGGTGATGCTCGAACATGGCGGGCGCTTGAACGCAGCGGCGGTGCGCTTCGGTATTGAGCCGCAGCGCTGGCTTGATCTCTCCACCGGCATCAATCCCGAAGGCTGGCCGCTGGTCGACGTTCCCGCGCAAGCGTGGAGGCGGCTTCCGGAAGACGATGACGCGCTCGAAAGCGCCGCGTCCAGCTGTTTCGGATGTTCTTCGATCCTGGCCACCGCTGGCAGCCAGGCTGCGATCCAGGCGTTGCCGAAACTCCGCCCCCAAAGCCGTGTCGATGTGCTTGCGCCGAGCTACGCGGAGCATGCGCACGCCTGGAGCCAGGCGGGCCATACCGTTCGCTCATGGGACGGGCAAACACTCGCCGATGATGTCGATGTCGTGGTTCTCGTCAACCCGAACAATCCGACCGGAACGTGTCGCGACGCGGCGCAACTGCTGCGCTGGCACGACGCGCTGCGTGCACGGGGCGGGTGGCTCGTCGTCGACGAGGCCTACGTCGACGCGTGCCCGGAGCTCTCGCTCGTGGCCCACGCCTCCACGCCCGGACTGATCGTGCTGCGCAGCCTGGGCAAGTTCTTCGGGCTGGCAGGCGCCCGTATCGGTTTCGTGATCGCCGAGCCGCGGATTCTGCGCGCGCTGCGCGAGCATCTGGGACCGTGGCCAATCTGTGGGGCTGCGCGCTGGCTGGCGACGCAGGCCCTGCGCGATACCGAGTGGCAATTCGCCGAGCGCCGACGCCTGCTGCGGAGATCCGCAAGACTCGCCGAGATCCTGTCTCGGCACCACCTACCGCCGAGCGCAGGCACTGCGCTGTTCCAGTGGGTCCCGACGCCTGCGGCGCCGCGCATCGAACACGCCCTGGGCCTGTGCGGCGTGCTCGTGCGCAGCTTCTCCGACCCGGCCGGCTTGCGCTTTGGCCTGCCAGGCGCCGAAGGCGAGTGGGTAAGGCTCGACAAGGCCCTGAGCCAGATCAGACCATGATATCCAACACCTTGATGGTGCAAGGCACCACGTCCGATGCCGGCAAAAGCCTGCTGACCGCGGCGCTGTGTCGCTGGCTGCGACGCCACGGCGTCGCGGTGGCCCCGTTCAAGCCGCAGAACATGGCCTTGAATTCTGCGGTGACCGTTGACGGCGGCGAGATCGGACGCGCCCAGGCGGTGCAGGCGCAGGCCTGCGGCGTGGCGCCGCACAGCGACATGAACCCGGTGCTGCTCAAGCCCAACAGCGACCGCGCGGCGCAGGTGATCATCCAGGGGCGAGCGGTCGCCGAACTCGACGCGGTTGGCTATCACGGATACAAGCGCGTCGCGCGCGATGCGGTGCTCGAATCGCACGCGCGGTTGGCGTCGGCCTATCGCGCGATCGTCTGCGAAGGCGCAGGGTCGCCGGCCGAGATCAACCTTCGCGAAGGCGACATCGCGAACATGGGGTTCGCCGAAGCGGTCGACTGCCCGGTGCTGCTGGTCGCCGACATTGACCGCGGTGGCGTGTTTGCCCACCTGATCGGCACGCTCGAGCTGCTTTCGACTTCGGAACGGGCGCGCGTCGCCGGCTTCGTGATCAATCGCTTCCGCGGTGACCTGGCCCTGCTGCAGCCCGGACTCGACTGGCTCGAGCAACGCACGGGCAAGCCGGTGCTCGGCGTGCTGCCCTACCTTCAGGACCTTCACCTCGACGCCGAGGATGCACTGCCGCGACGTCCGACGCATCCGGGCGCGCCGCTGCGCGTGATCGTGCCGGCCTTGCCCCGGATCTCCAACCACACCGACTTCGACGCCTTGCGCCTGCACCCGGCGGTCGACTTCAGCTTCGTCGCGCCGGGCGATGCACCTCCGCACGCCGACCTCGTCTGCCTGCCGGGGTCGAAGGCCGTGCGCAGCGACCTCGAATATTTGCGTGCCCGCGGCTGGGAGCCCTACCTGCTGCGCCACCTGCGCTACGGAGGCAAGCTGTTGGGTATTTGCGGCGGCTTGCAGATGCTCGGGCACGCGCTCCACGATCCGCTGGGCATCGAAGGTGCTGCGGGCAGCAGCGCAGGGCTGGGACTGCTCGATCTCGAAACCACGCTGCAGCCCACCAAGCAAT